>JBFLZR010000006.1 GCA_040756055.1 Candidatus Zixiibacteriota bacterium
CTTCATCCGTTCGTTCATGACACAGCTCTCTTTCCACGGCACAACCAATCCTCCTTGATTTGTACCGTATTATAAGTGTTACCTATGTCATGAGTCTAAACTGTAACCTATGTTCTGGGTTTGTACCGGCGGATTAGGAAACAGGGGATTTTGACCTACAAAGAATCTGAGAGAGGGGGAACGGCTCGGTCCGATTGACCAAGTCTGGATGGATTTATTTGCGGTGGAGGATGATGGCGGTGATGTCGTCGGCGTTCCGACGGCCACCGGTGAAATCAAGAACATTCAAAAGAAGATCATCGACAACACCATCAAACGGTCGCCCGGCACGGTCGCGGAAAAACTCCACGATCCGCTCCTGCTCGAACTCCTCGCCCGACACATTCTGCGCCTCGGTGATACCATCGGTGTAAAGCGCCAAATAATCCCCCGCGCGCAGCTTCAGGCTGCCCTCGTCGTAGCGGAAATCCTCGTGCACCCCCATCACCGTCCCGGTGGCCTCGAGCAGCTCAACCGAACCACCATCGCGAAATACAATCGGGGGAGGATGTCCGGCGTTGGCAAAAGTGATGTGGGTTTCGTCGGCCGATGTTTTATGAAGACACAAACAGACCATCGACACGAACTTCGTCACCGGCACATTGCGGCAGATCCATTGATTGAGGCGCGTAACCAGCGGGGCGGGGGAGTCGATGTCGGCGGAGAGGACGCGCAGTGCTCCCTGGAAATTCGACATGAGCAGTCCGGCGGGAAGGCCGTGTCCCATAGCATCGGCGATGACAATCCGCATGGTGTTGCCATCGGGGCCTTCGAGAAAATCATAATAATCGCCGCCGATATCGCTCGCGGCAAGCGATTTGACAGCCAGGTCGAAACGGGGGATCGCGGGGATGCGCTGCGGAAGCAGGGCGCGATGAATCTTGCTGGCCAGAAAGAGGTCCTCTTCAAGGGCGGCCTTCTCGGCTTCGCTGATGCACTCGAGGCAGACGCGCCGGATCGGCTGGATTTCGAGACGGTCGGGCTCGATACCATCGTGGCAAATGTCGCACTTGCCGAATGAGCCGCTCTCGATTCGCCCGAGGGCATCCTTTATCTGGCCCATGAGTTGCCTGACGGCGGCGGCTTCTTCGTCGCGAAGACCGGCGCCGGAATTGAGCCAGTCAGTCAGGTTCTGTCGGCGCTCTATGAGAAGATCGCGGAAATGTCTGAAATCGGATAGTTGCATAAAATCACTTTCTGGACCCGGCACGTATTGCCGTCAATTATACATACGTTCGGGGGAGTATAAGGTTTAAGTTCAGAAAGTAGAAAATGGGTCGGGTTTATCCCTGCGAAGACTGTCAGGTGGGGACACCTGACAGCACGATGATACCCCGCCTATAGCGTCAGCGGCAGGTGGGAGATAATTCGAGATTAGCCCAACTGTTAGGCGGGGCACAGTAGGCGTTCGATTGATCAAACGTGCTACCCGGTGAATCGGAAGATTCACCGGGTACGAATCCCATAGCAAGCTATGGGGCACCCTATTCCCACCGCAAGCGGATGGGGGACCCTATTCCCACCGTAAGCGGATGGGGCACCGGGGCATTTTGTCACCCGTCGTTGTAGGGGTTCAAAATTTTGAACCCCTACAGGTCAGGCCCAAACAAGGTTTGAGCCTGCCACCCGTCCGGATACAACAGGTCAGGCCCAAACAAAGTTTGAGCCTGCCACCCGTCGGCAGAACCGCTTCGGATTCTTCCCTGCGAAGACTGACTGGATTCCGTCCCGCCACAGGCGGACTCGGAAGTTTTCAACGGAATGACGCGACCTTGCCGATCGCATCTAACGGGTTCCGTCAGGTGCTGTCCCCGAAAGTTTCGGGGATGTCACCTGACGGCGATCTAATCAAACGCGACCTCATGCCTCTTCCTCCCTCGCCCTCCGGGAGAGGGTTGGGGTGAGGGGGGAGGTTTAATCGGTTTTGCGGGAGAATGCGTTGCTGCGAAAAGAAGACAGGCGCGGTCTGGTATTTTTGAGTTGACACGTAGAGCGTTAATCCGTTTCTTGAGAGAGTAGAGGGCGGCTGAAAGGCAATAAGAATATCCTCGGCTGCAAGACACCTTGCCTTCATCCTGTGGAACCTTAAATACTATCCTGCTCGTTAGCAGTAACCTTCGTACGTATAAGGTCCGGGCGATTTAATGAGGGACAAGATGGCTAAGACTAATCATCTTGAAGAAAAAGTCGGTCAGCTGGAGCGGTCTTTGGCGGACCATCGTAGGCTGGAACGTGAGCTTAGGGCTGCCAAGGAATTCAACGAAAATCTCATTGAGACGGCCAACGCGATAGTCCTTACGCTCGACCTCGATGCCAATATAACTCTCTTCAATAGAATGGCCGAACAGTTGACCGGGTACACCAAAGATGAGGTTATCGGTCGCAACTGGATGGAGTTGTTCATTCCGGACGTAGTTCGCGGCGGCGTTGAAAAGATCTTCCGGGATGTTGTCATAGGCAAGGCGCCGATTACCGATTACGAAAATCCGATTATCACGAAATCCGGCGAGGAAAAGATAATCAAATGGAGCAACAGCATAATATATAATTCCGGTCGTGCGCCCGAGGGCGTATTGAGCATCGGTGTCGATGTTACCGAGCAGTGGCGCGCCCGAAGAGAACTGCTGTCGAGTGAGGCGAAATACCGAAAAGTTTTCGAGGCCGCCAACGATGTTATTTTCGTGTTCCGGGGCGAGGAGATAATAGACTGCAACAGCCGGACTGTCGAGATGTTCGGATATGACAAGCGGGAGGAAATGATCGGACTGCATCCGTGGGAATTTTCTCCCGAGTATCAGCCCGATGGTCAGGCATCGCGGGCCAAAGCGGAGTATCTTATCAACGAGGCGTTGAGCGGTCGGCCGCAGTTTTTCCCGTGGAAACACCGGCGGATCAACGGCGAATTGTTCGACGCCGAGGTTTCGCTGAGTTCCTTTCAGGTCGCGGGCGACAGCTATTTGCTGGCGGTGGTGCGAGATGTCACCGAGCGAAAGAGAGCGGAGACCATGCTCCGGTCGGTGGTGCAAGGAACCTCGCTGACAACCGGACAGGAGTTTTTCAGGTCACTGGTGGAACATCTCGCCAAAGGCCTCGGTGTCAGCAGCGCGCTTGTGGCGGAGTTGCACGGTGGCGACGAGACGGGTGTCGATACGCTGGCGTTTTATGACAGGGGTGAGTTCCGCGAGAATATCACCTATGCTCTGTCCGGGACACCGTGTGCCGAGATTGTCAAAAAGGCGCTGCCGTTTTGCTTCAGCGATGTACAGTCGTCTTTTCCGAAAGGGCACCTGCTGAAGCAACTTGACATACGAGTCTATCTCGGCGCGCCGTTAGTCACCGCCGAGGGGGAGGTGATGGGGATCATAGCTATCATGCATCACGATGCTATTACCGAAGAATTGGTCAAACAGGCAGAGTCTCTGCTCACCATTTTCGCCTCTCGCGCCGTGGCCGAACTCCAGCGGCTCCGCGCCGAGCAGGAAGTCCTCGGCGCCAAAGAGCGACTTCAGGCGGAAAGCGAAGCCCTGAGTCAGAAAAATATCGCCATGAAGGAGATTCTCGAGCATATCGAGAAAGACCGGGATCAATTCCGCGAAGAGCTGTCGATGAAAGTCGAGAATCTTCTGCTGCCGGTGGTGTCGAAATTGCGAAGTCATGATGGCAAGTTGCCGGCCAAAGATATCGACCATCTTGAAGATATCCTCAAATCGATTCTTGCCAGGGAGATCGATGTCTTCAAGCGCAACCTGGCTCGTCTTTCGGGAAGGGAGATTCAGATTTGCGAGATGATTCGTAACGGGTTGTCATCTAAGGAGATAGCCGAAGTGCTCGGGATATCGCTGGACACGGTTCAGAAACATAGAGAGTCGATTCGAGACAAACTTCAGATAAAACGCAGCCAGGTCAATCTAACTACTTACCTCAGGTCCCGACCCTGGATTTCATAACGGGTATACGCATTTTATACGCACTTTTTGCGGATTGCTAAGTCGTTCAAAATTACCGATTTATTGCGTGTGGTCGCGGACATACATCTCGCTTGACAACGGGATCTCGATGCCGCAACTGTGGTCACGAGCACAGGCCACTTCATTGTGGCTGTTGAACGACATCTTTGATTGACATCTTTGACTGACATCTTGGACTGACAACTTGGGCTGACATCTTGGATTGACATCGTTGGTTCGACAACTTCGAATAGACATCTTTGATCGACATCTTTGACAGACATCTTTGACACGTATCGAGATCCCGACCACACTTTTATTGCGATTGGTCCTCTCCCGATCTATCCACGAGAAATATAGCGATTGCCTGCTAAAAATCCTGGCGGCCCTCGAGGGCGCGGGTGAGCGTGATCGAGTCGGCGAACTCAAGATCCGATCCGACCGGCAAGCCGCGGGCGATGCGCGTCACCCTGATGCCCATCGGTTTGATCAGCTTTGACAGGTAAATAGCGGTAGCCTCCCCCTCGACATTGGGATTGGTGGCGATAATCAGTTCCTCGACCTCGCCGGAGTGCAGCCGGTTTAACAGCTCGGCTATTTTCAGATCATCCGGCCCGATACCGTCGAGCGGCGAGAGCCTTCCCCCGAGAATGTGAAAGAGGCCTCTGAAACCCTCGGCTTTATCAATCGCGGCAGCATCGGCGGTCTCTTCGACAACGCAGATGACATTGCGCTGGCGTTTGGGATCATCGCAAATCTGGCAGGGGTCGGTCTCGGAGATGTTGTTGCAGACCGAGCAGAAGCCGACTTTCTCTTTGACCTCGCGAATGGTGTCGGCCAATTCGAAAGCTTCTTCTTTGGAGAGTTTGAGAATATGAAAGGCCAGTCGCGCGGCGGATTTCCGCCCGATACCGGGCAGCCGCGCCAATCGATTGGCCAAACGCTCTACGGATCCTGCCGATTTAAACATGGTCACACATTACCTCAGAAAGGTAGGTTCATGCCGGGGATATTCAGACCGCCGGTGAGAGCCGACATTTTTTCCGCTTGAAGCTCCTGGGCTTTTTCTTTGGCCTGTTTGACGGCCGCGAGAATCAGGTCCTGAAGCATCTCGACATCATCGGGATCGACGACCTCGGGGTCGATATTGACGCCGGTGATGTCCATTTTGCCATTGATGGTGATTTTGACCATACCGCCGCCGGAGGTTCCCTCGACTTCGGTTCGTTCCAGTTCAGCCTGGATTTCTTCCATCTTGGCCTGCATCTGCTGGAACTGCTTCATCATATTTCCCAGTCCGCCTTTAGACATTGCAATCTCCTTTGAATTACTCAACCGTTGTCATTTGGGTTTTTTGACGCCGATCACCTCGCCGTTGACTTTCTCAATGAGCATACGGATTCGCGGCGAGCTCTCGACCAGCTTTTTTACATCAACAGCCGAACCGTTGTTTTGTTTCTCCGTTTGTGCGGGAGCTTTCAGGCTGTGGTCTATTTCCAGTCTGAGGCTGAGATTGGCCTTGAAATGCTCGCGCAACAGGTCGGTAATAAATTTTATATTGTCCGGTTTTTCAACTATTACTTTGGAATTTTCACCCGATGACGGAAAGACCGCCAGCACTCTGTTTTCTTTGATTTCGCGAAGCTGGACCATCCCCAGCTGTGAGGCCAGCATGGGCCGTTTGGCTTTGAGGATATCCAGAAAATTGTCCCAGCCGGAGCGAAGCATGAGGATATTGACAGCGCGATCGTGGATAGGTGGCGGAGCGGGTTTTTCTTCGGGCTGGTTTCTTACGAGAGTGACCGGAGTGCTCAGGGATTCACTCTTTTTTTTTTCGGGCTGGCCGAACAGGTCGCCGCCGGTATTGGCGGGTGATTGCTGGATCGCCTGAAGGACTTCCTCGAATTTCACGGTGGATTCCATCTCGGCCATTTTGACCGCCGTCATTTCGAGAAGCAGACGTCCATCGAGACCGCTGTCTTTGAGGTCGGAGTTTAAGTCGGCCATGGTTTTCATGAGGCGAATGATGTCGCCCACAGTGAAGCAGGCTGCCTGTTCGGAGTAATCGCTCAGTTCTTCTTCGCCGAACGCCAGCAGGTCGCCGGATTCTTTGTCGGTGATCAGTACGAGGAGGACGCGGAAGTGTTCGAGGAGTTCGGCCACGAAATCTTTGGGGTCAACGCCGCTGTCGAAGATCGTTTTTATCAGGCGGAGCGCAGTTTTGCTTTCTCTCGAAGCGATGGCGGCGGTAAAATCGAACAGGAACCTTCGGTCGACCAGCCCAAGGGCCTGGATAACGTGCTCTTCGGTGATGCTGTCAGTCGTGAAGGCGGCAATCTGGTCGAGCAATGACAGCGAGTCGCGCACGGAGCCATCAGCCTTGCGGGCAATCAGGCGCAGGGCGCCATCGGTAATTTTCATCTTCTCGGCCCGGGCGATATTGGTCAGGTGATTGGCCAGCTCTTTTACTGAAACGCGTTTGAAGTCGAAGCGCTGGGTGCGGGAGAGGATTGTCTCCGGCACTTTGAACGGTTCGGTAGTGGCCAGGATGAACATGGCGTGCGGAGGTGGTTCTTCGAGTGTCTTAAGCAGGGCATCGAAGGCCGGTCCGGAAAGACGGTGGACTTCATCGATGACATATATGAGCTTTTTCCCTCCGGCTGGGGAGTGGCGGACATTTTCGCGCAGACGTCGGATATCATCGACACCCGTATTCGAGGCGGCGTCGATTTCGAGAACATCGAGCGATGAACCGCGGGTGATTTCCTGGCAGGCAGAGCATTCGCCGCATGGCTGAGGAGTCGGGCCATTAACGCAGTTGACCGCTTTGGCCAGAATGCGGGCGGTGGAAGTTTTACCGGTACCGCGCGGGCCGCAAAAAAGATAGGCTGAACCGATCCGGTCGTTTTTGATACTGTTTTGCAGGGTTTTGGTTACATGTTCCTGCGCGACAATATCTTCAAAGTTTTGCGGTCGGTATTTTCGGGCGAAAACGAGATAGCTCATAGGTGGCTAATATACGAAAAACGAGTGCCTGTGGGAACGATATTTTCAGGCAAAGATCAATATGTGATGGTAAGCGGAAATTGACCGCCATCGGCAAGGTTTAAGAAAGGTTGTTGCGGTAGACTTCCTGTTTCGCGCTCTCGGTGAGGGCGACGAAACCATCGAGTCTTTTCAGCGTTGCCTCGAAAGCGGTTATCAGGTAGTTCACCAGCGGCGTCAGGCTATCGATGGCGGAGCTTCGGACAGCATCGAGATATTCCTCGCGGTCATGGGACAAAATAAGGGCGTATTGAAGGCCGGTGTAGATGAGGACATAGTCGCCTATGAGCCGCGCGACTCGTCCATTGCCGCATTCGAATGGCAGGGTGGTGGCGATCCGGTAGTGAGCTTCGGCGGCAATGTGGAACATTTCCATGAAATTATCTTTGGTGGCGATGCCGAAAATTCTCAATCGATTGATCAACCAGGTCAGGTGGTGTTCGAACAGTTCCGGTAGTTTAGAGTGATGGGGAAGCGGGCATTCGGTCATCGGCTCGATATCGTCACCGGCGCGAAACTTGCCGGCATCGCTATAGCGCGTCCTTTCAAACAGGGTGCGATGGAGCTGGAGAATCAGAGGGACTGCCAAAGAGTGTTTGGCCAGAGCGAGTTCTTCGATGCGCCCGGTAATGTTGTACAGAGCGGTTACTTCGCACATAGCCCGACCGTAATCGGGCGCGATTCGTTCCCATCGACGTTCGGGCAGTCGGTCAAGGGCGAGATAGAGAAAGACGGGGTCAACCGATGGATCATCGAGAGCCGACGAATTAACAACGCTGGCGGTGCGCAACGCTCTGAAGACTTCATCTTTGGCTCCCAGATGAGCCTCGAGTCTTTCTTTTATGTCGAAATAATGATCTCTGGTTCGAAGTTTGAAAGCTTTATCCACGACCTGAGTTCCCTTTGCCTGTATCGTTTTGTATACGAGAGTTTTTTCGTAAGGTTCATCTGCGGATGGGTTTTTTTCGCGGGCCGGATTTGGGGGCGGTGTTGGAAATTGATGCAGAAACAGCTTGTAAGAGAAGACGGGCTTTATTATTTTTGGAGGCCGAAAGAGGAGATTACTGGGGCAGTAGCTCAGCTGGGAGAGCGCCACGTTCGCAACGTGGAGGTCGTCGGTTCGATCCCGATCTGCTCCATAAAGATATCAGCCGCCTTCACGGAGGCGGCTTAACCGTTTGTGGGATAGAGTTTCGCTGCGGCTGCCAAGCCTGGCGGCTGCTTGAGACGCTTCCCCGGCAAATCAGACTATGTCTGTGCTAGATGGGGAGTTAGCGGTGCCCTGTAACCCGGAACCCGCTATACCGGGGTCGAATTCCCACCCGAGGGCTTAGCGGTCGTTTAATTTCGATGGTTAAGCAGCGTTGATGGTTGGGTCCCGTACAACATGAGCCTATGAACCCCGTCAGGACCGGAAGGTAGCAGCGGTAAGTAGATCCTCTTGTGTGTTGCGGGGTTGCCCGGCCGGAGCCGGCTGGCCGGAGGGTTTCTCGGCAGCGGTTCGGAGGTGGGTGCACACAAATAAGGCCCTTCTGTTGAAAGGCGGAGGGGCTTTTTTGATTGTCTCAAGCTGTCAGTTCACATCGCCGATTTCGTGGGGCGGCAGGAACTGACGGAACGGGTGGGGAGAGCGATGGGCACGGGCAGATGAAGATCCCGCGAAGCGCGGGGCCGGGCGCGGAATGCGGTTTTGCGTGACCGTCGGGTCACACGCCACCGGGGCGGCGCAAGACCCGACGGAACGAGTTGGTGGTCATGTCCAAACAAGTTTGAACATGCCACCCGTGACGCGCTGGAATGGCGGGTTCGAAGACGGACCCGCCCTACAGTGTCTGAGGTTTTCGTCCCGGTGTTGGTAGGCCGGAGAGGATGAGGGCGGAAAATATCAAGAGGCCGCCGAAGGCGCGGTGCATTACAACCGTCTCACCTCCCAGAGTCCAGGCGAATATTCCGGCAAATACAGGCTCAAGAGCAAATACCAGAGATACCCGCACGGGCGAGACGATTCTCTGCGCAAGGACCTGTATCACAAAGGCCGACATCGTGGGCAAGAGGGCCAGGAATATGATTATCCACCAGGCTTTCGATGATCCGACAGTAAAGGGAAGGTTCAAAGCAGCGCCGGCGACAATGCTAAGAATCCCGATAATGAGCATCTGCTGGCAGGTAAGGATGAACGGATCCATGCCCTGTTTCATGTACTTGTCGCTATAAAGAACGTGGAGGGCATAAGTCACGGCGGCCATCAGGGTGAGCATATCTCCGATGTTTATATCGCGCATCCCGCCTGTCAGCACCCATAAGCCGATAAGCGAGACGATTGAGGCGATGACTTCCATGACGGTCGGGCTGCGCTTGAAGATCGTTTTGAGAAATATCGGTACGAATGCCACGAACAGTCCCGTGATGAAACCGGAGTTAGAGGCGGTGGTGTATTTGAGGCCGACAGTCTGAGGAATATATAGCAGGAACAGAATAATCGCGAGGAAGGCGGCGCGCTTAATGCCGGCAAATATGGGTCGTCGTGTAGCGAGCAGATAGCCCAGTAGAATAGCTCCGGCTATCAGGAAGCGGTAGGCGACGAGGATCACGGGGTCGATATCGGAGAGGACATCTTTGACGATGAAAAAAGTGGATCCCCAAATGGCGGCGGAATAGAACAGGCCGATATGGGCGAGAGTATTGTTGCGAGGGGTAGACATCCGGCCAATTAGATGAAAAGGGAGTCGGTTGTCAATATGTGGTTTTGCGTAACCGTCGGGTCACACGCCGCCGGGGCGGGTGGTCATGTCCAAACAAGTTTGAACATGCCACCCGATGCGAGTGGTGATTTTGTTTGCCGTCAGTTCACATCGCCGACTTCGTCGGGCGACAGGAACTGACGGAACGGGTGAGGGAGCGTTGGGCACAGGCAGACCAAGATCCAGCGAAGCGCGGGATCGCGCACCAGTTGTCGAAACCTCTCCGCCGGTGGCGGAAACCCTGACGGGCCCGCCGATGGCGGATTAGGAAACAGGGGATTTCGACCTATCTGGGGTCATGTCCAAACAAGTTTGAACATATCACCCGATGTGAGTGGTGATCTTTTTTGCCGCCAGTTTACATCGCCGACTTCGTCCGGCGACAGGAACTGACGGAACGGGTGAGGGAGCGTTGGGCACGGGCAGATGAGTATACAACCAAGCGCGGGACCGCGCACGGGGTCATATCCGAACAAGTTTGAACATGCCACCCGATGTGAGTGGTGATCTTTTTTGCCGTCAGTTTACATCGCCGACTTCGTCGGGCGACCGAAGCTGACGGAACTGGCAATGCAAAGCCGTCGGGCCCCGCGCCTGAAGGCGTGAGGCCCGATGGGGGATGTATGGATAAGTAGACGGCGGGTTGTCCGCCGATGTCAGGATGCTACTTATTGACGGTCTTTTCGGGGTCGACTATCTCGACATCGTCATAAGCAGAGAATCCGCGGCTGATCATGTCACCATCGGTGTTGACCATCATGAGAGTCCCCTCCACGGTGGCGGTCTGGATGGTATTGGCCATGTCAGCGAGCGCTTCGTCGCCGATTACGCCGACTCGGTCGAAGTAGATGAGCAGGTTGTCATCAATGTAGCAGTACTTGGCGTCATAGTTCTCGGCAATCATCACCCCGCCGATATACAGCGTGGCCTCGCAACTCGAGAACAGATAGCCGGACTCGAGAGTCATAGGGACAACCGCCTGAACGGACTCAGTATTGCCCTGCTGGTTAAGGACGATCTTAAAGGGGGCGATCGTCATGGTCTGAGCGTAGGTAATGTTCGGTGTGGCAAAGATGGTGAGACATATAACAGATGTCAGAGCGATTAGTGTTTTAAGTGTCGTTTTCATTTCCCATTCCTCCAGTTTTCAGATTTCATTAGAGTAGTCGTCGTAGGAGAGTCGTAAAGTGAGAGTCGTTCGAGTCGTCAGGTAATAACGCATCCTCCTTGTGCTTAACGTTAACAGTTGCTAAGGTGCCACTTGCTCTATGCCATTGCCTATAACAACTGGTGTGCCAAAGTTAGGCAGGCGTTAGGTAATTGGTTGTATTGTAGGTGCTTAGCTACTTACCGAAAAACCTGATAAAATCAGTTTGATGTACCTTGAGGTTCATTGTAGGGGGATTCATCCGATTAACGGGGTACCGTGTGGTGCGGCACAAACAAGAAAGCCCGCCTTGTGAGCGGGCTCTCCTGTGATTGGAGTGGAATTCTTTGTTACGGGGTAGCTGACAGCGCCGCGGCTGCATCAAGCAGACCCGCGCCGGTAGCATCGGTACCCCAGGTAAATGTCTCAAGCGCGCCACTCGGCCCCTGTACATCGAGACTTCCCGGAGGAAGCGGAATGGCGGTCGATTCAAGAATTGACTCAGCCTGTGCCGCGGTCAGGAAGGGGTTCTTTTCGCACATCAGAGCTACGACACCGGCGACGTGCGGGCTGGCCATGGAGGTACCGCCCAGGAAGTAGTAAGACATGCTGTTGCCGCTGTTGACCTGATAGGGTCCGACGACCCACGAGCCGGGGGCGGCTATGTCGAGGTCCTGGCCGGCGAGTTCGCGGCTGGAGAAGTCGGTGATGTAGAAGTTGGCCGGGTTGGTGGGCTCGGCTACATCGAGGTTATACCACCATCCGCCGTTCGGGAAAGGCTGCCATTCGCCGAGCCATCCGGAGGCGGCCGATGAGATTACCGGTTCGTAGGCGCCGGGGTAGCCCATGCCCATGAGACCGCGATTGCCGGCAGAGGCGACAATGATGACCCCTTGGGCGATGGCATAGTCGATGGCGGCCTGCTCGACAGCGTCAAGGACCGGTCCGCCGAGGCTCATGTTGATTACCACCGGGTAGTCAGCCAGCGGGCCCGCTTTGAGGTCGCCGATGTACTCGATACCGCGGGCGATGACCGATGACCATCCGGAGCCATTCTGGTTTAGAACTTTAACCGGAATAATCGTAGCCATAGGAGCGGCGCCGTTAATCGCAGTGCCTCTCAGGCTGTAACCGATTACTGTGCTTGTCACGTGTGTGCCATGAGAGTTCTGATCATGCTCCCATTTGTTAGGCTGTTCGGAAACATTGCCGACTTCGCCACCGCCACCACCAAACGATTTGGCGTATTCAACAGCTATGCGTTCCTGCGGGAAATACTTGCGCCATGAGTCGAGCAATCCGGTGTCGAGGATGGCGACAAAGACGCCGTTACCGGTGTAGGTTACATCGCGAGCCGAGCTAAACGGCTGCACTGTCACATTTATCGCGTCCTGATCCCAGGTGCTGATTCCGCCGAGGAAATCGGTGGCGCTGACGAGGTCAACCGGCTTTCCTTCGCGTTCGGCATCGGGGTTCGCGACCGCTACATAAGGCAGGGCCTGGATGGTTCCGAGTTGATCCGCCTTGGCCTGCATAGTTACTGCGTTCACTTTGTACATTATGTCCCGGACCTTGCCATAATTGCCAAGGTCGGCAAGGATTTCGTCGGTCACGGCTGTGTTAAGCAGCACGTTGATACCGAGGACGCCATTCCCGCTGTTAGCCATACCGAGGTCCTGTGAAGCACCACCGGTGACGGGAAGGTCGGCATCGCTACAACCTGCGAATATCAGCATCGCGGCGACAGAGAGGATTGCTACCAAGCTTTTCAAACCTGTAATTTGTCTCGATGAGAGTCCAAATTTTCCGGTTGAAATTGTGTAGCGATTCATTCAAGCCTCCTTTTTAGTGATACATTGGCGGTTTGGAGAACCGCCTGTTTAGTGTGGGGTTTCCCAGCGTCGTTTTTTACTAAGACATTACGAACAAGCAATCAGCCATAGTTGACAAAAAAGATACGGATTATGCGGTTTTTTGTTGGAGGCGGCGTGTGAGAGTGGGCAAATCGGATAGGTATACCTATTGTTGTTGTCTGTCAGCCCGTTTTCAAGCTGTTTCAAGAGGCTGGTCGGGGCCGAGGTGACCGACCTTGATGTCTGATTTGTAGTAGGGTTCGGTCTTCACGGGAGAGCCTGCCAGCCGACGAAGCATCATGAGTTGGCCGACGTGAGTCATCATATCCAGCCAGGGGCCCTGATAAAACTGCAGGATAAGGGCATCATCGGGCTGTTTCGATTCGGCGAGAGTGCGATCGAGGTCAGTCAGGCCGGTATGGAATCTTTCGATAGCCTGCCGGTAGGGGACCGGTTCGGGCAACTCATACTTGCGGCCGCGGTAGTATTCACCGGAAGCGACAGCGATGTCGGCCATGTGATTTATTATCTGCGTGGGTGTCAAGGTATCGTTACCGGCTTTGAAGTCGGGATAGTTGTCAGGGGCGCCGCGTAGAGCGTGCTGGGTACGGAAGGCCAGGGTGGCCAGCATATGTCTGATAAGGTACAGGTCCATTGTTGTCCTCCTGTGCGAGTTATCGTTTTTTGCAATATCACGAACATAACTGGAAAACTCAAATGCTTTTGTCTTCAGTCGTTGGGGAGACGGCTGTGAACAAACCGCTTGTAAGTACATTAGTTTAAGCATTAATTCCCCTCATTATGCGCAGGTCATCGTGGTTTCTGATTATCCCGGTGGTATTCTGGGGGATATCTTATATCGCTATCAAGGTGGTTCTGGAGGAACTCGAGCCGGTTGAGATGATATCGGTCAGATTTCTGCTGGCGGCTCCAACGTTGTATCTCATATTGCGATTCAAGGGTCTTCGAATATGGCCCGTGGCGATGCGCGGGAAACTTCTGTTCGCGTCGTTTATGGTGTTTTTGCATTTCTGGGTGATGGCGACCGGTATGAAGGAAACATCGGCTTCGAACACAGCCTGGATACTGACGACGGCGCCGATATTTATCGCTATTCTGGGCTGGATATTCCTTAACGAGAAATTCAGTTTGTATCAATGGCTGGGATTGGCTGTCGCCTGCTCCGGGGTGATCTTTCTGACATACAACGGGGATCCTTCCAATCTGGCGTGGATACATTCGCGTGGGGATTTAATCGTACTCGGTTCGTGTGTAACGTGGGCCATATATACCATCGGGACCCGCGATATCACCAGAAAGGTGAATCCGCTGGTGGCGACGTTCTGGATGACAGCTATTGCCGGGCTGGTGTTCGTGCCGTGGACGCTCGTTACTTCGGGATATCAGAAGTTTATGCATCTTCAGGATGACACGGTAATAAGTCTTTTCTTTCTGGGCATTTTTTGTCTGGCGGTGGCGTTCTGGTTGTGGTCGGAGGGATTGGCCCGTCAGACAGCCGCCGAGGTCGGCGTTTATCTATACATCGAGCCGTTGATCACGATGATCGGGGCATGGGTTCTTATCGGTGAGGCGATTACGATATGGCTTGTGGTGGGAGCGATTCTCATCAGTATCGGCGTTTATGTTTCGGAGAGATTCGGCAGGGTTCGTTTACGGGAGCATGATGTGTAATGCTGGTGCGGGTATATTTACTTCTGGCGGTGATATTCTGGGGGTGGTCGTTCGTGGCGACCAAGATTCTCTTGAGCTATGTCAATCCCGTCGAACTTATGGGGCTTCGGTTTATCGTGGGGCTTCCGGTTCTGTTCGTGGTGGTGTTCGCTCGAAAGGTCAAGTTTAGTTTCAGCCCGCGGCATCGCTGGCAGGTGCTTTTGGGCGCCGCGATAATAACCGCGCACTTTTTGATTCAGATTACGGGAATAAAGTACACGACAGCTACGAACACCGGCTGGATCATTTCTATCACGCCGCTGGTGCTGGCGGTGATGTCGTACCTGATTCTCAGGGAGAAGATCGGATATAAAGAGATTGCCGGTATAGCGGTGGCGACGGCCGGGATTTTGCTTCTGGTGTCGCGGGGCGACATTACCGACTTGAGCTGGTTGAGTTCGGTAGGGGACTGGCTGGTGCTGGCCTCGGCGCACACGTGGGCGCTTTACACGGTGGCGACACGTGATCTTTCGCGTAAGTACGATCCGCTGGCGGTGACATCATCGATACTTCTTCCATCGGCGGTGATACTTGTGACCTACATGCTGTTTACATCGGACTGGGACAAATTTCTTCATCTGCCCTTTGAGGCGGTGCTGGCACTTTTGTTTCTGGGGGTGTTATCGTTGGCGATAGCGCACTGGTTCTGGCAGGAGGGGGTATCCAGTCTGGGAGCATCGCGGGCGGGCATTTTTTTGTATCTGGAGCCGCTGGCGACGACGGCATTGGCGGTGCCTTATTTGGGTGAGCCATTTGGTGTTTTCACGGCGGTGGGTGGGATGCTGGTGCTTGGCGGGGTTTATCTGGCGCAGACGCGGACGAAGGTCATTGGCTGATTTATAAAACACCGGCCCGGATTACGAGATCGCGAGCACGATTATGCGCTTGATGGATATGGAATCCTCTTATTTTGTACTGTAATATAATGACTGGTTACTCATTCTTACCAGACTAAGACAAGTCCTCCACCCGCAGTAACAAAGACGTTGGTTCCGTTATCAGGGATTACCCCAGCAACGCCCAGAAAAGGCCGGATTTCTTCTCTTTGAGCGAAGCCAAAAGTCAAACCCAGGTCCATGCTTGCCTGCGTTCTCTCCCAGGCGTGACCAGTGAGGACACCAAAGGTATGAGACAAATAAGGCTGCACCACAAATTGGGAGGAGACATAAAGGTTGTCGTACACCGCAAGTCCGACCAGAAAAAAATTCTGTCTCCCATAGTGGACTGTATGCTCGGCGGCGGTAAAGCCTGCAAGCACGGCAACGCCGAATACATTCCTTTTGTTACCTTGCTTGATGTGGTAGGTGAAGGCGGTTGAGTATGATTTGGTATTGGCATCGGTGTTATGGGCGATGGAGGCGGAGAAATCCAAATTTCCGGCAATTCTATAGCCAATAGTCCCCCCGCCGCCGCCCACGTCGCGCCCGAACATAAGCGAGCCGGCAAGCCCGATTCCGTGTTCACCGTCGCGAAGGTACTCGCTTTGGGCGGTTACATCGGTCGAAAACAGGGCTGCGGTGATCACGGCGAAGAAGATTATTTTGCGAAACATATATCCCTCCTCAAATCACGGCGACCAGACCGGCGCCTAAGGTTGTATAGTAATCGGTGGACCAGCTATCGGGGAGGTCGATGCCGATGTTTACGAACGGGCGGAGTCTCTTGTTGTGAAACAGACAGACAGCCAGTTTTCCGCCAATGTTTCCTTGTACTCCGTCAGAGGCGTTATCGGTCCGGAACGCGAAGAGACTCGAGAGCGACGGCTGCAGAAGTACCTGCTCTGAAATGTAGAAGTTCTTAAACGCAGCAATACCAATCAGAAAAGAATTTAGCGCGCCGTAATGGTATCGGCTATGTTCGATTGATTGAAAGCCGCCTGTCAGACCGACTCCAAATAAACTTCGGTCAGTGCCGTGCCTCAGGTAGAACGTGATTGTCCCGGTGTGACTCCTCTGCTCAAAGTCGCTATTGTTAGAATAGGAATAGCACAGATCCGCGAATCGACTTATTGTCGCGCCAATACTCACGCCCGCTCTGTCCACGTAATCTCCATTGGACAAAATCCCGCGTAAACCGAGGCCGCTTTCCCCGGGGCGCAGGAACTCGCCCTGGGCGAAGGCATTGGATGACAGAATAGCGACTGTCAGCGTGAGAAAGACGCGGGTGATATTTTTCATTTGGACCTCGTGAATTTTCTCTTATTAGGTTTCTTGAGTCAGAATTCATGTTCCTTGCTGAGGAGTCTGTTCAAAATGCCGTCAGTACTCCGGCTTCAATTGTCCCGTAGGTGTCCGTTCCTCCTTTGTCTTCGAAACCGATCCCGACCGCGAAGAATGGTCGGATCGGTTCTTTCGGCAGGAGGGCAATTCTAAAGCGACCTCGCATCTCGGCTATTGCTCCGTCCGGCCTGGACTCCAACGCGGTGAGAATTACACCGGACAGAATTAACTGCATCGCGAAAATGTTTCTCGCTTGGTAATTTGAGAAGATTGTAACACCGAGAACGAGATCATTGCGATCCCAGTAGAGGGAATTGTACGGTGTGGGATTAGCCGTTTCTGCACTGGAATATCCCGCCATCAATCCCGCCCCAGCCATTCCCCACGCCTTTTGACTCTTCAAGTAGTAGGTAAAAGTCGCCCGGTAGTCTTTCACCTGGATGTAGTCTCTATCTCTGTAAGAAAGACTGATCTCAGTGATGCCTTTGTAACTGAAGCCGGCAGTAACTGACCAGCTTTCCTGGCCTTCGAAAGACGAAATCGGTGTCTCGTTAAGGGCCAATCTTTCTGAAAAACCCCAATTGTGTAAAGCAAATAAGCCGCTTTCGCCGGGGTGCAGGAACTCGCCCTGAGCGAAGGCGGTGGATGACAGAACGAGAGTGATAATTGTGAGTACGATTATACGCTTAATTAACAAAGAGACCTCCCGTTAAATGGCGTGATATAATGATTGACGATTCAGAGTATACTAATAACAGAAGGAATTGTCAATGTTTGGGCGCAAGAGGCGAAGCTGAGTGGCCTTTTATAATACCGCCAGTAGGCCGAGCCCGGCAACCCCGTTAATATCGCTTCCCGAAAGACTCCCCTGCGTGCCTCCAATCATTAGATACGGCCTCAGGTTACCGCGACAGCCGAAGATTGTGGTGAGACTCAGGCTGACGTTAGACTCGACACTTTTGAAGTGATCGGTGACACCATTGTCGCTATTGTACAAGAACGCGAAAGTTCCGCCGATACTTACCTGAATGTCCGGATGTGGGTACATATTGTCGTACCCCGTTACGCCGGCTATGAGGAAGTGATAGGTGCGAGTAGAATAGCTCCAGGATGACTCTTCGAGTTTGACAACATCGTATCCAACGTTAACAGCGAAGCCGGTGAGGTGCTTTCCCATTTGCCGTTTGGAGTGTATGGCTATCATGGCAGAATATTCGTCTCCCGATTCATCGGCACCGATATAGCTGAAAGCCAGGTCGAAGCTCCCTATAATGGAGATTCCGGCGGTCAGTCCGGTGCCGGTAGGGCTGGTTGCGAATGTGGTTATTGGCCCGCCACCTAAACAGCTTTCGCCCTTGCGCAGGAACTCGCCCTGGGCGAAGGCATTGGATGACAGAACGAGAGTAATAACCGCGAGCACGATTATACACTTTGTCAACAAAGAAACCTCCCATTTTGATGGCGTGATATAATGATTGACTGGTCAAATTATAACGAAACCGGAACGATTTGTCAATGTTTTGAATCTCGTGCCAACGCTACAAGCCAACTGAGCAGTTTCGCTACAAGACCTGAGGAAGTGACTCTCGTTCGGCCCTTTGTCATGGAAAAGAAAGTCAATGGCAAGATGTGGTTTCTCAGGATAGCGATGACGTATCTGGGGACACCGTATGTGTGGGGCGGCGATGACCCATCGGGGTTCGACTGTTCAGGATACGTTATCGAGTGCTTGAAATCGGCAGGTCTGGTCGGCGAGAGGGATGATTACTCCGCTGACGGACTGCTGAAGCTTTTCGAAGATAAAATCGTCGAACGACCGGTAAAGGGAGGGCTGCTGTTCTATCTGAACGAGCGGGGGAGAGCGGTTCACGTGACGATTTGTCTGGATGAGCATTTTCAGATTGGAGCATCGGGAGGTAGTTCGAGTACGAAAGATGTCGGCAGTGCGTGGCGTGACAATGCCTTCGTGAAAATCAGGCCGATACGTTTTGACGCGAAAAAGATGAAGATCGTCGATTTATTCTGAGATCTTCCGGGATATGTCAGATAAACGCCGCAAGGCGGCTCATTCCATGGTGCGGAGGGCGCGGATAAGTTCGCCGGGGCTTTGCAGCGACATGAGCTCCTCGCGGAACGATTCGTATTGAAGCATCTCGGCGAGCGACTTGAAGACTTTCAGGTAGAGGTTGTCATCATAGGGCGGGGCCGCCATCACGAAAAACAGGTGCGACAGGCTGTGGTCGGGGGCATCGAAATCATACCCCTCGGTTGACCGCGCGAAAGCTATCATGAAGTCTTTGGCCTGCATCGAGCGAATGTGCGGGAAGGCCACACCGTGACCGATAGCGGTGGTGGCTTTCTTTTCGCGATTGATAAAATCCAGCAGAAGTTTGTTGCGATTGCCGATACGGTTGCCGACTTCAAGCAACGACACGAGTTCTTCAATGATCGCTTCTTTACCCCGCTGGCGCCACTTATCGACCGATTCCTCTTCGCCGAGAGGCTCGATCTCGGTGGTCATTTCCAGCTTAACGAGGTCTTCTCTGAAATATCGCGACAAATTCATAGTAAATGTATCGGTAACAAGGTGTTACAAATTAAGGCCATTATACGTATAGAATGAGGCGGTTGTCAACGGGGTTGTTGAAAAAGTGGTAGACCGGCAGGTCTCACAATCCGCGTAGCAGACTTATGTGATCTGGCGTTTGTGCCGCTCTTGAGTTTATGTGTCAGGTCACAATTTCTGCAAGCAGAAATCAAGACCTGACACAACGGCGTAAGGGTTATTCAACAAGCCTCAAGTTGTGGGGCACCCGTGTACCCTGGCGGGACAAGACGGTGGGGTACCCAAGTTTAACCTACCGTTGTGTGGGGCAGATGAGGACATCTGCCGCCCACGAAGCGCATTTACAGGACCTGCCGGAACTGGCCGCAGGGAGTGTCGAAACCTCTCCGCTATGCGGAGACCCTGACGGGCAGGGGATTTCGACCTACCGTTGTGTGGGGCAGGTGAGGACATCTGCCGCCCACGAATCAGGTCACAATTTCTGCAAGCAGAAATCAAGACCTGACACAACAGCGTAGTTAGGTTGTGACGTCGGAAGATTGAGGTGTTGAACGTGCTTTTGCCGGGGCGCGAAGTCTGGCGGCGATGTCGGCGTTTTGCGGGTCGGTGATGTCGAAGCGGGCGTGATGTCGCGCCGTAAGCGAGACAGCATCGGTGGGGCACGATTCGATACAGATGCCGCAGGCGAAGCAGTCCGGGATGGTTTTGTCTTTCTTGAGGATGGCATCCATGACGGTCGATGGGCAGGCGGCGTTGCAGGCCTGGCAGGCGGTGCATTTGGTGTAGTCGACTTTGATATTGAAAATAGCCAGTTTCTCAAAAAACCATGATACCAGTCCGAACGGACAGGCAAAGTGGCACCACGGGCGGTAGACGAACAGCGCGGCGACCAGCACGATAGCGACGAAAATGATGCCGGCGGCGGTCATGGCGGTGGGGTTGAAGATTTTGAACGGGTCGATAGCGCCTATAAAATCAAACGCCCACAAAACGCCAATCAGAGTAAACGCCACGAAGACCGTGATGCGCACGCCGTTGGAGAGCCAGAAGGGTGGTTTGTATTGTTTGATGATGCCTTTGCGGTCGACTTTGTTTCGACCGAGTCGGAAGAGGAAATCCTGAAGCAGCCCGAATTGACATCCCCACGAGCAGATAAATTTGTTGGCGAGCACAACTGTCAGCAGGAAAATTCCCAGGGCGACTATACGGGGCCAGAACACGGTTTCGTGGGCGGCGATAAGATAGACAGCATCTTTGACCGTGCCCATCGGGCTGGGGTCCGAGCCGAGCACGATGCCGAAGATGACGAAGCCCGAGGCGAGCAGGATTTTTCGTTTGCGCGGGGTGAGTTTTCTTTTCAACATCAGCACGAACGGGATCGGCAGGACAATAAACCACATCAGGAATTTTATGAAGATCTTCATCCAGTTCTTGGATTGTTCTTCGGAGTATTTGATCATCATTTTGCCGATCGCGGCGGCGGCTTGTTCGGTGGTCAGGTTGAGTTCGGTCAGTGTTGTTGTGGCGGCGTGGGTGCTGTCGATTTTGAGCGCCATGAGAACGGGCTTGAGGGGGATATTGTTCGCTTTAGCAATGGCTGCCGGGGAGGAATCGGGGGAGTCGATTATGATTTGGTGTGTTTCGATCTTTTCGGGTTTGTCTCCCCAGAGGTTTACGGATAGGGTGGAGAAAAGTACTGCGGCAGCTATGATGCCGATTGCGGTCAGATAAGGTTTTGTTTTCAATGTCGGTTCCGGTTGTGTGGTTTCACTTATTGGGTTAAACCGGTGACGGCGGGAAATTGTTCAAAAAATTGGGGGGGTTATTGCACGCATATTAGTCCTCCCGCTTAGCTAACAATCTCTTTTTCAACAAACCGGCTATCTTGGAGCACCTTGTATCAGGATGCTCGGCAATCAATCTGGTATATAGCTCGATTTCCTCGTCTTCAGTCATTTCGCGTGTCACTGACCATAACCGACTCTTTACATACCCAGAGTTGGGGA
Organism: Candidatus Zixiibacteriota bacterium; assembly: GCA_040756055.1. Taxonomy (NCBI): domain Bacteria; kingdom Pseudomonadati; phylum Candidatus Zixiibacteriota; species Candidatus Zixiibacteriota bacterium. The sequence continues at coordinate 21,295 of JBFLZR010000006.1, forward strand.
ATTTTGACAACATCTCACGATTTAAGACTCGTATGTCATGGGAGCCACCTCTCATCCCTTCCCAAACACTTTTAGAATATACTCTAGAGAGATAGTAACATTTTTCAGTGAAAGGACTGTTTGGGTATTCACTCTCGATTTGTCCGAATATCTGAGACGACCGGTCGGTATCGTTTTTTGACCAGCCACGACTAGCCTGCTCAATCTTCCTTAGGACTTCTTCCTCCTGCCCGTGTGGCGCAACGATACTGAATGTCAATACGTTAGAAAGTTCACTTTCAAACTCAATCACTACAGAATAGGTTCCCTCCGGGATAAACGGAAACCGGTTAGGTAGCACAACGTAGCCAGTGTTCAATTCCATCGATCTAAATAGTTCTAGGAGATTAAAACTGTCATAATCCGATTCACCAGCGTCCAGCAAAAGGTCGCCGGGACCTCCCGCAAAGGAGAATTTCAAGCCAGTGTGTTTCATTTGTTTGCCATCGCTGTCAGTTAACAAAATGTGAAACTGGCGATGATTGGGCGCACTTACTCCGTAGGTTCTTATCGTATCCAATGCAATATTTGTTAGAGTAACATCAAGCCACACTGGCTCATAAAGTACATATTCCTGTTTGTCCAAGGCGATCTCAATCTCCCATTTGTTGTCGGATGCGTAAGTGGTGGAGAATGACAGAAGCGTTGCTAAGAGAAGTATCAATGACTTTCGGATTGTCGAAACCTCTCCCCTGAGACGGGAGACCCGCACTGGCCCGCCATTGGGCGAATTGGGAAACACGGGGTTTCGACCTATCAGGACGGTATCATGTGTTTCAGGCATTTCATCCTCCCGCGTTTTAGTCTTATCTGCCATAAAGACGGATGCGGGGAGGGGTTTGTCAAGTGCGGGGTGTTGCCGGGCTACTCGTCTTCCTCGACTGGTTTGCCAGACGCGACTCCGCCACAGCGGCCTAACGTGCGCGCGAATGGATCGAAACACCTGAAAGCTACCAAGGGTACGATGCCGAACTCGGGACGAAAGGCATGAACGTTCACATCCTTCATGAGGATATACCAGAGCGACGTGGTCTCGGTGGCTTCCGGTGATCTCCTGGAATCGTCACCTAATGGCGCAAAGTCCAAGAGATAACCTTCAATTCGCTGCGGCGCCGGCACCCAGTGGTTGTGCTCGAATATCAGCGCATCTCTAAATGTACCCGGAGTTGGGGCAGCAGATAACCTTGGTTCAGGGTCGTATGTGAGGGGCATGCACAAGCGAATGTTGCGCCACCGGTTGTCATCCGGACCGGATGTCTGAGGATTCCAACAGACTATTTTGAGCAACTGGCCCGTGTTCGCATCTATATAGACTTGGCTGTTCCAATCGTCTGGCCCGAATAAGTTGGTGTCGGAACTGTTTCGTTTCATTTTGATGTCCTGAAACTCCACGAGCCACGCCGCACGGCCATTTATCAGCCGATGGAGGTGGGGTGATAGTGTATCCTGCATAACCTGCGAGCGCTGTGCAGCTAGTACTTTGTCAGACGAAAAGCCTCTGGTATCTGCAAAGCCGGTGTAGGCGAGGGCCATCGCGATAGCCGAATCGGCGTCGGGCACCGGGCCGGGCTGGGCTTTGGCAGCAGAGAAGCAGAGCAGGCACAGAATTATCGAAATATATAGTCGCTGATGGAGCATTGTTATCCTCCCGCATAAATCTATCTGCCATAAAGACGGTTAAATTGAGGCGTTTGTCAATCAGTGAAGATGTCGGGTTTCCGGATTGTCGAAACCTCTCCGCTACGCGGCGACTCTAACGAGCAGGGGTTTCGACCTACATTTGTTTGAGATAGACCTTATTGCGGGCAAATATAGTCTTGTTTTTTTATTGGTTGGGATCCCACAGTCCCGCCAAAGGCGGGATGGCGCACCCGGAGTTGGTTCTTTCGAGGCGGAGAGGGGACAAGGAGGCAAAAAATCGGTCTACTTGACTTATATTGTGGAAAAGCGTACATTTCCGCCGCAAGTTGGCCTGCCGGGGCGATTTAGCTATTGCCGGCAGGTGCCGATATTTAATTAAACGGCAGACAGTTAGAGAGGAGTTAGTGCCAGCATATTCAGACCTTAAGCGAACTCACACCTGTGGTGAATTGAGGCTTTCAGATGCTGACCGAAAGGTTAAGCTCAATGGCTGGGTTAACAGCTACCGCAATCTGGGCGGCGTTCTTTTCATAGACCTCCGCGACAGATACGGTTTGACACAGATCGTTATCGATCCCGAAAAAATAGATAAAAAGATGCTGGCCGAGGCCGAACGGGTGCGGCACGAATTTGTCGTCAGCGCAGCCGGCACAGTGGCCCCTCGCCCTGAAGGCAGTCGTAATCCGAATATGGCGACCGGCGAAATAGAGGTCCGGGTGGATCAGTTCCATATCCTGTCCGAATCAATGACGCCGCCATTCGAGATCACCGATGAAACGAGCGCGAAAGAGCTATTGCGGTTGGAGTATCGTTATCTGGACCTGAGGCGCAAGCCGCTTCAGGAGAAAATCCGTAAACGTCACGAAATCGCCCTGGCGGTGCGTAATTATTTGAGTGGACAGGGCTTTTATGAAATCGAGACGCCGCTTTTGATAAGATCGACACCGGAAGGAGCGCGCGATTATGTGGTGCCGAGCCGGGTATCGAAAGGGAAGTTCTACGCTCTGCCGCAGTCGCCGCAGTTGTTCAAGCAGATTTTGATGATGTCGGGGTTCGACAAGTATTTTCAACTGGCGCGTTGTCTTCGCGATGAAGACCTTCGCTCGGACCGTCAGCCGGAACATACGCAAATAGACGTAGAGATGTCGTATGTCACGCCGGAGGATGTGTTCGCGGTGGTCGAAGGTTTGATGAAGTATCTGTACAAAGAGACGCTCAATGTTGATATCGAGACGCCGTTCCCGAGGTTCACGTACGAAGAGGTGATGAATCGCTGGGGAATAGACAAGCCCGACCTTCGGTTCGGCATGGAATTGATTGACCTGTCCGATGAGGTCCGCGATTGTGATTTCAAGGTTTTCGCCGACAATGTCAAGGCCGGCGGGGTCGTTAAAGGCGTGGTGCTCAAGGGTGGCGGGTCGTACTCACGCAAGCAGATCGATGAGTTGACGGAACTGGCCAAATCGCATGGAGCGGGTGGACTGGCGTATATCCTGAGAGCGGCCGATGGCGACAAGTCGCCGATTTTGAAATTTATCGGTGAAGCCGTCAAAGAAAAGCTGCTCAAGAAGGCATCGGTCGAGGCCGGCGACGCCCTGTTTATCGTCTCCGACAAAAAGTACAAGACCGAGAGCATTCTGGGGCAGATTCGTCTTCACCTCGGACGTACGCACGGTCTGGTGGACGCGAATAAATGGAAACTTCTGTGGGTGACGCAGTTCCCGCTGTTTGAATTTGATCCGGATTCGAAGACGTTTATGGCGATGCACAATATCGTGTCGCACCCGATGGAAGAGGATTTGCCGCTGATCGAGGAAGGATTCTCCAGTTCGGTCGATGGCTCCGATCCGAATCATCCGTGGCGCAGGGCGAGGGCACAGCAGTATGATCTCGTCATCAACGGCTGGGAGATAGCGTCGGGCGGACAACGAATCAACCGCCGGGAACTTCAGGAGAAGATCCTGAGTATTCTCGGTATCGATGCCGAGCGGGCCGACAAGATGTTCGGATTTCTTCTGAGGGCGCTTCAGTATGGCGCTCCGCCTCACGCGGGCATAGCGGCAGGATTGGACAGGCTGGTGTCGCTGATGACGGGTACGGATACTATCAGGGACGTTATCGCGTTTCCGAAGACGACCAATGCCATGTCGCTCATGGACGGGTCGCCATCGGAAATCGACAGCGCGCAGCTCGAAGAGCTCGGCTTGTCGCTTAAGAATACCGGCAAAGAGTAACAGGGTGGATATGGGCGTGGATGTGAACGAGAAACAGGTTCGGAATTTTGTGGTGGAGGGAATCGACCAGCGGTTGTTGTTCGGTCAGAACGATGTGTTCCTGCGCTTGATAGAAGCGCACATCCCGGCCAAGATAGTGGCGCGCGGCGACCGGATTGTGGTGGAAGGGTCGCAACGCGATGTAGATATGGTGATTCGTCTATTGAACGATTTTCTCACGCGGGTAAAGCAGGGAGATTACTTGACAGAGCAATATGTTCACTACGCGATAGGGATGGTCAAGGAGAACGGGTACGGTCCGGCGGAGTATATCGGCACCGAGCAGTTGCTGACCAATTCGCTGAAGAAGGTGATAAAGCCGAAGACGATCGGGCAGTCGAAGTATGTTGAGGCGGTGGAGAAGAACGACATTGTTTTTTCGATAGGTCCGGCGGGGACAGGCAAGACCTACCTGGCGGTGGCGATGGCGGTGGCGGAGTTGAAAGCCAAGAAAGTAAACCGGATCGTGTTCACGCGTCCGGCGGTGGAGGCCGGTGAGTCGCTCGGGTTTTTACCGGGGGATATTCGCGCCAAGGTTGATCCTTATCTTCGTCCTGTCTATGATGCTTTGTATGATATGCTTCAGGCGGACAAAATTCGCAAGCTGCTTGAGTTGGGCGTTATCGAGATAGCTCCTCTGGCGTTTATGAGAGGGCGGACGCTCAACGAGGCGTTTGTGGTACTCGATGAGGCGCAGAATACGACCAGTCCGCAGATGAAGATGTTTCTGACGCGTATCGGGGAGAAATCGAAGGCTATTATCACCGGGGATATAACGCAGATTGACCTCAATGATCGCCGCAATTCGGGGCTGGTTAAGGTGCAGAAGATACTTGCGGGGATCGACGGAATAAGTTTTGTTTATTTGACGGAGAAGGACGTTATCCGGCATCATCTGGTTCAGAAGATTATCAAGGCATACGAGAAGTCCGAGAAATCCAGAAGAAAGGATTAAGGCGAAAGGGAATTTCGCCCTATGTTTTCATTTTTAGTAAAAATCAAGCGGCGCATAAAGAAGCTTCTCAAAGTTCAGAGTGAGACGCGTCAGCGCCCGCAATCATCATTTCATTCGCGCACATTGAAGTTTCTTCTTCTGATCCTTGTGTCGCTATTGGTGGCGACGATCTATCCGGGTCGGTCGCTGTTTGATCCGCTGGATATGCCTCGCCGCGGGGAGATCGCGCTCGAGGATGTTATCGCTCCGTTCGAGATCACGGTCATGAAGACCGACCGTGAGGTGAGCGACGAGATTGAGGATACTAAGCTGGCGATTCCCTTTGTGATAGACTACGATTCGACCATAGTCAAGAACGCCTATACCGGGCTGGATCGATTTTTCCGGCTGGTGGATTCATTGAAGAAGAACGTGTCGGGAGCCGATACGGCGGTATCGCGTGTCCGGCTCGAGACAGTGGCGAAGCGATTTCCGCTGATGAGTGAGTCGGCCATAACGGAATCATTCAGGCGCAACACCCTGGCTGCGGTAGCAAGTCGTCTGAAGAATATTTTCGATACCACGATCTATCGCATTGGCGTGTTGCCGGATGGTTACTCGCTGCCGGAATCGCGCAACAAAAATGTGGTTATCCGCCGCGGCGATCGCCAGAATATGTACTCCCGCGACCGTCTGTACAGCGTTGAGGATGCGATATTGCGCCTTTTGACGGCGCTGAGCAAGATCGATGTCACGGATTCGATCGACGTGGAGTATCATTTCCAGGTGGGGCGGAATTTCATTCAGCCGAACCTCCGGATCAACATGGCCGAATACAACCGTCGGGTTGATGAAGCGCTGGCGTCGATATCGCGCGTTAAAGAAGTTGTCGAGAAGAACGATATCATACTGCGCAGCGGTCAACGAATCAACGCGCGTCAGGAGAGAGTGCTTCGCGAAATGGCCCGGATGCTTCGCACCCAGGAATCGGATCAGCCCTGGGCGGCCTCGGTGCTTCCGGCGCTGGCTCGACTGCTTCTGGTGCTGGCCGCGTTCTCGGTGCTTTATCTGTTTTTGTATTATTTCCGACGTGACGTTTTCAAATCCAACGCCAAGCTGCTGGCGCTGTTTATGGTGTTCGGTCTTCAGTTGTTTCTTATTTACTTGATCGGTACGCTCACCGAGGCATCGATTTACTTGTATCCCGTGGCGCTTCTGCCGATTCTGGTGACAATTCTGTTCGACGCCGAGATAGGCATTTTATCGACGGTGGTGCTGGCGCTGCTTCTGGGGATAATGCACAGGTTCGATTTCACTTTGACCTTCATGACTATATCAGTCGGTACGGTGGCCAGTCTTACTTCGGGCCGGGTGCGCAAGCGGACGCAGTTTTTCCGCATCATGTATTCGGTGGCGTTTACTTTCGCGGCCTATTCGGCGCTGGTGGAGACGCTGAAGCTGGTGCCGAACACGGACCTGCTTGTGGAGGTGGGTTATGGCGTGGTCAACGGTATCGTGACCTCGCTTCTGGCCATCGGGATCCTTCCCTTCTTCGAGTCACTCTTCGGTTTTACGACCGACATCACGCTCTTGGAGTTGTCGGACCCGAACCATCCTTTGCTCAAACGTCTGGCCCTCGAAGCTCCGGGGACATATCATCACTCGATAATTGTCGGGAATCTCTGCGAAGCGGCGGCCACGGCCATAGGCGCCAATCCGCTTCTGGCGAGGGTAGGCGCGTATTTTCACGATATTGGCAAGATTGAAATTCCGGAATACTTTGTGGAAAACCAGTTGAGTGTGAAGTCCAAGCACGACGAACTGACGCCATCGATGTCGTCGATCATTCTATCGTCGCACGTGAAGATGGGTCGTCAGCTCGGCGAGGAAGCGGGCATACCCGATGATGTGCTGAATTTCATCGAGGAACATCATGGTACGATGGTGCAGTCTTATTTCTACAATCGGGCGAGGGAGCAGGGGGCGAATGAGGCGGTGGTGGATAAGTTCCGTTATCCCGGTCCGAAGCCGCAGACGCGGGAGACCGGTATCGCCATGCTGGCCGATGCTATTGAGGCGGCCAGTAGGACGCTGGATGATCCGAAGCCGGCTCGCATAAACAATTTGATTCAGCGGATAATTAACGAACGGTTTCAGTCGGGAGAATTGGACCAGTGCCCGCTGACTCTTCGCGACCTGGCCCGTATCAAGGAGGCGTTCGCCCAGGTGCTTATCGGCGCGTTCCATCACCGAGTGGTCTATCCCAAGAAGGAAAAGACGGACGAAGAGTGAAACTCCATATTTACAAAGAAACCGGGGGAAGGCTGCCGGTCAAACGGCTCGAAAAGATGTTCGACAAGCTGAGCGCCGAGGAGAAGAAGCCGGGGTGGCAGGGTAACGTGAATCTGGTGATAATCGACGATGACCGGATGCGCGAGTTGAACAAGCGATTCAGAAAGATTGATAAGACGACGGACGTTCTATCGTTCAATATCGACACTCCGGATTGCGAGGAGAGCCTGCTGGGCGAAGTGTATGTGTCGGCGCCGACGGCCGCAAGGCAGGCCAGGGATAATAACGTAACGCCGGCGGAAGAAATAGTGCGGCTCAGTTGTCACGGGTTTCTTCATCTATTCGGATACGACCATGTCAAGAAAAAGGATGCCGAGCAGATGAAGTCGCTGGAAGATTACTTCGTGGAATTTTCAGGGAGATAGGTCGTGTTTGATTTCATCAGCATTCTCATTATAGTAGCGGCCTATGTTTCGGGTTATGTCGTCTCGCTGTACGCGTCGGCGGTATATATCGATCCTGACGAGATCGAGACCCTGTTTCCATCGGCGTCGCCATCTCAGCGGGCGTTTCTGACGATGCTGGCGGGTGACCCCAGGTCGCTGATGCAGGTCAGCGAGACATACAAGTCGTTCGCCTTGCTCGTGATATCGGCTCTTTCGCTGGGGATTTTTTCAAGTGTTTCCGAGACGCTCAAGATATCGCGTTTTGCGGCCTATCCGGTGGGTCTGGCAATTGTCTGGATTTTTTATGTCACGATAGTGGAGATTCTCCCCAGACAGTCTTCGCGCAAGGCGATAACCGTGCGGATGCTGAGGCATCTGTGGATGATACGGGCCGTGTACGTGATTTTTACGCCGATGCTGAAGTTCTATCACGTGATAACCAGGAGATGGGCATCTGAAGAAAAAGTGACCGAAGAGGAAAAAGAGGAGATCGTCGAAAGAGCTATTGAAACGGTTGCCGAGCATGCCGGAATCGGAGAGCGGATTGTCGATGAGGAAGAAAAGGCCATGATCGGACAGATATTTCTTCTCGATCAAACGGTTGTGCGCGAGATCATGATACCGCGGATTGACATTATCGGCATCGAGGAAAAGATGAGTTTCAGGGAGATTCGTCGTCTTGTCGCCAGGGACGGACACTCCCGTTATCCGGTCTTCCAGGACACCATAGACAAAATGATCGGCCTTATTTACGTTAAGGATCTTTTCAGCAATCCTCCCGAGGCGGGTGAGAAGTTCGATATCAGCAAGTATCTTCGCAAGCCATACTTCATTCCTGAGACCAAAATTATCGGTGAGCTTTTGAGGGAGTTCAAAGATAAGCGGCAGCACATAGCGCTGGTGGCGGATGAGTACGGGGGAGTTGCCGGGTTGGTTACGCTCGAGGATATTATCGAAGAGATATTCGGTGAGATTCAGGATGAACACGATTCGGAGGACGCTGATTTCGCCGATATGGGGGACGGCCGCTATGTTGTCAGCGCCGGTCTTCTGATGGAAAAGCTTCAGGATTATCTGGATACGGAATATGAGCAGGCCGATTACGATACTGTCGGGGGGTTGATATACGATATCGTCGGTTCGGTCCCTTCGCAGGGACAAAGGATTCGCTGGAACGATTTGGAGTTCGAGGTGGATCGAGTGGAGGGGCAGAGAATCGTTCAGGTTACTGTGAGAAAAAAGAGTCCGACCACCGGCACCTGATCATCTACCCTTGACAGGGATGTTTCTTTCAATTCTATTTTGCAGTTCAAGCTGAGCTTTCTCAGCTTCTTCTTTTGCCTTTTCAGCTTCCCTGGCGGCGTTAAGAGCCTTGGTCTTCGCTATTTCAACTTCGATGACGTGTCTGGCCAGTTCTCGGGCGTGTTTCTGTTCCACCTCGAGTCGTTTGCGGCTCTCCTGCAAAACTCTGTCGCGTGACTCAGAGAGTTCTTGCTCGAGACTGTCGAGCATCTTGTAGAATGATACGAACAGGCCAAGTCCTACCACTACGCAGATTGTGGATATCAGAAAGAGCAGCCGGTGCGCTCTGCCGACCTGGTCAGTGACATCGTAAAAAACCATCATATCGCCTACATCACGGTTCTGCGCATCGATCAACTGGAACACAGAGGTCATGTAGCATCGATCGTTCTGTGTGAAGCGCAGAGGGAGTTGATCGTGGAGACTGTGGTCAATGGAGAGAAAGTCGTTTATTAATGCCGGCTGGACTGACATGGATTTGTCGATAATTACGAAATCTCGGTAATCGTTCCAGGTGTCGTTGCTGTCTACTGTCTTGTGGCGTTCTTCCCACTTCCGGCGGTCCACATAAGCCTTGTTTACGAAGGCGATCACGTTCACGCCCAGTTCGGCGGGAACGCTGCGGGTCATGTACTTGAGTTCTTTGCCAATTTCAAGGTAGGCGAGCAATTTTCCGTCGACGTACCACGGTGACACCATGCGAAGGATAAAGAGTCCGTCGGGATTCAACTCCATGCCGAAGAAGGGAGCGCCTGACTCAGCCGCCTTTTCAAACGTGAATCGCTGGATTCGGTCACCGAAGTGGTGCGGCTGGTGGAGTCTGAGAAAATTGGAGCCGTCGGGGTCGTGAATACTGAAGTGAGTGATATTATGGTTGTGTTTCAACTCATGGAAATAGATGGTCATGAGTTGCGCGAGCCGACCGCGATCTCGTTGCGTGTAGGCATTGCGCAGGGTCTGATTTTCCTGAAGGTACTGCAGGGAGGCGCTCATGACTTCGACGTCATTGTGATGACGGCTTTTGATGACCTTCTTGACGGAAGTGAGATAGTGTCTGATTTCGCCATTGAGGTCGTTGTTGAGAAGACGAAAGGCTCCTGAAATAAATGCGCCGAGAAGGCCGACAATGGCTATTGTCAGTGGAATAAGGATCCGGAGCTTTATCCTCTCGCTGCCCATCTATACCCCGTTGAATTGAGGACACGCCTGTTTTGCTCAGCTTGACTTCGCGGTGTAGCAATCCCCAGTGGTTCTGCCCCGGCCAGATTCCGCGGAGGGAAGTGTGTGTAATAAAAGCACTTCCATAGTATTATATTATCGTCATGAAGACCGGATAACTTGAGCGTTCTGTTGCGGCGCTAAGTTTTTGTTCGGCTGCGCCTTACGCCACTTAGTTGCCGGCGCTGAAGTGGAGGTAACCGAGAACGACCAAGATGAGGGTGAAAAGGATGCCGCAGAGGAATCCTGTGCGGAAGGTATTGTATTTGGATCCAAAGGCGGCGTTGTTCCCGTTTTCAACGAGACTGGCATGGCAATGTTTGCATCGGGTGGCCCCTGCGGCTATGGTCTCCCGGCAGTAGGGGCATTTTTCCAGGCTCTGTGTCAGTGTCATGAGGAGAATATCTGTTGTTGGCAGTGGTGAAATCAAATAAAAAAGGTGCCGCAGGGCACCTTCCTTATCACTTTTTCAAAAAGTCTTCGAGGTCGTAAATTCTAGTCGGCCGGATACTCTACTCTGGCGAACCACTCTATCTCGATATCTTCGAACAGCGAGTCGCGCTTGTTGCAATCGAGGTAGAATTGCCACTCGCCGGGCTCGATTTTATCACCGGCAATCTTTTTGTCGGCGATGGCCGCGAGGCGCCTGAAATCCTCGTAGTGTTCGGTCAACCTCAGCTCGGCATAGTCGCGGGCCGCGAAAGTCGAAATCAAAAACTGCCAGTCAGAGGCTGAAAGAAGCATAAGTTCTCGGGCAAGTTGTTTCAGGACGGATTGAAGCTGGTTGTCATGGTTGTCCGGATGGTCCAGCCACCAACGGGCCAACTCGGTCATTTTTGCTTCACACTCGTAAATATGCTTCCAGGTCCATTCCGTGTGTTCATTCAGCCAGATATAGTGATGATTACCCTGTCCCCAACTGCCTTCGGGAATGCTGATAATTTGCGATGGCCTGCGTTGTTCGAGGTCTTCCGAAAGGAAAGTGAGTTCGATTTTGTCGCTCTTGCACATGTTTTTGATGACCTGTTTTAGAAACCCCGGTCCTTCGAACCACCAGTGCCCGAAAAGTTCGGCGTCGTACGGGGCAACCAGGATGCCTTCTTTGCCATCGGATTCGTAATACGCGGATAGGATTTCTTCGACCTTGCCGCTGAAGTGGGCGGCGTTTTCGGGAATGCGCGCCAAAGCACTCTGATGGTTATACTCGACTTTGTCGGCGAGGTCGGCTTTGGATGATGTCACCGCCCAGTAGCGATGTCCGCCGGGGAAACGCTTCTTGTGAAAATCGACATAGTTGCCGTCGCCCGGATATCCGTGTTCACCCGACCAGACCAGAAGACCGGTTTCCGGATCGCGGGTGAATATGGCGGTCGGCTGTTTGCCTTCGGGAGATGATGATATCAGATACACCTCGCGAGGGGTCTTGTCGAATTGTTCTTCCCGCGGCGTGTAGTATTTCTCGAACTGTCCCCAGAGCAGCTTGAGCGCTTCGAAGCGGTCGATGTAGACGCCGATTGACTTGCCACCCTTGAGAAGGGCCGAATCGATGATAAAGAAGTCCAGGCCATTTTCGGTCAGGAACTCGTCGGCTCCCTTGCGTGAATAGGGCTGCTGGCTGCCGCGGATGGGCACCGGAGGTGTCCAGGCGTAGCGAGGACGATAGGCACACTCGGGCAGCCAGATGCCTCTGGGGTTGCGCCCGAAGTGCTTGCGATAATTTTTCACCGCCATTTTGGTTTGGGCCTGAAGGGATTCATCGCGTGACAGCAGGGGATAGTAACCGTGCGTCGCGCCGCAGGTGATTATTTCGAGGAAACCTTCATCCTGGAGTTTTCGGAACTCGTAGATAATATCCTGGCCAATGTTGTTGAAGTGCTCAAGGTTGAGCCGGTAAAACTTCTCCCACAAGTGGGCGGTGTTGAGCATATTTTTCTGGCCGTACTTGTAGAACTCTTCGGCATCATATTCGGCAGCCTTGATTTTCTGGTTGAGGTATACGATAAACTCTTCCTTGAAGGAGTTGTCGGCCAGCTGTTCGCACAGAACCGGAGAGAGTCCGATAGTCAGTTTGGGCTGATATCCCTGTTCAATGAGTTCGCGAAGCATCCTCTGGATTGGCAAATAAGTCTCGGCGGCCGCTTCGCACAACCAGTCGGTGCCATGAGGCCAACGTCCGTGTGACAGGACGTAGGGCAAATGGCTGTGCAAAACGAAAGCGAAGTATCCTTTTGACATTATTTCTCCCCGATTTCTTCGGCTGCGGACTGGAAGCCGATGGGTTTTGAGGATTTGTCCGGGGCGCCATACATTTTTATTTCGCCGAATTCGCTCTCAAATTTCCTGATATTTTCGGCAAGAGCCTGGTGGAGCATTTTTGCGTGCATGGGTGTCATGATGATGCGAGCGAGAACTTTCGATTTCGGCAGGCGCGGCATGACGCGGGCGAAATCAATAATCATTTCGGTCGGAGAATGCATAATCATGGCAAGGTTAGCGTAAATCCCCTCGGCTTCCTTTTCTCCGAGTTCGATGTTAATCTGTTGTGAATGTTGCGGTTGCTTCATTTTAATACCTATTCCGTTTTATTTTCGTCATTGTCGGGTTAAGACTTGTTTAGGGCATCGCATTTTAATATATTCTTGGCTTAAGTCAAACTATTTATGCGAGTTGAATAACGTTATCGATTTGAAATAATGGACACAATATGCCTTTAACCACCGAGAGAATAGCCACGATTTCCAAGGGGATGGGACAATCCAGGATATTGATTTTGGGAGATGTGATGCTTGACGAATACCTTTTCGGTACAGTCAGCCGCATCTCGCCGGAAGCCCCTGTTCCCGTGGTGGAGATAACATCGGATCGTTATCTGCTCGGCGGGTCGGCCAATGTCGCGGCCAATATCAAGGCGCTCGGTGATGAGCCCGTCTTGATTGGCACCGTTGGGGAGGATGAAGCCTCGGTAAAGCTCAGCCAGTTGTTGAAAGAGAGGCGCATTTCCGGGGACTATGTGGTGAATGATCCTTCGCGTCGGACAACCATGAAGACCAGGGTTATCGCCAACAACCAGCAGGTGGTTCGTACGGACCGCGAGAATATTCACGAGCTTGATAAGGAAATCGAGCGGAAGGTTATCAGTCGCTTTAAATCGGTCGTGGATGAAATCTCGGCGGTTATCATATCGGACTATGGTAAGGGTGTGATTACGCTTTCGCTGCTTCAGCAGGTGATGGATATTTGTTTAGAGAAAAGCATTTTCGTAGCGGTGGACCCGAAAGAGACGCACTTTCACAATTATCGCAAGGTTTCGGTTATAACGCCCAACCATCATGAGGCCGGATTTGCTTACGGCAAGAGAATTCGCAACGAGCAGGATCTTCTCGAGGTAGGCAACGGTCTTTTGAAGAAGCTGGAAGCGAAGTCGATATTGATTACTCGCGGCGCCGATGGTATGTCGATTTTTCGCTCAGGGCAGGAACCGACGCACATCCCGACATTCGCGAGGAAAGTCTACGACGTGACCGGAGCCGGTGATACGGTTATTGCCACCTTCGTGTCGGCCGTTTGTGGCGGCGCCGACCTTGTTGAGGCGGCGGTTGTTGCCAATGCCGGCGCCGGTATAACGGTCGCCGAGGTTGGTACGGCTTCGGTGACAGTCCCTCAACTTATCACGGAGCTTGAACACAATATCCGCAACGGGAATCTTACCAAGGCCACAACATAAGTCAGTTGTCTATGGAGGGATTCACATTCTTTCGTATCATCCAGGCGGCGATAGGCCTGATGCTTATAGCCGAATATCTGCGCAGGACCTACGGAAAAAAGAAGGAGCGTCAGCGCATACACCCGGTTGACGGCTGGTTTATGCTGGCCGGAGGTGTGATTTTGCTTGTGCTTGGCGTTTGGGGTGAACTTCCATCGTTGAGATGAACCCGTGAAAAACCTGATACCCAGAAAAAATGTACCCGCGCTGATGCGGCAGCTCAAAAGGGCAGGCAAGAGAGTCGTATTCACCAACGGGGTTTTCGATATTATTCATCGCGGCCACGTAGAGTATCTGGCGAAGGCAAAATCATTCGGAGACGTACTGATAGTGGGACTCAACTCCGATGCGTCGGTGCGTCGCCTCAAGGGGAAAAATCGTCCGGTTCAGCCTCAGAAGGACAGGGCGATTATTCTTCTGGCTCTGAAGCCGGTTGACTTTGTCGTTTTTTTTGGTGAAGACCGACCCGACAAGCTAATTGAGTCGGTTCGTCCCGATGTTCTGGTTAAGGGGGCCGACTACAGGATCGAAGAGATTGCCGGAGCGAAGTTTGTTAAGTCCTATGGGGGCAAGGTTAAGAGGGTGACGCTGACCCGAGGGCGGTCGACCAGCGGGCTTCTCGATCGACTCAAATGATCGACAGCGCATTTTTCCAACTTCAAAATCAATCAGTCTTAGTGTTCGGCGGGTCTTGATTTTTGCGCCTTTTGGGTGTTTCTTATAAGCCATGTTTAAGGAAGTACCGGGCGCGACGGGGTTTGTTGTCGACGAGTTGAGTGCGAAGGGATACCCGGCCGCGTTGGCATCGATGCATCTGCGCGAGGGAAGGTTTTCGCGGGCGGTGGAAATCTGCCGTGAGCATCTTGCCCAGGCCCCCTCGCTGTTGTCGCTTCGGCTCGTATATGCCAGGGCCCTTTACCACGCTGGTCAGGCCGAGCCGGCGACGGAGCAATTTTACCGGGTGCTGGGGCAGGACCCCGACAATGTGGTGGCGCTGAAGTATCTTGGGGACATCAAGTATACATCGGGGGATGAATTTGGCGCGCTGTCGAATTACGGACGAATTCAGCAGATAGATGCGCTGAGTCGGGTGCTCAGTTGTCCGATACCGAGGGGCAGACCCGAAACAACACGAACAATTACACTAAAGCGGACTGAGGAAGAGGCGGCTGCTGTGAAGACAGCGGAGTCGCGACGGGCGATTCCTTTTTACACCGAGACAGTCGGTGATCTGTTTTTAAAGCAGGGCTACGCGCGTATGGCGTTGGACGTATACAGGGAGTTGAGCCGAAGCGGCTCCAACCCGCGAATCGCCGAAAAACTTGCTCTGGCCGAGGAAAAGATAAAGGAAAAGGAAAGCTCCCATGTCAAAAAAACGGATTGATGCTATTCGCAGGAAGATGTTGGCCGAGAATCTCGATGGAGTGATTGTCACGCATCTGGATCACGTGCGCTATCTATGTGGTTACACGGGCTCCTCCGGTATGCTGGCGCTTACCCGCAGCCAGGCCGAGTTCTTTACTGATTTTCGTTACAAGGAACAGGCGGCCAAAGAGGTCAAGGGAGCGCGGATAAATATCATCAAAGGCGTTCCGACGGCCGCGTTGAAAGATTTCCCCGCTTTCAATGTCAGCAATCGCAGGTATGGATACAATGGCGAATATCTTACGGTGGCCGGCCTGAACAGCCTCAAAAAAGACATACCCAAAGCGCTGTTCGTGGGGGCAGACGCGATTTTCGCTGACCTTGGCTGGGTAAAGGATCCGCAGGAGATAGCTGACATTGCCAAAGCGGCAGATATTGCCGACAAGGCATTCGAGCGAGTTTTACCGCTTGTTAAGCCGGGTATCCGGGAAAGCGAGGTGGCGGCGGAACTGGAGTACCAGATGATTATGCTTGGTTCCCAGAAGGCCGCGTTTGAAAGCATAGTAGCCTCCGGTTACCGTTCGGCCCTGCCGCACGGAGTGGCGTCACAAAAGAAAATCCAAAAAGGGGATTTCGTAACGTTCGATTTCGGGGCGACTGTCAACGGGTATGTGTCGGATATGACCCGCACGGTTGTCGTCGGGAAGGCGGCTCCCAAACAGAAAAAAATCTACACTATCGTGCTGAAAGCCAACAAGGCCGGCATAAGTCGTGTTAAGGCAGGGGTTTCGGGCAAGGCTGTTGATGCTGTATGCCGCCGGATCATCACTAAGGCCGGGTACGGCAAAGAGTTCGGTCACGGGACCGGGCACGGAATTGGCTTCTATGTGCATGTTGGCCCCAGGGTATCTCCGATATCTGAAGATAAGCTCATGACCAACAATGTCTTAACTATTGAGCCGGGGATTTATATCCCGGGCTGGGGGGGGGTACGGATCGAGGATGACGTTGTTGTCACCAGAACTGGTTGCAGGGTCCTGACCAAGGCTCCAAAAAACTTGTTGGAACTGTAATTCGATTCGTTTATTATAGAGCCTCTAAAATGAGTGCGGGGCAGGATTATGTCTGCCCTTGTTTCAGTGTTAACCATTGAGGTAACATTATGAATGAAAAGTACATCAAAAAGCTAATAAGACTGGTCGAGGAATCCGATATTGAATCATTAGAGGTCTCAAGTTGGGGCCGGAAGGTCAGAATCACCCACCGACTCGGTTCATCGTCGAACGGCAGCGGTGAAAGTGCCGCAATGGTGCGGCCGATTGTGGCTGCGAGCAATATCGAGACTCCACGACCTGCTCCATCGGCACCCCCGGCACCGGCTCAAGCGCCTCCAGCGGAAGATACCGGACGTTTGGTGGCGGTAAAGTCGCCGATGGTTGGAACGTTCTACGCGGCGCCGTCGCCCGAAGCTGACCCGTATGTTTCGCTGAATGAGAAGATCTCTGTTGGACAGGTGGTCTGTATAGTCGAAGCCATGAAGCTGATGAACGAGATAGAATCCGAGGTCAGCGGTCGGGTCGCCAAGATACTAGTCGAAAACGCCCAACCGGTCGAATTTGGCCAGGAGTTATTCTTGATCGATCCAGCGGGTTAGAATAACCGGAAAGGGGTTTTTATGACATTAAAGCAGATGCTGGTTGACATGCTCAACCGTAAAGCTTCGGATCTTCATATTCGCGTCGGTATAAGACCCCATCTCCGAGTCAACGGTCGTCTCGAGCAGATAGCGACCGATCCGGTTACGATAGACCTGATGGATCAAGTAGTCTCACAGATTCTCAACGATGCTCAGCGGGAGCGTTTCGACCGCAAGCATGAGATGGACCTGGCTTTGTCAGTAGCGAAGCTGGGTCGTTTTCGTATCAATCTTTTCCGTCAAAGAGGTACTACCGGCATCGCCATTCGTGCGGTAAACACGAGTGTGCCCACTTTCGAAGAGCTTCACCTCCCTGATTCGGTACGCAAGATAGCCCAGCTCCGGCGCGGGTTGGTTATCATTACGGGGACGACCGGTTCGGGTAAGTCGACGACGCTGGCGGCGCTTATCGAAGAGATGAACGCCAAGCGGACGGACAACGTTCTGACGATTGAAGATCCTATCGAGTATATTTACCGGGACAAGAAGTCGATTATTTCGCAGCGCGAGGTGGGAGGAGACACCGAGACCTTCGCCGCCGCGCTTCGTCACGCGTTTCGTCAGGACCCGGATGTCATCCTCATCGGTGAGGTTCGCGATATCGAGACGATGTCGATCGCTCTCACCGCGGCTGACACCGGTCACCTGGTGTTGACCACGCTTCACACCATGAACGTGGTGGAGACAATTACGCGTATCATATCGTTTTTCCCGCCGCACCAGCACCAGCAGATCAGGTTGCTTCTGGCCGGTACGCTCAAGGGTATTGTTTGCCAGCGTCTGTTGACCCGTGATGACATGCCCGGCCGGGTTCCGGCTCTGGAAATCATGTTTGATTCCGGGGCGATCAAGGAGTGTATAATCGATCCGGACAAAACAGCCGGTATTACGGATCTAATGGAGGGGGGCGGTGTTCAGTACGGTATGCAGACATTCGATCAGTCCATCATGAAGCTTCACAAGCAGGGTTTGATTTCGTTCGATGAAGCTATGCGCCATGCGACTAATCCTGAGGACTTTGACCTCAGGCTGCGGGGCATCACCGGTACTGCCGATCGGTGGAAAGAGGGGGAGGGTGAAGATGACACCCGCAGTGGTCGTCGTCTGGATGCGAGCAGCGATTTCACCAAGTATTAGGTCGTAGAAAATTGGGAACAGAGGAAGGCTCCGTACCTTGATGGTTCGGAGCCTTTTTGCGTTTGCGCGAGCGAGGCGGTTTTCGTTGCCTGTCAACGGGATACGACCGGATTCGGGTGGTCAAAAAATCTTCCTTTAATGTTGTCAGGGGCGGTTGTTTGGCTTATATTGCCTTTCAATTTCTGGACGGTGCCGTGCTGAATTTTGGAGTATTGGACGAGCACGGCGTGTGATGATACTGTGATAAGGGTAAGACATTGTTTGAAAAAGTACTTATAGCCAATCGGGGCGAGATAGCCCTTCGCGTCATACGCGCCTGCAAGGAGCTCGGAATAAAGACAGTGGCGGTGTACTCGGAGGCGGACCGTGATGCTTTGCATGTTCGATTTGCCGATGAGGACGTTTGTATCGGGCCGCCCCAGCCGGGTAAGTCGTATCTTGACAGCAAAAGGATCATTGCCGCGGCCGAGGTAACGAACGCCGATGCGATCCACCCGGGATATGGGTTCCTTGCCGAGAACGCCGATTTCGCTGAAATTTGCGAGTCGTGCGGGATAACGTTTATTGGCCCGACGCCCGAGCAGATTCGCCAGCTTGGCGATAAAGTGAAGGCAAAGGAATTGATGAGGCAGGCCGGTGTTCCGGTAACGCCAGGTTCGGATGGCGTGGTGGCATCGTTCGATGACGCCACCGAGATAGCCAGAGAGATCGGTTATCCCGTGATTCTCAAGGCGGTTGCCGGCGGTGGCGGAAAGGGTATGCGCGTTTGCCGTGACATGGCCGAGCTTGAGCGCGGTTTCCACCTGGCGTCCACCGAGGCCGCCAACGCTTTCAGTAATCCTGACCTTTATCTCGAGAAGTTCATTGAGAATCCCCATCACGTGGAGATCCAGATAATGGGGGACCAGCACGGCAACTACTTCCATTTCGGTGAGCGCGACTGTTCGATACAGAGAAGGCACCAGAAGCTTATCGAAGAAACGCCGTCGCCGCTGATGACTGAAGAACTTCGTGCTCGCATGGGCGAGGCGGCCATCAAAGGCGCGAAACTGGTGGGTTATCGCGGCGCGGGCACGATTGAATTTCTGGTCGACCGACACCTGAACTTCTTTTTCATGGAAATGAACACGAGAATACAGGTCGAACATCCGGTTACCGAAGAGGCCTTTGAAGTGGATCTCGTCAAGGATCAGCTCAAGGTGGCGATGGGCGAAAAGCTGACTTATCGCCAGGAGGATCTTGTTCACAAGTGGGCGTCGATAGAGTGCCGGATAAACGCCGAAGATCCCGAGAAGGACTTCCGTCCGATGCCCGGTGTTATCACTGCGCTTCACGTGCCCGGTGGGCCCGGGGTTCGAATTGACCGGGCGGTTTACACGGGGTATCTGATCCCGCCTTATTATGATTCGATGATTGCCAAGCTGATTGTCAAGGCACGTACTCGCGAGCAGGCGGTTGTAAAAATGCGTCACGCCCTCGATGAGTTTATTGTGGAGGGAGTGCCGACAACGGTCGGTTTCCATCGCGAAATTTTCAATCATCCGGATTTTGTGGCCGGTAAGTATGATATTGGATTTCTGGAAACCCGGTTCAAGAAGGTTGACAAGCCGGCGCCGGTGGAGTCTGAAGTCTCAGCCGAGGCGAAGGAATAGGCGCGGATGTTGCGCCGCACCTTAATAACATATGACCAGTATAAAACAGATGTAGTCTAAAAAATAAACAGGAGCTTGGAAAATGGCTAATGTACCTGCCGAACTGAAATACACCAAAGAGCATGAATGGGTGAAGGTCGAGGGTAAGGTCGCAATTGTCGGGATCACCGATTACGCCCAGGGTGAGCTGGGTGATATAGTATTTGTGGAATTACCTTCCGTAGGAGATAGTGTCGTGCAGATGAAGCCGTTCGGTACGATCGAGGCGGTGAAAGCGGTGTCCGACATGTACGCCCCGGTCTCCGGCAAGGTTGTCGAGGTCAACGCGGCCTTGGATGACGACCCGATGATTATCAATCGCGATCCGTATGGTGACGGGTGGATGCTCAAGATCGAGTTTTCGAATGCCACAGAAATTGAACAACTTCTCGATGCCACCGGTTATAATTCAGTAATTGGCTGAGCCACTTTAATGCTGTGTTACATATGAATTCGAAGAAAGAAAGATATGCCCTATATACCAAACACCGACGATGATCGTCGGAAGATGCTTCAGAAGATTGGGGTAAAGAGCTTAGAAGAAATTTTCAGTGTCATACCTGACCGGCTGAGATTAAAACGTCCCCTTGAAATACCTGCTTCGTCGGAGATGGAGATAATCCGGGAAGCCCAAAGGTTGTCCCGCGAAAACCGGGAAGGTTTGATTTCCTTTGCCGGCGGCGGTGTTTATGATCATTTCATTCCGGCGGCGGTTGATACGATTATCAGCCGTCCGGAATTCATGACGGCGTACACACCGTATCAGGCCGAAGTATCCCAGGGAACGCTTCAAGTGATTTACGAGTTCCAGAGCCACATCTGCCGTTTGACCGGGATGGATGTGGCGAATGCGTCGATGTATGACGGTGCCACTGCGGCTGCGGAGGCTGTCATCCTGGCGACGAGCGTGACCCGTCGCGGCAAGGTGGTTTTATCGGAAACCGTCAATCCGTTGTACCGGGAGGTTATCGCGACGTATTTGTCCGGCCGCGAAGTGGATATCGTGACCGTCCCGCTTAATGGCGGGGTGAGCGATAGTGACGGAATTATGGCCGCGCTGGACGATCAGACGGCCTGTGTGCTGGTGAGTCAGCCCAATTTCTTCGGTTTGCTCGAACAGCTCGACGGTTTGGCGGATGCTGTTCACAAGGTTGGTGCCAAGCTGATTATGTCGGTTGACCCAATCGCTCAGGCCATACTCAAGACTCCGTCCGACTGGGGCGCGGATATCGTGGTGGGTGAAGGTCAGGCGCTGGGTTTGCCGGTATCGTTCGGCGGTCCGCTTCTTGGATTTTTTGCGGCCAGGAAAGAGCTTGTTCGCTATATGCCGGGACGGATTGCCAGCCGGACAAAAGATGTCGACGGTAAGGAAGGGTTTGTGCTTACGCTTCAAACTCGTGAGCAGCACATTCGCCGTGAGAAGGCGACATCGAACATATGCACCAATCAGGCGCTTTGCGCCACGGCGGCATCGGTTTATATGACGCTGTTGGGCAAGACGGGACTCGAAAAGGTGGCGCTGCTCTCGGCTGAAAAGGCTCAGGAGGCAGCCGGGAAGATCTTCGCCATTGAAGGCTTCGAACCATATTTCAAAGCTCCTTTTGTGCGAGAATTCACCGTTAAAACTCCGGTTCCGGCCCAGAAGGTCATATTGGCTTTGTTGGATAATCAGGTGCTTTGCGGAGTGAACGCCGGGCGCTGGTTTGACGGCATGGACGACTGCCTTGTTGTCGCTTTGACGGAGAAGAGAACTTCCGAAGAGATCGATCAGCTGGTAAACAGCCTAAAGGAACTGGCAAGCAGTGGCGTACTGTCCGGTATGTAAAGCCGAGCTTATGGAAGGTGCTACGAGTTGCTACATCTGTGGTCACGAGCTCAACGATGCTGAGGATCAGCAGTGGGTCAGTCTTGGCGAAATCGAGGATAAGTTTTCGGCGGATTTTGCCACGGAGACGCTTGGCTCGTATGAGATACCGGTGGTTATTATTTCGAGATCCGGTTTTTTCGGTAATATTGGGTTGCCCCTGAACCCTTTTTATAAGCCGGGTTCGGCGCTTTTTGAGGTCATGGTACCGCAGGAGTATATCCAGGAGGCGTCGGATATTCTTGATATGACGCTCGGCGATAAATGGCAAAGAAAGGAAAAGTAATTGCTATATTGCCCCGGATGCAAGTATGAGTTTCAAGACAAACTGGTGGTTTGTCCCGATTGCGGCGAGACTCTTGTGGCGAAGTTGCCGAGGAGTTTTGCGCCGGCAGTGAGCCCCGATGACAGCTGGGTGCTTATCGGCGGGGTGATGGGGAAGGCGACGTCGAAAGTGGCGCAGGGATCGCTGGATTCCAACAACATACCATCGGTTTTTGTACCATCTACGATTAGCAGGGGCGGAGATTTCACAGTTCATCATGCCAGCACCACTGTGCCGGAATCGCAGGCAAACCTCATTCTCGTACCGAAGGAATTCGGAGATGAGGCCAGGCTGGTATTGCGGGCCGTGCTCGGCGATGAACTGAAGCAACCGGATGTTGATAATCCGTTAATTTAATATTCTTAGACCGGGAGAAGTTATGCGCACAGTCTCAACAATTTTGTTAGTTCTAATGGTCGTTGCCACGGTGGTGGTATCCTGTGGTCAGAAGCAGGTTCAGGAGCCGCTGACCGAGGCGCCTTTTTACACGACGCTCGAAGAGGGGAAACAGGCCGCCGGCGCGGACAAGCCCATCTTGATGGATTTCTATACCGATTGGTGCACGTGGTGTAAGAAGCTCAACGCTGAGGTGTTTACGGACTCAGCCGTTATTGACTATTTCGTTAACAACGTCGTGCTGGTCAAAATAAATGCGGAGGTAGATTCCGCCACCGCGAAAGCTTACAATGTCAGCGGCTATCCGACGCTGGTGCTCGTTGACAAGGATGGCAACGAGATCGACCGCATCGTAGGCTATCTGCCGGCTGATGAGTTCATTCAGAAGGTCGATGACTACCAGAATGGTGTCGGGACTCTGGAAGACTTGCTGGGTCAGGCCGAGGGTTCGTCGGACCGCGAGTTGTTTCTTGAGATCGCCGACAAGTACAAATACCGCGGCGCCCCGGACGATGCAAAAGTTTGGTTTGAGAAGGTGATCGCCGAAGGTGATCCGGCGGATTCTCTTTCGGGAGAGAGCCGTATGTCGCTGGCCGATATGCTCCGGAGGGCCAAAGATTACGCCGGAGCGCGTGATGCGTTCGCACAAATCGCAAAGGACTTCAAGGGTACGACTTTCGCTGAAGGTGCGGATATCTGGACGGCTATCGTGTATCGTCAGGAAGGCGACACCGCCAAAGCGATCGCGGCCTTTGAGAATTTTATCGCGAATTATCCTCAGTCAGAGGATGTTGA
This sequence comes from Candidatus Zixiibacteriota bacterium, assembly GCA_040756055.1. Lineage (NCBI taxonomy): Bacteria > Pseudomonadati > Candidatus Zixiibacteriota > Candidatus Zixiibacteriota bacterium. Next base: position 44,472 of record JBFLZR010000006.1, read on the forward strand.
GTATGCCACCGAGCAGATCAAGAAGCTCAAAGGTATAAAAGAAGAAGAAACCAACTAGAGTAGACTGGAAAGCAGAACGGTTCTGATGAGCGAGGCTAATCTTATTTACGACAGGTCGGTTCCGGGCAGGAAAGGGTACACGCTGCCGGAAACATCGCGGACGGCGGACGAGATACTGAAAGCCATCCCTGCGGGTTTTCGTCGAAAAGCGCCGGCCGAACTTCCGCAAGTGGCCGAAGGGGAGGCGATGCGGCATTTTGTGGGGTTATCGGTGAAAAATCACCACATTGATAAGGGGTTTTATCCTCTTGGGTCGTGCACGATGAAGTACAACCCGAAACACAACGACAAAGTGGCGTCGTTGCCGGATTTTCGTGAGCACCATCCGCTGGCTCCCTGCAGCTCCGCGCCGGGTACTCTGCGTTTGATGTGGGAACTTGAAGGGTATCTCAAGGAGATATCCGGCTTTGCCGGTGTATCGCTTCAGCCGGTGGCCGGCGCTCACGGCGAGTTCGCCGGACTGCTTATCATGCGGGCCTACCATCAGCACCGCGGACAGAAACGGACCAAGGTCATTATACCCGACTCCGCGCATGGCACCAACCCGGCATCGGTAACATCGGTCGGCTTCACTTCGGTTCAGGTAAAATCGAACAGCAAGGGAGTGATATCGCCCGATGTCGTAGCCGAGGTTATGGACGACGAGGTGGCCGGGATGATGATGACCAACCCGAACACGCTCGGGATTTTCGAGACTCACATCAAGGAGATCGCTGAAATCGTCCACAAGGGTGGCGGTCTGATGTACATGGATGGCGCTAATCTTAACGCCAACATGGGCATCTTTCGTCCGGGCGATGTCGGGTTCGACGTCATGCACTTCAACCTGCACAAGACGTTTTCCACTCCGCACGGTGGTGGTGGACCGGGCGCGGGCGCTGTTGGCGTCACGGAAGGACTGCGGAAATTCCTTCCTCTTCCGGTACTGGAGAAGGACGCCGATGGCAAGCTGTTTTTCGACTACGACCGTCCGCACTCGATCGGCAGGCTCCATTCGTTTTACGGCAATTTCGCCAACATGGTACGCGCCTGGGTTTATATTCGTACTCTTGGGGGTGAAGGTCTGAAGCGGGTCAGTGAAAACGCCGTTCTGAATGCCAACTACCTTAAAGAGTTGGTTCGGGAAGACTATGAGCTGCCGTACGACGTTCACTGTATGCACGAGTTCGTGGTTTCCGGTAGTCGCCAGAAGGCGTTTGGCGTCAAAACCCTCGACATCTCGAAGCGACTCCTGGACTTCGGGGTGCATCCGCCGACGAACTACTTCCCGCTCATCGTTCCCGAGGCGATGATGATCGAACCGACCGAAACGGAGAGTGTCGAAACACTCGACAGGTTCGCCGGAATAATGAAGCAGATTGCCGGTGAGGCTCAGCGGACGCCCGAGATGGTTACCTCTGCTCCTCACAATACGCCGGTGAGGCGTCTTGATGAGGTAGGGGCGGCGCGTAACCTTGATGTCGCTTATTGACATCGGATACGATAGTATGTTTTTTCAGGCCGGTGCCGAGACCAGACGGCATCGGCCTTTTAACTGAGAAGTTTCAATGATAGAGCTTGAAAACGTTACCTTTCGCTATCGGGAAGACGCCCGCCCGGCCCTCAAGAGTGTGTCGCTCAGAGTGAATGACGGTGAGACGGTCTGTGTGATGGGGGCCAACGGGTCCGGCAAGTCGACTCTGGCGAAGCTTCTGGCGGGGCTGGTGGAGCCCCAGCAGGGGCAGGTAAGGATATCTCGCATCAGCTCCAGGGCAATCCCGGTTGGAATCATCTTTCAGAATCCCGATAATCAGATGGTGGCTGTAACGGTGGAGAAGGAACTCGCTTTCGCGCTTGAGAACCTGGGGTATTCGCAGGAGAAAATGGAGACCGCCATCACGGGTGCTCTGGCGACTTTCAACCTCACGCACCTTCGCCGCCGCCTCACCACGGAGCTTTCCGGTGGTGAGAAACAGCGGGTGGCGCTGGCGTCGGTGATGATATTCGAGCCCGATGTTCTGGTTCTCGATGAGCCGGATTCGTTTCTTGACGAGCAGGGGAAATCAGCGCTTCGCGAGGAATTGGAGAATATCCGGCGTCGTCAGCCCCGGGTGATACAGATTCATATCACCCAGTATCCGCAGATAGCCCGACTCTATAAGAGGCTCGTTGTTTTCAGTGAAGGTGAAGTTGCGGCTGACGGTGATCCGGCGGACATATTCCGCAGGACGGAATTCTGCGAGAGAGTGGGGCTGCGGTTTCCGATATCCGAAGGCAAGCGCATCGTAGTTCCACACCGCAGCGATATTCAGGCAATGCGAAAACAACCGTCGGTTGTGACAATAGAATCCGATGTTCTTGGCTTCCGATACTCCGAAAACGGACACATCATCCGCAATCTGAGTTTTGACGTCGCCGCGGGTGAGGCGGTCGGCATTGTGGGATTATCGGGATCGGGCAAGAGCACGCTGGGCAATTTGCTCTGCGGCCTGCTGACTCCTACGGATGGGGGCGTTTCGTACCTGGATCGCAACGGTCAGCCGGTTGATATCAGCGCCGTTGCCGGGCGGGTCACCGGGGTTTTTCAGCAGCCGGAAAAACAGTTTTTTCTTCCCACATGCTCGGAAGAAATGGCTTTCGGTCCGATGAATCTCGGTCGCAGGCTCAGCAGAGAACAGCAGATAGCGCTGTTCGCTATGGTCGGGCTGGACGCCAGCAAGTTCGCCGACCGTGATCCTTTTACGCTGTCGGGTGGGGAGAAGAGGCGGCTTGCTTTCGCGGTGGTGCTTTCGATGCGGCCCGATTTTGTTGTCTTCGATGAACCAACCTGCGGGCTGGACCCCGAAGGGGTGGGGAGATTTATTCTGATGGCCGGAGAGTTAAAGAAGATGGGTGTGGGGCTGGTTATAATATCACATGATGGAGATGTGATTAAGTCGCTGGCTGACAAAGTCGTGTATCTTCGCAACGATGCCAGCAACCTGGTGATGCCGAGAACGGATTTCTTTGCCAATCCGGATTACTGCAAAATCGTTTCGCCAGTCGGCCAATTGTCGATGTCCAAAAATTAGAAAATCTTCGTTTTTTTTCCATCCAATACTTGACTGCACTCTCGTGTGAGTTATTTTCCTCACCAACGAGATTGACCAGAGCGATCTCAAGCAGATTACTACTGAACCTTTTAAGGTAGTCCTGCGAGGCTACTAAAGGTGAGAAAATGACAGACCGCCACAGTTTATTAGCCCGCACAACGCGAATTCACGTTTTTCATAAAGAGATTAATCAATTAGCTGTAGATCAGGAGGTGTACTTTTGTCCGGGAAGACAGATGTAATCCTCAATGAAAAGAAGGTCAGCCGTGCCCTGACACGGATCGCGCACGAGATTCTCGAACAGAATCCGGACGCGAAATCGCTGGTGGTTATAGGGGTAATCACGCGCGGGGCCTATCTCGCCAAGAGAATAGCGAAGATCATTGAGGAACTCGAGGGGGTAACGGTTCCGGTGGGTTTGATGGATATCGGGTTGTATCGCGATGATGTTCATTCCAAGCTGGACCAACCGGTGGTGGAGCGGACGGAGATTTTATTCGATGTAGTCAATCGCAACGTGATTCTGGTGGATGATGTTTTATTCACCGGGCGAACAGTGCGGGCGGCGCTGGATCAGATAGTGGATTTTGGTCGGCCAAAAACGATTCAACTGGCGGTTTTGATCGACCGGGGTCACCGGGAGTTGCCGATCAAGGCCGACTATGTGGGTGTGAATATCCCCACGGCGAAAGAGGATCAGGTGATTCTCCATATCATGGAGAAAGACGGCATCGACGAGGTGTTGATTGAGCAGGGGCCGCGGAAAAGTTCAGCGGGAAAGACCGCCAGGAAAGGACAATCCGGCGGCGCGAAAGGAGGTAAGAAATGAGTCGCCTTCATTCACGTCACCTGCTGGGTCTCGAGGATGTACCCAAGGAAGATATATCGCTTATTTTGAAGACCACAGACTCGTTTCGCGAGGTTATTGACCGGACGATCAAGAAGGTTCCGACTCTGCGCGGTATAACTGTTTTGAATCTCTTTTATGAACCATCGACACGCACGCGCATATCGTTCGAGCTGGCGGAGAAGAGGCTTTCGGCTGATACGGTCAATTTCAGCACTTCGACCTCATCGGTGAAGAAAGGCGAGTCACTTCGCGACACGGTTCAGAATATCGAGGCGATGAAAATCGATATGGTAGTCGTGCGCCACAGTTCATCGGGAGCGCCTTACTACCTGACGAAGTGTATGGATGCCAATATCATCAACGCCGGTGACGGCGCTCACGAGCACCCCACGCAGGCTCTTCTGGATATGTATACCATTTTTAAGAAGTACGGCAAGCTCGAGGGATTGAGAGTGGTGCTGGTAGGAGATGTAAAGCATTCGCGGGTGATTCGCTCCAATATCTGGGGGCTGAAGACCATGAGGGCTTCGGTCGCGCTATGCGGGCCATCGACATTGTTGCCGTACGAAGCCGAAAAATTCGGTTGTGATATGTACACGAAAATGGATGAGGCTCTGGACGGCGCCGATGTTGTCAACGTAATGCGTATCCAACTCGAGCGCCAGCAGTCGGGACTGTTTCCTTCGCAGCGCGAATACACCAACCTTTTCGGTCTCAACAAAGACCGCCTCAGGCTGCTCAACAAGAATTATACGGTGATGCATCCCGGACCGATGAATCGCGGGGTGGAAATTACCAGCGAGGTGGCCGACGGAGCCAACTCGGTGATTCTGGAGCAGGTGACCAACGGTCAGGCGGTGCGCATGGCGGTGCTTTACCTGCTGTCGGGCCGCAAGGAGGAAGGGGAATAGATATGGCGAGCAAAAAATACGATATGGTAATAAAAGGCGGGCGGGTCATAGATCCGGCTCTTGGCTTTGGGAAAGATGCCTACGTTTTTATCAAGGACGGCAAGATCAGCAAGATCGCGACGCCCACGGCGGCCGTGGAGAAAGAGATTAAGAGCCTCGACGCCGATCAGATTGTTGACGCCACCGACAAGCTGGTAGTGCCCGGACTGATAGATATCCATGTTCACCTTCGCGAGCCGGGTAGAGAAGCGGCTGAGACAATCGAGTCCGGTTGTCGGGCGGCGGCTGCCGGTGGCTTCACAGCGGTGTGCTGTATGCCGAACACGACACCGTGTATCGACAATCAGGAGACGGTGAAGTTCGTTCAGGATAGGGCCAAGGATGCCGACGCGCGCGTCTATGTCGTGGGAGCCGTGACGAAAAATATCGAAGGGAAAGAGCTTTCGGAGATCGGCGACCTGGTGAAAATCGGCGCGGTGGCTATCAGCGATGACGGCAAGTATCCGCAAAACCCGGAGATAATGCGCCGTGGTCTCGAGTATGCGCGGATGTTCGATATTCCCGTGATGCAGCACGCTGAAGATCAGTATCTCAGCGCCGGGGCGGTGATGAATGAGTCGTATCAATCTACCAGGCTCGGACTGAAGGGTTCGCCGCCGGTGGCGGAAGAGATCGCGGTGCTTCGCGATATAGCCCTCTGCCGGTTCACCGGCGCGCGGCTTCACATACAGCATGTTTCCACCCGTCAGGCGGTGGCGGCCATCAGGGCGGCCAAAAAAGAAGGCGTGAGAGTTACCGCCGAGGCCACGCCGCACCACATGGTGCTCACCGATGACGAGATCGGCAAAGAGTTCAACACCAACCTCAGAGTGAATCCGCCGATAAGGACAGCATCGGACAGAGATGCGGTTATCGAGGGGTTGGTGGATGGTACGATTGACTGTATCGCTTCGGATCACGCCCCGCACCAGGATGAGGACAAGGATTGCGAGTTCGATCTCGCCCCGGCGGGGATGATCGGGCTTGAGACGACGCTTGCTCTCGTTAAGACATACCTGATTGATAAGGGCTATCTAGCCTGGGCCGATGCCATTCGCAAGATGACAGCCAATCCGGCGAGAATCCTGGGGCTGCCGGGAGGAACGCTCGAGGAAGGTTCACCGGCGGATATCACGATAATCGATCCCGATAAGAAGTGGACGGTTAAGGCGGACAAGTTCTTTTCGAAATCGAAGAACTCGCCTTTTATCGGGTGGAAGCTTTCGGGTCAGGCTTATATGACTATTCTGGGCGGGCGGATAGTCTTTAAGCAATAGCGCAGAGAGAAATAGAAAGTAGAGAGGCAGGATCACAGCGATCCTGCCTTTTTGCTTTTGAGCATGTCGCTCAAGCCTTTTGTGACTGTGACCGCTGACGCGGTAGCTCATAGAGAATATTACCTGGCGGGCCATCTTTGCCAACGTAGAGAAATCCGCATTTCTCGAGCAATCTGCATGATGCCACGTTTGCCGGTGTAGTGTGGGCTATGATTTTGTTTACGCGGGGATCGTTGAAGGCGTTTTCGATTAAGGCACGGACTATTTCGGTGGCGAAGCCCTGCTCCCGCCATGCGGGCATAACCGACAGGCCGATTTCAACTTCACCTTGCTCATTCGGGGGGCCAAAGTATCCTGCGGCTCCGACCAGAACCGAACGACGATTGGTGTCACCGCGCCTGACCGCGTACCAGCCATACCATCCGACAACCGTGTGGCCACCTTCTTTGAGTCGGTCGCGGAAGAATTCCTGGGCGCTACGGTCATATTCACCCGGCGGCCAGCCATCAGCGACTTCAGCTCTAAGCAGTGACGCCAGCGATTGGAGAGACTTAAGCTCGGCGAGCACATGTTCCAGCGTGGCCGCTATCAGGTCCAGGCGGTTGGTGGATATCTTTGCGGGGTTAATTGTGGTCATTTGGCCTCATTTATTCAAATTCCGGCATAAAATATCATTGTGTCTGACTTATTCAAAGGGCAATTATCGAGACCCGTTCTGTCGCGCCCGAGCCTGAGAGACGCCTTTTCCTGACAGTCTGAACGATGTGGCACAGAGGGTTAGGCTGTTTTACAGTAATATCGGTTTTTGTGTTTGTTTCTCCCGGGAAGGATCAGAGAGAAAAATTTATCGCCGCAGGCAATAATATTCGTAGGTTTTCGGCGAGGTGTCCGATATACTGAATAGTCAATATTAATTTGAGTTCGGCCTTTATCGCAGTCTTGTAATAATCCACAACTCTCCGTTAAAGCTAAATCTCGAATTGAACGCGCAATCGTGCGCATCATGTATTTTATCTTGAGGCGACTGACCGCACAAAAATGTGGTCTCCTTCAAGATAAGCAATTACGGAGTGTAGGATGAATATCTACATCGGAAACTTGTCGTTCGATACGACAGAAGAACAATTACGCCAGGCCTTTCAGGGTTTTGGCGAAGTCTCAACCGTCAACATCATTAAAGACAAATACAGCGGAGAGCCGAGAGGTTTCGCTTTTGTAGAGATGAACGGCAAGAGTGAAGCGATTGCCGCTATCGCAGGACTGAATGGTCAGGAGTTGAACGGCCGCGCGTTGAATGTCAACGAGGCCAAGCCGCGTACCGATAACGGCGGCAACCGCGGCGGCAACAAATACCGCAAACAGTACTAAAAGTGCTGTGTTGAAACCCGTGTCATCTCTGGCACGGAACTGGTTTCTAAAGAGACCGGCCGATGGTCGGTCTCTTTTTTTTAGTTTCCAAAAGGGGTGTGGCTGGCCCGGTTGGGCCCGGTCTTCGCATCTCAAGCCGGGCGCGTCGCCACGAGCGTCAATAATACGCAATAGACTCACTTCCCGTGCATGAAGCGCATTTCGGCGGCTTTTTCTTTGATTTCCGCAAGGTCGCGCACCATTTCGCTCCATCCATACCATAAGGCGTAATCCGGGTTGGCGTGAAACGTTCCCTGGAAAGCCCGCATACGATGTTTGAGGTGCATTTCGAACAGACGCTGTTCGATCGGTGTCGGGGCGTCGTGGAACGTCAGCAAATCAGGGAAGGGGTAGGCGTAGGACCCGGGTTTGGCGAGTGTTCCATCGGCATAGAGTCCGGCAATGACGCGGATTGCCTCGGCCAAAAGATGATCAATTTCGCGAATCATGTCATCGCCTTTGGAAAGCTCGGCTTTGGCGAAATTCTCAGAATGACAATCACTGCAGACCTTTAGAAGTTTGGCCCGTTCGACATCGAACGACTCCTGTGTCAACCGGGCGACATCAGCCGCTTTTACCACATCAAGCCTTCCCGTAGGATTGCCTTCCATATCGAGCACACCGAGCGCCTGAAGAATTGTGATCTGATCGGCTTTCCACTGTTCGTCCTCGGGGAGCGGCAGGCGTACGGCGAGAAAGCCCCAAGGCGTGCGGACCTCGTGGTTACCTTCGCTCATGTGACAGGTCTGGCAGGTTGGAGCCGCAGCGGTTTCAGGAAGTACCCCGGCTTGTTTGAGAAGGTAGCGGACACCGTGTTTCGACGATGAATACATTTCCCATTGCGGGTGGTCGAAACCCATGTGGCAGGTCTGGCAGGCCTGTGGTTCGCGGGCTTCTTTGACCGAGAAGGTGTGCCTGGTGTGACAGGCATCGCATGAGGCATGGCCAAAGACAGAACCCTGGGCCTTGAGGGCCTGAATTTCTTCGACTGATTTCAGGCCTTGTTTATGGCAGCCGCCGCATCCTTTCATGCCATCGATGAGCGCCATCGGCAGGGCATGGGTGGTTGGCATGGCTTTCATGGCTGCCCATGCCAGCGCATGTTTGCCTTTGGAGAACTGGGTAAATTGTGTGTCGTGACAATTGCCGCAGATTTGCGCCGTGGGGATTTCCACCTTGCTCACATCGTCAGTAGACATGTGACCATCACCGTGGCAGGTCGAACACAGGACATCGTTCTGGCTGTGCTTGCTCAGTTGCCAGTCGATGACGATGTTCGGTGTGATAGTGTTGTGACATTCAACGCAGGTCTGAGACGATACCGACACTGCTGCCAGCAGCACAGCGCCTGCTGTGAAGATAATCCTCAGCATCTTGCATCTCCTCTCCTTAAAGAAATGAATATGCGAACGGTCTGTTTATTTTCGGGGATTGCCCTCTTGACACGAATATGCTTCGGGGATTTGGTTGTGTCAATATATAGATACAATAAACACCCATTTTATCTGCTTATCCTGACTGCAACAGTCGGGTTTTCGAGGCTACCAGTCGCTACTGTGGCGCGAGAGAGGATGGCTGGACTCGATTTTTTCGCTCAATAAGCTCTTATTGGGGAGAATTTTAGCCAAAAAAAGCGGTTGAGTTTTTGGCTATAAAGTATCATCTTATGGCTTAGCTGAACGTCTATTAGGGTAACCGATTCAACCGATTGGCCGATAATGGGTATAATGGAGAGAGGCCGGTCAGCCGAAAAGGCGGCAGTGCCTGCCGAATTCGCAGGGTGAAGCCGATGAGTAGTATGGACCACTGAAGGGAAAGCAATTGTCATCCCCGGAAAAATATAACTTCATTGTTTCCACCATCGTGCCGGCTCTCAACGAGGAGGGCAATATTGATGAGTTGTGCCGTCAGTATGACGAAATGCTGAAGGCCGCGCCGTTTGAGTCGGAGCTGGTGTTTGTCGATGACGGCTCAACCGATGGTACGCTGGACAAGATTAAACAGGCGGCGCAGAGGTATAGCTTTGTCCGCTTTGCCAGTCACCAGCGCAATCGGGGACTAACCGAGGCGCTTCAGACCGGATTTTCGACCGCGCGCGGGGACGTTTTCGTGTTCTACCCGGCAGATCTCCAGTATCGCCCGGAGGATATCCCCCGGTTGGTTCAACCGATAGCTGAGGGGGCAGACCTGAGCACCGGATGGAAGCAGGGGAGATATAAGAAATGGTTTGTTTCGGGCATCTATAACTGGATTTCCCGCAAGATATTCAATCTGAAGGTTCACGACCTGAACGCTGTCAAGGCGTTTCGCAGGGAAGTGGTCAAGCAGATATTTTTGCGCAGAGACTGGCATCGCTATCTTGTCGTGTTGGCGGCGAATGAAGGCTTCCATATCGAAGAGGTCCCGATTACGCTTTATGAACGTCAGTGGGGGACGAGCAAGTTTTCTATCTGGCGGGTTCCGATCGGGGTGCTGGACATGGTGGCGGTGAAATTCCAGATAACTTTCCTTCGCAAGCCGCTTTTGTTTTTCGGATTGATTGGTTCAGCGTGCTTTGTGCTGGGATCCCTGGTCGGGCTGTGGGCGATTTATCTAAAGTACTGGCTGGGCGAGACGCAGCTACCGCTTTTGTACCTGGTAATTTTGCTGGTCGGCCTCGGATTCGGTTTGTTCCTGATGGGATTCATGGCCGAGGGCCAGACGGCTATCAAAGAGGAAGTGGGCGATTTGCGACGGAAACTTCAAAAACTCACTGAAAACAAACAGAACACATCGAAATAAATCTTCGGTAACATTGACGAGCCGGAACGGAGCGATTGTTGGCAAAGAAAAATAGACCCTCCATAGACCAGTCGAAACCCACGCGAAAATCATTCGATCTTGAATCATGGCCGTACCTGACGCCGGCGGCGTTTGGTGTCATGTTGATCGGGATGCTGATTCTGTTCGGGGAGTTCATCTTTTCCGACAGGATGTTATTCGGCTCGGACACAATAACGGCTGGCGTATTCTTCAGGCACTTCTATGTCGATTACGTTCATCAGTTCGGCTCGATACCGCAGTGGAATCCATATATTTTCTGTGGTATGCCGTTCGTTGACGCTTTTCATGGTGATATTTTCTATCCGCTCTCCGTGCTGAAGTTTTTCGGGAATTTCTACCGGATGCTGGGGATGAATCTGGTGATACATATATTCCTGTCCGGTATTTTTATGTATTTAACGGCCCGGCAATTCAAGCTCTCGAAGATGCCATCGCTGTTATCCGCCGCCTGTTATATGTTCGCGCCGCTATTGGTGTCGTGGGTCGCGCCGGGGCACGACGGCAAAATTTTCGTCACCACCCTGTTTCCGCTGGTTATACTGTTTCTTGACAGGGGACTTCGCAGCGAAAGATTCCTTCAGGCTTTGTTCAACTTTTCTCTGATGGGGTTGGTGATTGGTTTTATTATCCTGTCGCCACATGCGCAGATGTCATACTTCATGCTCTGGGCGGCGGCATTGTACACTCTGTTCCGACTTGTCATAACCTATACCGAAACAAAGAATATTTTCAAGCTTGTCAGGCCGGGAACGCTGGCGTTGTACGCGGTGGTCATTGGCCTTCTGATATCGGCGATTCAGTTTTATCCGGGATATATTTATACGACAGAATATTCGCCTCGCTCCGGCGAGAAGAGTGGATGGGAGTGGGCGACTACCTGGTCGATGCATGAAGAAGAAGCGTTCTCGCAACTTATTCCTGAATTTGTCGGCACAAGTTCCCACAGTGTTGAGACCTACTACTGGGGCAAGAACGCTTTCAAGGATAATTCCGAATCGGTGGGAGTCATAACGATATTCCTGGCCCTATTAGGGTTGTCCTATTACCGCCGAAAGGAGGCGTACTTTTTCGGCGCGCTGGGATTATTCGCCCTGATTTATGCTGTCGGGGATACGACCCCGATGTTCAAGCTGTTTTACACGGTGATTCCCAACGTGAAGTCGCTCCGTGCACCAGCCATGATTATGTTTCTGTTTTCATTTTCGGCTGCCCTTCTTGCCGGAATGGGCGCGCAGGCGATATCTGAGCGGAGAAACTCAAAAGAACACAAGGCGTGGCCGAGGTTTAATTATCTGCTGTTCGGTCTGCCGGTATTCATGCTCGCACTCGCGCTGGCTTTCAGCGCGAACGGTAAGGGGATGATTGACGTCTGGTGCTCGCTTTTCTACAGCGAGGCTCCGATGATAGAAGTTCAGAAGAATGTGAGTAAACTCAGCCTGGCTTACATGAATCTTCCGGCCATTCAATCGGGGGCATGGTGGGCGTTTCTGATGACATCCGCCGCTGCGTTGTTCGTGTGGTTTTATCGTGCCGAGAAGGCCGGAGCGTGGGTGTTGTCGCTTCTGGTGCTGCTTCCGGCGGCCGACGGCGTGCGGTTTGGCAGTCGGTTCGTCGACACGGTTGATCCGGCGCAAATCTGGTCGCCCAATCCGGTGACAGAGTTTTTTGCCGCAAGGGAAGGGCAGTATCGAGTTTTGAATCTCACGTCGAGGGCGATACCCGATGATTTCCTTCCGTTTTTCGGTACGGAAGTGGTGGTTGGCTACCACGGCAACCAGCTTCGGTGGTACGACGAGCTGCTCGGCGGGATGAGAAAAAGTAACTTGGGCAATCCGAGCTTTTTGAATCTCGTAGGTGCGAAATATATCCTCTGGATGGGTCAGGACAGTCTACCCGAAAATTATTTCGGTGACAAACCGATCACCGTAGCGGCGCAGTTTGGGCAGCTTAAAATTATTGAGAATGACAACGCTTTTCCAAGGGTATACTTGGCGGACCAATACCGTGTGTTTGACAGTACTTCGCAAATAATAGAGAGCGTGATGACGAGGGCGGATGATTTGAGGCGCGTGGTGTACCTCGAACAAGAGCCTTCCATATCAATCGCACTCGACTCAACGGCGAGTGACTCGGCGTGGATTGTCGGTTACGGGATCGATTCGGTTTCAGTGGGCGTTAATACCAGCGCCAACAAGATTCTCGTGATGACGGACAACTATTATCACTCGTGGCATCCGTATGTGGATGGTCAGCCGGCGGAGCTGCTTCGCTCTTACGGCAGTTTCCGCGCGGTGGCTGTGCCCGCCGGCGCGAAGCAGGTGCTGTTTAAATATTCATCCGAAAGATACCGCACCGGCAAGCTGGCGACCGGTGCGACAACTCTGTGGGTGCTATTGGTAGTGGCTTTTTACTTTTACAGATCCAGGTCAAAGAGCGCAGAAGAAAGGACAAGTTAAGCATCTATGTCTCACCAGCGTGCGTTAATCATATTCCCGACTTACAACGAGCGCGACAATATCGAAAAAATTGTCCACGCCGTATTGCCGCTGGATCCGCGTATTCACGTGTTGATTGTGGATGATAATTCTCCCGATGGTACCGGGGATATCGCGGACAGGCTGGCGAAAGAAGAATCAAAGGTATTCGTGCTGCACCGTCAGAATAAAGAAGGTCTCGGGAAGGCTTACATTGCCGGATTTAAGTGGGCTATTGAACAGAAATTCGATTTTATCTTCGAAATGGACGCTGACTTTTCACACGGCCCTGAGTATATCAGAGATTTCCTGCGGGAGATTCAACGCTACGATCTCGTGCTTGGTTCGCGGTATATATCCGGGGTTAACGTGATTAACTGGCCCATGTCACGGCTGCTTTTATCATATTTTGCCAACATGTACTCGCGTTTCGTTACGGGATTGCCGGTGAGAGACGCCACCGGCGGGTACAAGTGTTTCCGTCGCGAGGTACTGGAGGCTATCGATCTCGATAAAGTGCACGCGTCGGGATATTCATTCCAGATTGAGATGTCGATGCGGGCCTGGAAGAAGGGATTCAAGATTCACGAAATCCCGATCATCTTTGTCGATCGTGTAGCCGGGGCGTCGAAGATGTCAAAAAAGATAATGCGTGAAGCGATCTGGATGGTGTGGTGGCTTAGAATCAAGTCAATTTTCGGAAAGCTGAACTAGCAGGCCTTGTCACAAGTAAGTCATAAGACAATATCGGTTATCATCGTCACCCACAACTCCTGTCCGGCCCTGAGTTTTAGCCTGACCGCCTTAAAACGCGGGATGGCTGAGATTCCGTCCGAGTTAATCGTTGTGGACAATGATTCACACGATGATTCCGTTGAAATTGTCCGCGAAATATTTCCTGAGGCGCGCGTTCTCGAAAACGACACAAACGCCGGTTTCGCGCGGGCCTGTAATCAGGGAGCAAAAGTGGCAGTGGGGGATTATCTTCTGTTTCACAATCCAGATCTTGAGATTGACTCTCCCGCTATTACGGAAATGCTGGGGGTATTTGCGGCACGAGAGCAGGTCGGAGCGGTAGCGGGGAGGATGCGTTTCCCTGACGGTAGCTTCCAGCCCACCTGTCGCAATTTCCCGACCTGGCAAAATGTCATTTTTTCCCGGGGATCGGCCTTTTCCCGGTTATTTGGCGAAACGCGTGGTTATACTCTCGATGATTTTTCGCAAGTGACCGAAGTGCCGTCGGTGGCGGGCACGCTTATGATGGTCGAGCGGGAGCTGTTTTTGTCTCTCGGTGGGTTCGATGAACGTTTCTTTCTGTATATGGAAGACACCGATCTTTGTCTGCGATTAAACCGCGGCGGCTATCGTAATTACTTTGTTCCGGAGGCGGGCGGTGTGCACCTGTGGGGAAAAGGCAGCGATGAGGGTAATTTCAGACGGCGCTGGCATCACCACCTGTCGGTCTGGAAATATTTCATTAAACATTTCCCCAACGGGTTTTCGTTGTTTATCTTGCCCGTTGTTCTGAGTGCTAATTTTATCCTGACATCGCTGATCTCCGGGTCAGAGGGTCAAAGCAGAGAGTGAGCTGTGCCGGTTTTTCCGCTTTTGGTCGCCGTTGTCGTAAGTTTTGTTGCCAGCTTTGTGGTGGTTCCCCAGGTTATTCGAATAGGGCATAAATACAACCTGCTCGACCTTCCCGGGCAGCACAAGCGCCACACGAAACCCACCCCTATCCTTGGAGGGGTGGCTCTGTTTGTTTCCACCTGGATCACGGTTGCGGTCAGCTATCTCGCGTTTTCTGATCTGTACTCTGAGTTGTCGGGTTCGATTCTTTACATATTTCTCGGCGCTCTTCTGATATTACTGGTTGGCCTGTCGGATGACTTGAGACCGCTTTCGGCCTGGACCAAACTTGCTGCACAGGTGGCGGCGGCGCTGCTTTTGTACCTCGGCGGGTTGAAGGTCGAATTTCTGTCTATCCCGTTCAGGTCGGTGGATATTGGCTCTTTTTCGATCGTAATAACGGTTTTGTGGGTGGTTGTCCTGACCAACGCTATCAACCTGATAGATGGTCTTGATGGTTTGGCGGCGGGGGTGTCTTTGATTGGTGCTTTGTATCTGGTGGCCATAGGCCAGTTATACCAGGTCGGCGCGGTGTTGGTTTTCATACTGGTGCTGGTAGGTTTTTTGAGTTTGTTCTTGTACTACAATTACTACCCCGCAAAAATCTTTTTGGGTGATTGCGGTTCACAACAATTGGGTTTTTATTTCGCCGTTTTTTCCCTGGCGGTGCCGTTAAAGTCTTTCACGGCAACGGCTTTGTATGTGCCATTGCTGGCTTTGGGGGTGCCGCTCATGGAGATGCTTTCGTCGATGGTCAGGCGATCTATCCGTGGTAAGAACATTATGCAAGCCGACCGGCGTCACCTGTTTCATTACCTGTCGAGGATGGGGTTTTCGCGCCCCCAGGTGGTTATCACATTCTATTTGCTGGCAGTGATTTACGGGCTGTTCGCGCTGGCCATGTTCTATGGCAACCGCCTGATAGTCTTCGGGTTTTTGGTTCTTTTTATGGTTGTAATTTTCGTGGTATTCTTTATCTTATTAACCAAATTTTCTCCGCGCAAAAGGCTAAATGGGCGCAGAGATGAAACCTGAGGGATTGACACGGGTCACGGTTTTTTATGGATGAACGAACATTCCTGGATTTCGAGCGACCGATAGTCGAACTTGAAAAGAAAATCTCCGACATGAAGGATTTTTCTGTTGGGGAGGATATAGAACTCAGCGGCGAGATTACCTCGATGGAGCGCAAGCTCGCCAAGCTTCGCCAGGAAATCTACTCCGGCCTGACCCGATGGCAGAAAGTCCAGCTCTCCCGCCACCCCAAGCGTCCCTATACCCTTGATTATATCAGAATGATCAGTCGAGATTTTATTGAACTCCACGGTGATCGCTACTATGCCGATGATAAGGCCATGGTGGGCGGGTTTGCCTACATTGATGACCAGCCGGTAATGTTTGTCGGTCAACAGAAGGGACGCGATACGAAGGAGAAGCTATACCGCAATTTTGGCATGGCTCACCCCGAGGGCTATCGCAAAGCGCTCCGTCTTTTCAAACTGGCCGAGAAATTTAACGTGCCGATCATTGTTCTCGTGGACACACCGGGCGCGTTCCCCGGCATCGGTGCGGAAGAGCGCGGGCAGGCCGAGGCTATCGCCCGCAACATACGGGAGATGTCGCGTCTGACCGTTCCGATCGTGATCGTGATTATCGGCGAGGGAGCTTCCGGTGGCGCGCTGGGTATCGGGGTTGGGGACCGTGTATTGATGATGGAGTACGCCTGGTATTCCGTGATATCGCCGGAAGGCTGTGCGGCTATTCTGTGGCGTGACCGGGCGAAGGCTCAAGAAGCTGCCGAAGCGCTCAAGGTTACCTCGGACGACCTGGTGGATCTCGGCATAATCGATGAAGTGATCAGCGAGCCGGCCAGTGGGGCTCACAACAACCCCAAAGAGGCGGCCGCGACTGTCAAAGAGAGAATTCTGGTGAACCTCCGGGAGCTTATGGCCAAGACGACCGAGGATCTTCTGTCCGAACGTATCGCCAAGTACCGTCGGATGGGCGAGTTCACGGAGTAAGAGAGAAAATATAATGGCATTATCCGATAATTTTTTGGACAAGCTGGTGTGCCCGTCTTGCAAGAGCAAGCTGGCTTATGACGCGCAGAATAATAAATTGGTGTGTCATCAGTGCAGTCTGGCTTACCGGGTGGTGAATGATGTTCCGGTGATGCTGATCGATGAGGCAGAGAAACTACAAAAATAGAAGGTTGCGAAATTGAAATTATCAAAATTCTGTGACGAGAGTCTTGTTGTTTTCAATCTGAAAGCTACCGATAAAGCCGGCATCATCCAGGAACTGGTTGATCTGGTTTCAAATTCCAATATGATAAAGGACGCCGAGCAGTTGCTAAAGGATGTAGTCGATCGCGAGAATCTGGTGACGACCGGCGTCGGGTACGGGGTAGCTTTTCCGCATGCCAAGACGAGAGCGGTGAAGGGAATCGTGATTGCGTTTGGTCGCAGTATCAAAGGCGTCGATTTTGACGCGATGGACCACAAGCCGGTGCATTTGTTTTTCCTGATTGCCGCTCCTGAAGACGCCATAGGCGCGCATCTGAACGTGATGGCCCGTCTGTCGTATCTGATGAAATCCGAGAAGAATCGTCAGAAGCTGATGGAAGCGTCGTCGCCGGGGGATGTCCTCGCGCTGATGGATAACGTTGACTGATCGCTCAAGAGGGCAAGGACGCCATTAAGAAATGAGCCGGATAACCAATCTTTTCGCCCGCAACTGGCGAAATATCCATTTCATAATCATCGCGGCACTTTCGGTTATCCTCATGGTAGCGTCCTCTGTTGTCAATCCGGTCGCTGACCAGGTAGTCTTCGCCGTTTTTTACTCCCCTTTCGCGGAAATAAAGAATCACATAACCCAGCTGAGTTCGGTTGCGGAAAAGAACCGTGAGTTGCGCGAGGCCTTGACGCAGGCATCGGTCACGATTGCCATGTACGAGGAAGCTAATCGAGAAAACGAGCGTCTGCGATCGGTGCTGGGTTTCGAGCCGCCGCCCGGATACAGGCTGCTCCCAGCCGAAGTGCTATCTATTACCGGGGCGCCCCTGCCGATGTCGGCGGTGATCAATCTCGGCGAACACGATTCCATCTATGTTGATCAGCCGGTTATAAATCAACAAGGCCTGATAGGCAGGGTGAGTTCGGTAGCTCCGGATTATGCTACGGTGCAACTTCTGACCGATCCTTCAAATCGGGTCGCCGCCAGGATGGCATCCAGCCGCGAGATGGGGATAATCAAGTACACCCTATCGGAAGGGATGATTCTCGACAATTTCCCTATTCAGGGGACTATCGCGGAGGGAGATACGGTGCTGTCTTCCGGGCTCGGCGGAGTGTATCCTCCGGGGCTGGTGGTCGGTACGATCGCGCAGGTGTTACGTCCGGACCAGGAGCCTTTCTGCGAGGTAAAGGTTTATCCGGCGGTGAACTTCTATTCGATTGATGAGCTGTTCTTATTGCGGGAAATCGTGCCATGATCGGACTGATTCCTTATCTGCTGTATTTTTGGCTGGTGGCGATGCACCAGGTGTTCTTAGCCGATGTGACTTCGGTATTCGGTGTTACCATAAATCTATCCGCCCTACTGGTGATCGCGGTGGCGCTGTATAAGCAGGAGATTGAGGTCGGCTGGTTTGGATTTTTTGTCGGCCTGGTCACTTATTCCAGCCTGGTCGGTTCGCTGGGGTGGCATTGTCTTTTTATGGCCGCGTTGGGAGTCGTGGCGTATAACATGCGGACAAAAATGAATCTTGAATCCGTGTACTCGCGGTTGCTGATTGTGTTCGTTGGTGTGTTTATTCAAAACATTTTCGCTCTCGCTGTCATCAAAGCCGACGGCTTCTTTTTACTGCTATGGACTCATGCCCTTACCGGAGCGATCTATACCACGGTGATCGCGTGGGTATTCTTTTTGTTCAAAGAGGAAAAGATAACAATTCGGAAGTTTAAAGCGATTTTTTAGGCTGCATGGAACGATTCAAGCTGTCTCTTGGCGGGAGAGAGAGGATCGGTTACGCGATAGTGCTGATCATCTTTCTGATTCTTTTCAGTGGAGTGGTGAAACTCCAGATATTCGAGCACAGCGAACTGGTTCTTCAGTCTGAGAATAACCGCATCCGGGTGGTGCCGATAATCCCCCGGCGGGGACTGGTAACCGATCGTGATGGGCGAATCGTTATCGACAACCGTCCGTCGTACACGATCTCGGTTGTGCCGGCCGAAGAAGTGCCGGGCAAGACCCTTCCCAACCTGGCGGAGTTGCTCGGGCTGGATACCGCCCAGATACGCGCCCGGATTCAGAAGAACATGGTCAGTCGGTATCAGCCCACGCCGGTCAAGAGGGATATCCCGTTCGAGGCCGTGGCTGTACTGGAAGAGCAGAGCAGCCGCTTCCCCGGCGTGACCTACCAAATGGAACAGGTACGTCAGTATAACAGCGAACTGGGGGCGGAAGTGATAACGGGCTATGTGGGCGAGGTGTCGGAAGATGAGTTGAAAAGGTCCGGGGGCGTGGGGTACCGTCTGGGGAGCATTATTGGCAAGAAGGGTCTGGAAAAACAATACGACAAGGTTTTGCGCGGGCGCGAAGGAACGGCTTATATCGAGGTTACCGCCTCGGGACACATACTTGGCTCCTATGGTGAGCGCCGACCGGTTCCGGCGATTCCCGGCTCCAACCTGATGCTCACGATCGATAACGATCTTCAACGTGCCTGCGCCGAGGCGCTGGATACTTTCTGTTGTGGAGCCATCGTGGCTATGGATCCTCGCAGCGGTGAACTCCTGGCCATGACTTCGTATCCCGGCTATGATGCCAATATTTTTTCATCGGTGATTCCTGAGAGTTTATGGCTGGAGATCAGCAATGATTCGACTCATCCCTTGTTGAACCGTCCGCTGAAAGGCCTGTATCCGCCGGGTTCGACAGTGAAATTCGTAGCCGCCGGAGCGGGCCTCCAAGAGGGTCTTATAACCGAGAATGCCACTTTCAAACCATGTTTCGGAGGAATGCAGTTCGGCAACAGGTTTTTCAGGTGTTGGGATCCGGGCGGTCACGGGGCGCTGACCGTCACGCACGCGCTGGAGCAATCGTGCGATGTTTATTTCTACCAGCTGGGGTTGAAGCTCGGAGTGGACAAGCTCAGCGAATACTACGATGGCTGTGGATTCGGACATCTGACAGGTATTGATCTGCCCAATGAAGATCCCGGCCTGAATCCAAACAGCGCCTGGTACGACAAAAATTACGGCGTCAACAAATGGACGCGCACGCTCGTTTTGAACAATGCCATCGGACAAGGCGAACTTCTGGTCACTCCACTGCAGCTGGCGCAGTTTTTCTGTGGCCTCGCCAACGATGGTATCGTGTATCAGCCTCATCTGGTCAAGAGAGTTATGCATCGGTCAGGCGCGGATATGAACATCTCCCCGCGGATGTCCTTCAAGTTGCCTTTCCATGAGAGAACAAAGGAGGCGCTGTTTGAGGGGCTGCGGCTGGTGGTACAGGGAGAAAGGGGAACGTCGCGAAGGCTGAAAAACAGGTTCTATACCGTCGGCGGCAAAACCGGTACCGCGCAGAACCCTCATGGTGACGACCACTCCTGGTTTGTCGGGGTCGCGCCGCTGGAGGCGCCTGAGATTGTTGTGTGTGCTATAGTCGAGAACGCGGGTCACGGCTCCGATGTGGCCGCTCCGCTGGTTGGCCAGATTATACGGAAATACATGGAAAAGTATCACAGCATTGAGCCTATTGCCGCTGTCAGTCGGGAGGTGACGCCATGACACTGAATTACAGGTCACTCGACTGGAAACTGATAGGGGTGGCGCTGGCCTTGTCCGTGATTGGGATACTGCTGATTATGTCGGCTCAGTATTATGCCGATTCGACTTACCAGCAGCACTACTACCTTCGCCAAGCCCTCTGGCTGGGGATCGCTCTGGTTGTATTCGCGGTGGCAATTCATTTGCCTCTGCGCATTTTCGATTTCACCGCGCCGCTACTTTATGGAGTGTCGCTGGTTCTGCTGGCTCTCGTGCTGGTGGTGGGGTCGGCCAGGATGGGAGCCGCGAGATGGTTCTCGTTTGGGCCAATCAATTTTGCTCCTTCGGATTTCGCCAAGGTCGCCTTGATCTTCCTGCTGGCCCGCTTTTTCGCATACACCAAGTTGTCGATAATCAGCAAGCGACGGCTCGCTATTTCCGCTCTGGCGACTTTGGTTCCCGCCGCCTTGATTCTCAAGCAGCCGGATTTGGGGACATCCCTGGTATTCTTCGTGATTCTCTTCGGCATGTGGTTCTGGTCAGGGCTCTCGCCGGCATACATGATTTTGATTTTGTCTCCGCTGGCTTCTCTGGTGGCGGCGTCCCACTGGTTGGCGTGGTCCATTTATATCATCGTCCTGATCGTGTTCATTCTTGTTTTCAGGCCGGGATTTATTTTCGGCGTGGCTGTCGTCGTCGCCAATCTGGCTTTCGGCGCTGTGACGCCATTCATCTGGGATCGTCTGGCCGACTATCAGAAACTCCGCATTCTCACTTTCCTCGATCCCGGGCTGGATCCGCGAGGGGCAGGGTATCAGATTATTCAGTCGAAGATTGCCATTGGCTCGGGGGGAATTTTCGGGAAAGGCTTTTTGAACGGCTCGCAGACGAGACTTGATTTTGTCCCGGAGCCGCACACGGATTTTATCTTCTCGGTGCTCGGCGAAGAGTTCGGCCTGTGGGGATCTATGCTGGTGCTGTTGCTGTTCAGTTTTATCTTTTACAGGGCAATTCGGATAGCAACGCGTTGTCGCTCGAAGTTCTCATCGCTACTGGTGATGGGCGCCGCCTCGATATTCCTGTTCCAGTTCTTCATAAACATCGGCATGACCCTTGGTTTCATGCCTGTCACCGGCCTTCCGCTTCCGTTCGTGAGCTACGGGGGAACATCGCTGGTGCTTTCGTGGACACTGGTCGCGCTGATAGTATCGGCTGACTATCACTGGCAGGAATATTAGTTTTCTATGGACACGACCGAAGAAAGTCCGGCGATAAGGGCGCTTCTGGCTCTGGCCTTTGGCGCTCTCTGTGTCAGCTTTGCGGCCATTTTCGTGAAGCTGCTGGGGCGCGACGTTCTCGGGCCGACAGCAATAGGCTTTTGGCGGGCGCTCTTCGGCTCCGCCATTCTTTTCACGTGGGTCTTCCTGAAAGGTTATTCTCCCCGGATGTCGGCGCCGATGGTGGGGTTTGCGGCGCTGGCCGGATTTATATTCTTTCTGGACCTGTTCTTCTGGCACCGCTCGATAATCTATTCCGGGGCGGGAATCGCCACTATTCTGGCCAATACCCAAGTCTTTGTGGTGTCGGTTCTGGGATTCCTGCTCTTTAAGGAAAGGCTCAGTGTCATCTTCGTAATCGCGGCTGTCGCTGCCTTTGTGGGGGTGGTTTTACTGATAGGTATTGGAAGTGAAGTCGAATTCAGCACGACTTATCTCAATGGCGTCACTTTCGGTCTGCTCACCGGCGTGGTTTATGGCGGATATATCGTGACGCTGAAGAAAACCGGTCATCGCAAGGACTGCCCGAGTTTTCTTACGGTGATGGCGTGGGTATCGATGTTCACGGCAATATTCTGTGGCGTATCGATGCTGATAGAGTCGGATCCCTGGGTCCCGCCGGATCCTTTTTCAATTCTTATCTTGTTTTCACTCGCGCTGGTGGCGCAGGCTGTGGGCTGGTATGTGATATCGACCACTCTTCCAAAGCTTCGCGCCGCGCAAAGTTCGCTCATACTTTTGCTCCAGCCGGTACTCGCGACCGTGTGGGGGGTGTTGTTCTTTGCTGAGCATCTGGAGCCGCTTCAGGTGTTGGGTGCCGCGGTGACGCTCATTGCGATTTACGTAGGGTCGGTGCGCAAGAAGAGAGTCAGCTACTGACTATTTTTGTTGTCCCCCGTTTTGTTTTGGGGCATACTCTAGCCGGGTTCGACAGTCTTTGACGCAGCATCTTAATGGGACGTCTTCGTCCATACATAATAGCCGACTGATAAATGAAAGGAGAGAGGGATGATCATGCGTGGTAGGGGCACATTTCTTTTGGTGTGTACGCTGGTGGGTATCATGTTCCTGGTACAGCCGGTTGTCGCGCAGAACTATTGGATGTATCCGGGTGAAGGCACAAGCGTCTCACTGGAAGTGTTTAAGCCGAAGTTCGAGGATTGGGAAGGAGTCGAACTCTTGACTTCCGTCTGGTTGCTTTCTGGCCGGATAAAAGCGAATGAGAGAATTGCCTTGATGGTTGACTTACCCATTTCCAATGCGGATGTGGATGGATCTGACTGGGATGAGACGCTTCTTGCGAACCCGTATATAGGTGGTGAATTCGAGATAGGGCCAATTAATCCTAAGGAGTCTTTTATTGCCCGTGTCGGCGTCCGTCTGCCGTTGGCCTCCGACGATAAATATGTAGCGTCCTATGTGGGTATGTGGACCCTGTACGACAGATTTGAGGCGTTTATGCCGGACTTGACAACGGTCATAATGGGTGTTGGCTGGAGTAAGGCTCTGAGCGATGGTGTGGCTGAGTTCGAGGCGAATGTCAATGGCGCCTATATGTTCCCCGGCGATGGTGATTCGGAGTTGTTTGGAGATTACAATATCGCCGTTTGGTTCCCAGTACAGACGCTCAAATTCGGCATAGGTGCGTCCGGCAGAATCATTGTTTCTGAGGACGATCTGGATCTTGGCGAACGCACCGTTCATCATGCCCGATTCGCCGCTAATCTCAACACTGGCAGCCTGAAGCCGGGGATTCAAGTTCAGATACCACTTGAGGAAGGTCTATCGGACATAGTTGATTACAGCTATGGAGTGAGTCTGACCTATTTGATTAAGTAGAGTTCATCCTCATTTACAAAAGAAGGCGACCCGAATGGGTCGCCTTTTATATTACTGCCTTGGTGCCAAATCAGCCGACCAGTACCTTTTCGAGTCGTTCGGTCAGGTAGTCAATTTCCTTTTCCGTGATTATCAGCGGTGGCGACATACGAATAGTATGGCCGTAACTGTCGTTGGCCAGAACGCCGATTTCAAGCAGCTTGCGGCAGAATACCATAGCATCGCCGTTCTTGACCTCGATACCGATGAACAGCCCGGTGCCACGGACTTCCTTTACGTGCGGTGAGCGAGAAGCTATGTCAAGAATACGCTCTTTGAGAATCGCGCCCATGGCGTTCGAGTTTTCTACCAGCTTTTCTTCGACAATCACGTCGATAGCCGCGATACCGGCCACGCAGGCGAGCGGGTAACCACCGTAGGTGGAGCCGTCCTTGCCCGGTTGGAATGCCATATCCATCAGCTTGGTGTTGGTGACGAAAATCGACAGCGGAACCAGACCGCCAGAGATAGCTTTGCCGAGAATGACGCCATCGGGGATTACATTCTCGTGTTCGAAGCAGAACATCTTTCCGGTGCGTCCCAGACCGACTTGAATTTCATCGAACATTAAAAGCAGGTCGTGCTGGTCGGCCAGTTCGCGGAGACCTTTCAAAAAGCCTTTCGGGGCCGGATACATGCCGCCTTCACCCTGCATCGGCTCAACCAGAATACCGCAGGTGTTGGGAGTGATAGCCTTTTTGACGCCTTCGAGGTCGCCATAGTCAACCATCTTGAACCCGGGAGTGAGCGGTCCGAAACCTTCTTTGTATTTCGGGGTGGGGGAGAAGGAAATCGTCGTTATCATGCGGCCGTGGAAATTACGGCTGAAAACGATTACTTCCTGTTTGCCATCCGGGATCCCCTTGGCTTTGTAGCCGTAATAGCGGGCCATCTTGACAGCGGTTTCAACAGATTCCACGCCACCGTTTTTGGGCAGAACCTTGTTGCCGTTATCGCCGAAGCGTGGTCCGAGCTGCGGAACGAGCTGGGCGGCCTTCTTCAAAAACAATCCAAGAGCGTCGGTATACACGACATTGGAGATCACCGAACCATATTTGCCCTGCAGGGCATCTATCACGGCTCCTACGATTTTCGGATGATGGTGACCCTGGTTGGCGGCGGAATAGGCTGCCAGACAGTCGAGGTGTTTCATGTCATCGAGGCCATACAGCCAGGCACCTTCGGCTTTTCTGACGACCAGCCCCAAACGGCCATAGTGATGGGCGCCAAAAGTGCTCTCAAAATTGATGATCTGGTTGTCGGGTATCTGTGATAATCCGAGTCCGGTTTTATTGATGGTGCTAACGTTGTTCATTGGTATCTCCTTTATTTTAAGAGCAAATCAGGACGAATTTATATATATGCCTGAAGATTTTCTGCGCCAAGATAACAGTTTAAATTTAAAACTCAAGGGGTATTTTGGCGGCCATTCGTCCACTTAATCCATTAGTATAAACGAGTTTATGGATGAGGAAGTTTCATGGCGGATGTGTCAAAAGAAGGATTATTCGGCCTCTGTTAAGTTGTTGGCGGATAAGCTCTAAAATGAAAAGGCCGCATTCGGAGAATGCGGCCCTGGTAGTCTGAATCGTACTGTCGTCTAAACGTTGATCAGTTTCGTTCGGTCGGCGATGCGCGAGTCAATTTCGATCACTCTGGTGAAGTCTGCCGATGTTGTCGAGACTTCCGCCGAGTAGAGAGTGAAATGCGCTTTTCCGTCCGAAGTCGGGAATGAGGCGCTTATCGGCACCGTGATCCCGAATTTCTTTTCCAGGAAAGCGATCTCGCTGACCAGTTCATCGAAACCGTTGATCGCCCGCTTATAGCCGAGGCAATTCAGCAGTGTTTTGAACAGGTCGATGTTTGTTTTGCCGGTCATTGGCGCGCCAATCGGGTTGGTGTGCTGTTTAAGCCCCGCCCAGTTGGTAAGGTGTCCCCGGTTCTCCAGATAAGAGGAGAGTGGAAGGAAAACATCGGCCATCTGAACGGTTTCGGTTTTGAACAGATCAGCCACCACGAGGAAATCGAGTTTATCGACAAAGGCGTTAAACTCGGCATCCTTGGCCGGATTCTCCCCAAGAATGATGGCAGCGCGAATCTTGTCTTCGCGCATCTTTTTGGAGAGATTCGCGCCGGACTCTTTCATGGTCTTGGCCAGGTCGGTTTGCCACAGAGCGCCGACATCTTTCAGGGCCTTTTCGTTCGACGCGCTTACGCCGCCGGGAAGCAGGTGCCGGTCAAAACCGACCATCTGCATGCCGGTATAGTTGCACTGACTGCTGGTCAGAACCAACCCGGAGCCTTCAACACCCACCTTACCGAGCATCAGCAGAAGAGTAATCAGGGCCTTAAGCTCATTGTTGGAGCGGTCGATGCGGCTGTCGAGGTTGTAGTAGGCGACGAGCTTCTTTGATGGATCAGCGAGCAGATTGGCTACCGCGTCGATAGTCTCAACAGCCACGCCGCAGACGGAGGCAGCTTCGTCGACATCTGTCTTAGCCAATTCTTGCCTAATCTGTTCGAAATTGGCTGTACGATTTTTGATGAAGTTCTCATTGACCTTGCCGTTCTCAATGAGACGCGCCATTACGGCGTTCAACAATATGGTCGAGGTACCACGGCGCGGGTCTGCCCAGACAGTGGCGTAATCAGCGAGGTCGATTTCGCCGGAATTGATGACCACCGAGGGAATACCTCTTTTGATTCTCCGCTTGAGTTTCCATCCGAGCACCGGGTTCTCGCTGGTCGGGTTGCCGCCGAGGAAGAGATACATGTCAGCGTTAGCGGCTTCATCGCCGTTCACCGTGGCGGCAGTGTAGCCAAGCATGTCGTCGAGCGCGTGGCTGGCGGGATCGGTCGTCATCTTGTGAAAAGATGTCGTGTTATTAGTCCCGATTGCCGCGCGCGCGAGCATACCTGCCAGATACAATTCTTCGTTGGTCAATTTCGGCGATGCCGCGACGAGCGTCTGGTCGCGATCGTTGTCCTCGAACACTTTTTTGAAACCTTTGGTAACGGCGTCAAAAGCTTCTTCCCAGGTCACCTCGACGAGTTTATCGCCTTTCTTGACCATCGGTTTGGTCAGACGGCTCCCGTCGAGATAGTGCCCGTACCCGAAGCGTCCCTTGACGCACAACTCGCCGTGATTGGGCGAGGCATCGGGCGGCGCGCCGGTGACGAAGAACAAGTCGGGTGTTTTGTGATTGATGGTGATGTTACAACCCACCGAGCAGTAGTTG
Source organism: Candidatus Zixiibacteriota bacterium (assembly GCA_040756055.1). NCBI lineage: Bacteria > Pseudomonadati > Candidatus Zixiibacteriota > Candidatus Zixiibacteriota bacterium. Next base: position 71,184 of record JBFLZR010000006.1, read on the forward strand.
CAGATATTGTAGGTTGTTTCCATCTTCCATGGTCCGACGCGGCGGAACGGCATCTTTTCGTTCAATGCGCCGGTCGGGCAGACATCGATACAATTGCCGCAAGAGACGCAGTTGGTCTCGTGCAGGGCTTTTTCGAGAGCCGGTTTGACAATGGTTTTGAAGCCGCGATTCACGAAGCCCAGCGCCGAAACGTTGAGTATTTCACTGCAAGTCGATACGCAACGGCCGCACCGGATACACTTGTTGGAGTCGATCTTAATAAACGGGTGCCGGGTATCGACTTTGTACTTGCTGTATGCTCCAACGAACCTCGTTTGATCCACGCCGTACTCAGAGCAATAGTCCTGGAGTTGGCACGAGAGAGCAACATCACAGCCGCACTCGGCACATCGGAGCGACTCGGTCATAGCCATTTCTTGGGTGAAGCCGGTTTCGACTTCATCGAACGTCCTGATGCGCTGATCAACTGTCAGTTCGGGCATATGGAGGCGCTGGCTGGTGCCGATATCGGGAAGGTCCTGAGCCGTCATCTTGTGGAAGTTGTCGCGGCGGCTCTCGAACCGTTTGCCGATCGGAGTGATAACATTTTCACGAATGTATTTGTCAATGGCGTAGGCGGCTTTGCGGCCCGCCGCGATAGCATCGATAGCATCGGCCGGTCCGGTGACAACATCACCACCGGCGAACACGCCGGGGCGGTCGGTGTCGAAAGTGCCGTCTTTAGCGATAATTGTTTTCCACTTGGTGAGTTGAATCTTCTGGTCGGCGCTAACGCTATCGAGGTCAGGTTCCTGCCCGATAGCCGATATAATCCAATCAGCTTCGATTGTGTACTCGGAACCGTCGATTACCACCGGGCGACGGCGGCCGGATTCATCGGGGGCGCCCAATTCCATGCGGATACAATCCATGGACACCATGCGACCATCGGCCGTGTTCACCTTTACCGGCGCGGCGAGAAATTCCATCTTGACGCCCTCTTCTTCAGCGGCGACGATTTCCATTTCGTTAGCGGGCATCTCTTTGCGGGTGCGGCGATAGAGGAGAACCACCTCGTCGGCCCCAAGGCGCAACGATGTGCGAGCGGCGTCGATAGCGGTGTTGCCGCCACCGACCACCACAACGCGGCCCTTGATATCCGGGTTGGTTTTCATCTCCACCTGGCGAAGGAATTCCACGCCGGAGAGGACACCCTCGACCTCTTCGTTCTCAACGCGCATCGGTTTTCCGACCTGTGCGCCGAGACCGACAAAGATCGCCTTGAAGCCCTGTTTGAAGAGGTCGTCGATGGTAAAGTCTTTGCCGAGAGTCTTGTTGGTGTGCAGTTCTGCCCCCAGCGACGTGATCCAGTCGATCTCTTTGTCGAGGACAGCCTTCGGCAAACGGTATTCGGGGATGCCATAGCGAAGCATACCACCCGGATTCGGCAGTGACTCGTAAATGACCGGACGGTACCCTTCGAGAATGAGATAGTAGGCAGCCGTCAGGCCGGCCGGGCCGGCGCCGATAATAGCGACAGACTGTCCATTATCCGGTTTGGTTTCGGGGCGCCACATTTCGCCGATCATATCCTGGTCGGCGGCATATCTCTTAAGGAAGTCGATCCCGACGGGGGCGTCAACCAGAGCGCGGCGGCAGTTTATCTCGCACTTTCGAGTGCAGACACGCCCGCAGACTGACGGAAGCGGGTTTTTTTCTTTAATCAACGCCACAGCTTCTTTGAATTTGCCCAGGTTGATTAGCGACATGTAACCCTGGATATCGACATCGGCCGGGCAATTCAGGCGGCAGGGGCCGAAGCAGTCGGCATAGTGGTCGGAGACCAGAAGTTCCAGACAGGTTTTGCGTGCGCGTAGAACCTTTTCCGATCGGGTCCGTATTTTCATCCCCTCGGCGACTTTAGTGGCGCAGGCGGGGAAGAGTCTGCTCTGACCTTCAAGCTCGACCACACACAAAAAGCATGAGCCGAACGGATGGAGTTTGTCGTCATAGCAGAGGGTCGGGATGTTGTCTATGTTCTGTTCACGGCAGACTTTCAGGATGGTTTGATCGGGTGACGCCGTGATTTCTTTTCCGTTGATAGTAAGTTTAACCATGTTTCACCTCAATCCTTAACCACGGCATCGAACCGGCAGACCGTGAAGCATTTGCCACACTTGATACACTTATTCTGGTCAATCATGTGGAGTCTCTTTCTTTCTCCGAATATCGCTTCCGTGGGGCAGGCGGTGGCGCAGACGGTACAGCCGGTACAGTTGTCGTTAATGGTATATGTTAACAGCGAAGAACATACGTGGGCCGGGCATTTCTTGTCGCGAATGTGGGCCTCATATTCCGAGCGGAAATATTTCAGAGTCGTGAGCACCGGGTTGGGAGCGGTCTGACCGAGCCCGCATAGCGATGCCGACTTGATTTGATCGGAAAGCTCATCGAGGTTATCCAGGTCTTCCATCGTACCTTCGCCGGCCGTGATTCTTTCGAGTATCTCGAGCATGCGTTTGGTGCCTATACGGCAGAAGGTACACTTGCCGCAGGATTCGGCCTGGGTGAAGGTAAGGAAGAACTTGGCGACATCGACCATACAGGTGGTTTCATCCATGACCACCAGACCGCCGGAACCCATGATAGCGCCGGTCTTGTTGATTTGCTGGTAGTCGATTTGGATATCGCACATTTCGGCGGGGATACATCCGCCCGACGGTCCGCCCATCTGGACCGCCTTGAATTTCTTGTCGTTTATGATGCCGCCGCAGATATCGAAGATGATCTGGTTGATGGTGACGCCCATGGGCACTTCGACCAGCCCGGTGCGTTTGACCTTGCCGGCCATGGCGAAGACTTTAGTGCCCTTGCTGTCGGCCGTGCCGTAGGCGGCATAAGCATCTCCGCCGTTAAGTATGATCCACGGTACGTTGGCGAATGTCTCGACGTTGTTAATGTTGGTAGGCTTGCCCCACAGACCGGACTGGGCCGGGAAGGGGGGACGGAAGCGGGGCATACCGCGTTTGCCTTCGATAGAAGCGATGAGCGCTGTCTCCTCACCGCACACAAACGCTCCGGCACCTTCTTTGATCTTTATGTTGAAGGTGTAATCGGTGCCGAAGATGTTGTCGCCGAGGAATCCTTTCTTTTTGGCCTGGGCAATGGCCAGGCGCAAGCGGGCGATAGCTTTGGGATACTCAGCGCGGCAGTAGATGTAGGCTTCGTCGGCTCCGATAGCGTAGCCGGCGATTATCATGCCTTCCAAAACCGAGCTGGGGTCGCCTTCCAGAACCGAACGGTCCATAAATGCGCCCGGGTCGCCTTCGTCGGCATTACAGATGATGTATTTCTTTGTGCCTTTGGCGCCGCGGGTGAATTTCCATTTCGTGCCGGTGGGGAATCCACCGCCGCCGCGTCCGCGGAGTCCGGATTTTTCGATCTCAGCAATTATAGCCTCGGGCGACATTTTCGTGAGCGCCTTGCGAGCCGCCTCGTAGCCCCCACGGGCGATATATTCATCTATTGAACCCGGATCGATGACACCGCAATTTCTCAGGACTATGCGCTCTTGCCGGTCAAAGAACCCGATTTCGCGACCTTCGCCGCTGACCAGCCACTCGTCGATAGTAGAGCCGCCGATGATATCATCCTGTACAATCTGTCCGACTCTCTCGGGAGTTACTTCGCCATACATGTGCGAGGTGCCGTTGCCGTTGGATATTTCAACCAGTACTTCGCGATAACACATGCCGATGCAGCCGGTCTCCTGAAGAGTGAAGGCATCGGGATGTTCCTTCAGTTCATCCTGAAAGGCCCTGTAAACCTTCTCGCCGCCGGCCGATATTCCACAGGTCCCCAGTCCGATTTTAACCGTTTTCATAGTATGTCCTTACTCATCCTCGCCGGGGGTTTCTTTTTTCGCTTTATTTTTGTACGTCCGAAGGATCTTGCGCAGCTTGGCCGGCGTAAGACGGCCATAGGTCTCATCGTTGATGACAATCACCGGCGCGAGCGAGCAGCAGCCGATACAGGCAACAGAAAGAAGGGAGAAAGAACCATCGTCCGAAGTCTCATCGTAATCTATGTTCAACTCATCGTTAATCGTGTCAGTTATGGTTTTGGCGCCATTAACGTGGCAGGCCGTGCCGTTGCAGACCTTTATAACGTATTTGCCGAGAGGTTTGGTGCGAAACTGCGCGTAAAACGTCACCACACCGTAGATGTCGGCCGATGGGATGCCGGTGATGTGGCTGATATAGTCAATGGCCTTTTCGGAGATATATCCATAGGTGTCCTGCGCCGATTGCAAAAGGGGAATCAACGCCCCCGCCTGACCATCGTACTTCCATAAATCGACATTGAAGTTCTTGAGGTTATCTGTAGTTCGCTGAGCCATCAGGGGATCTCCTACATTCTATCCAGAAAGATGATGCGGTCTTGCTTGAGACGAAGAATACCGTCGAGCGGCCGAATACCATGGTTTACTATGCGATCAATCTTATCAAAAGTCTCGCCTTTGACCAGAGCCACCAGGTCACAGGCGCCGGTGACGGGAGTGCACTTTTGAACGGCTTCGTTTTTTTCAAGAAGGCTCTGCACGGTCTGTTGCTGGAAGCGTTCTGTCTCGATAAACACGTAGCTGTATGATAATTCCGGCGCCAGTTCGGTCTCGCCGTTGGCATCGGACTTGAACTCGCACAAGGAAAGACGGGTGCACCCATCCAATTTGCGGATTTGTTCAATCGCTTCAGGATCGTTTGAATTCAGCTTCAAAACCAGATTGAAATGACCATCAACGGCATCCCAACTTTGGATCTGTTTTATGCCGCCGATAGATTCAACAGCGGGAAGCAGTTTGTTTCGGTCGTCAAATTTGACCAGAACATACGCTCCGGTGCTCATTTGATCTCCTTTCCCCAGGTGGTCGGAGAGCTATACACTACTGGATTAGTATTGTTTTTCGCGTCAAAAGTCAAGTGTCGGACCCTCAATGGCTTGAGAATTCTTTCACAAAATGTTGAATAAAACAAAGTCACAATTAAACCTTTTTGGTTTTTAGAAAACAAGACACAAAATTAAGTCTCACAGCCCCTTTTGTCAATCGTATTTTCCCTGTTTTCCGGCAACTTTCGCCCGAAAAGCGACCATTCTCCCGCCAATTTAAGGGCAGAAAATTTTACTGTGGCGTAGAGTATTCGGTCCGTCAGGAGACTGGGCGTAGCTTGATGGAAAATGTGTTGGTTTGACCCGGCGATTGCGCTTATATATGAACCGTGGCGTTAAACAGTCAATCGATCAAAGAGCTTGCGGCCGCTTGCGGCTTCGACTTGTGCGGGATAGCCACGGTCGATGTCATTACGCCGGCGAAAGAACGCCTTTTTCAGTGGCTGGATAAGGGTTATCACGCTGAGATGGAGTGGCTGGCTCAGAACACCGAGCGCAGAACCGATCCATCGAATCTGGGTGGGGGCCTGCGGTCCGTTATAATGCTCGGCCTGAACTACTACGTCGAAAACAGCCCCACGATGCCGGATGGGTTTGGCAGGGTGTCGCGATATGCGCGAGGGAGAGATTATCACAAAGTCTTTACGAAGAAGACGGAGCACCTGATTTACAAGCTGAAGCAGCGCCTTGAGGCCGACACAAAACACGATTTCAAGTGGTGGGTTGACTATGGTCCGTTTATGGAAAGGGCGTATGCGGCCAAAGCCGGGCTGGGGTTTATAGGGAAAAACACGATGCTGATCAATCGCGAGTATGGTTCGTGGGTATTTTTGGCTGAGATAGTGACGACCCTGGAGCTTGAACCGGACGATCCGACTGCGGTCAGACACGGGCAATGCGGCGCCTGCCGGCTGTGTATTGACGCTTGCCCGACCGGGGCAATTCTGGAGGAGGGGATAGTGGATTCCAGCAAGTGTATTTCTTACCTGACAATCGAACGGCCGTCGTCGATCGACGAAGACCTCCAGCGCAAAATGGGAGACTGGTTGTTCGGGTGCGATATTTGTCAGGATGTCTGCCCCTACAATAAGAGGGCCAGATTGACCGCTCATGCCGAATTCAGGTCTGATAAGGGGGTGGGGGAGTTTTTGGATGCCGCCCGTGTTCTCGCCCTTGAGACGCGCGAACAGTTTCTCGAACTTACTGCCGGAACGCCGCTCACCAGGCCGAAACTCGACGGTTTACAGCGTAACGCCCGAATTGTCCTCGCAAATGGCAAACAGTCCCGTCAGACTTAAAAAAACTCGTACGGGGCGAGCCACTTTTTTGGCTGCGGGGGTTGCCATTCGGCTTCAAAGTTCATAATTTAGCGCATGGCCAAAATAGCACCATCGGTTCTCGGCGCCGACTTCGCGAAACTGGGGGATGAAATTCGCGACGCCGACCGCTGCGGCGTGGATTGGCTGCATCTGGATATCATGGACGGGCACTTTGTCCCCAATATCTCGTTCGGACCCGCCATCGTAAAGACTATCGATAAAATCACCGACAGATATCTCGACGTGCACCTGATGCTATCAGAGCCGGAGAAATATTTCGATGCTTTCGTTAAGGCGGGCGCCGATGCGATTACATTTCACATTGAAGTCCATCCCGAACCAGCAGAATATGCCCGCCAGATTAGAGCCCTTGGGGTCGAGGCGGGATTGTCGATAAATCCCGATGCCTCTGCTGACAGGGTTTTGCCCTATCTGGAGCATTTCGATTTGCTTTTGGTGATGTCGGTTTTTCCGGGATTCGGTGGGCAGGCTTTTATCGAGTCGGCTCTCGATACCGTGAGAGCGGCCAGGGAGCATATCGATGCCAACGGACTCAAAACCGTAATCTCGGTCGATGGCGGGGTTGACGCCGGTAACGCGAAGCGTGTGGTCGAGGCGGGGGCCGATATTCTGGTGATGGGTTCGGCTTTTTTCAGAAGTGCCGAGAGGGAAGCCCTGACAAAAATGGTTCAGGCGCTCTGACGCGGCGCGATTTGCGATCAGGAAAGTAGTTTGTTTTCATATTTGTAATCCGTACAAGGAAAGATAAACAGGTCATGACAGAAAAAGTTGCGAAGGAAGACGCTGTAATGTTTGACTCATGGCGGGGCTTTACACAAAAGGGGCTCTCTGAGGACTGGTTTGAAAAACTGACCGAGATGGCCCGTATAGCACGCGGCAATATTTTAAAGATGACAACTCTGGCGGCCTCCGGCCACCCCGGCGGTTCCATGTCATCAATCGAGATGTACATGGTGCTTTATCATCTGGCTAAGGTCGACCCCAAAAATCCCGGCCGTGACGATCGTGACCGAATAATAATTTCCCACGGACATACTTCCCCCGGCGTGTACAGCGCTCTCGCGTCAGCCGGTTTTTTCGATATTGATGATGCCATCGCGGGATTCCGTCAGGCCGGCTCTCCATTCGAAGGACATGTCGAACGCTCCGTCCCCGGCGTCGAATGGGGAACGGGTAATCTGGGCCAGGGGCTGTCGGTCGGGATCGGCAAAGCTATCTATGGCCGTCTGTCGGGAAGAGACTTTCACACCTATGTGGTGATGGGCGATGGAGAGCAGCAGAAGGGGCAGATTTCCGAATCACGCCGTATCGCCGTAAAATACAAGCTGTCGAAACTGACAGTTCTGATCGATTACAATCGTCTCCAGATTTCCGGCGGTATCGATGATATCATGCCGCAAAATATTACCGATGAGTGGAAAGCCGACGGTTGGCAGGTGGTCGAAATAAACGGACATGACTTAAACCAGATTTACGATGCTCTTTATGACGCGAGGCGTAACGAAGGAGCGCCGATGATGATCCTGGCGCATACGGTGATGGGCAAGGGAGTGTCGTTTATGGAAAACGACGCCGGGTTCCACGGCGCGCCGGTCAAGGAGGATCGTCTCGACGAGGCCCTTAAAGACCTCGGGCTTGAGAACGATCTGGAGAAGTATCGTCAGAAGCGCGCCGCCGGTGTAATCGGACGCCAGCCGCTGAAGCGCCCCGAATACCCGAAGGTCGCAACCGGTGAGCCGACCACGTATGCACCCGACGCAAAGGTCGACAACCGCAGCGCCTTCGGTACGGCGCTGGTGTCGGTGGCCGATGCCAACATGGGCCGTGATAATTTCGTTATGGGTGTGTTCGATTGTGACCTCGCGTCGTCAGTAAAAACCAATGGTTTCGCCAAAAAATACCCCCACAACTTCTTCCAGTTTGGCATCACCGAACATAGCGTGGCCACCACGACGGGATCGCTTTCGGCTGAATCGGCTATCGGCGTTTGGGCGGATTTTGGCGTGTTCGGTGTCGACGAAACATATAATCAGGCTCGCCTGAACGACATCAACCATGCCAACGTGAAGTTGTTTTGCACTCACTGCGGAATCAACGTGGGCGAAGATGGTATGACCCACCAGTGTATAGACTATTTCGGACTGTTGAATTCAACATACGGATGGAGAGTCATCACCCCGGCCGATCCGAACCAGACCGATAGAGTGGTACGTCATGTGCTGGCGAATTCCGGCAATTTTGCCGTGATCATGGGACGGTCGGTCATACCCATTGTTACCGATGAATCCGGCAAGCCGTTCTTCGGCGGTGGCTACGAGTATAGATACGGCCGGATGGATAAAATTCGCTCCGGTCAGAAGCTGGCGTTGGTCGCGGCCGGCAACATGCTGTTCGCGGCGCTGGATGCCTGGAAGATGGCAAAAGAAAAGGGTCGCACGGTTGCGTTATATTCCGTATCTGACTGGAGTGATTTGCATCCCGATGACCTCAAAGAGTTGGCGGGATACGAGAATGTGGTTGTTGTCGAGGACCACAATGTGAAGACCGGGCTCGGCACGGCGATTGGCGCCGCGATGTTCGAAGCGGGTCTTCGCACGAAACTTACAAAGCTTGGCGTGAGCCGCTATGGAGCATCGGGGAAGCCGTCCGAACTGTACAAGATGCTCGGCATCGATGCCGGCTCTATTGCCGCCAGGATAGAAACGCTTTTGGAATGATAGCGGGCTATATAACAGCTGTTACGACCGATCTTGCCAGAGTGGCTGTCCATGGTGGACGGCCACATCTGGTGAACCATCGAAGCTTCACCAACGCCGACTTCACCAATTTCGATTCTATCCTCAGCCTCTATCTAAGAAAGTACAAAGCCGACCGCGATATCGCCTGTTTCGGTGTCGCCGGTCCGGTTATCGATAACAAAGTTACCGCGACAAATATCCCCTGGAAAATCACCGGTCGGGGCATCGCCAAAGAATATGATTTCAAAGAAGTCAGGATCATGAACGATCTTGTCGCGACCGCGCACGGGCTGTTTGAACTCGATGATGATAAGTTCATCGTGATCAATCAGGGCAAGAAAGTCAAGAACGGCAATATTGGTCTGCTCGCCCCCGGTGTGGGGCTTGGGGAAGCGCTGGTGTTCTGGGATGGCGGGAAATATTGCCCGTACGCGTCGGAGGGCGGCCACGTCGATTTCTCGCCCGGTAATCAGCTCGAGACCGAGCTGTGGGAATATGTTTACAGCAACCAGGGGTATGTCGAGGCGGAGGACATAATCAGTCTGCCCGGGCTGGGGCACATCTATGAATTCATGCTGGCGACGGAGCGCGCCACGAAGGCTGATTGGTACAAGAAAGCGAAACACGAAGAAGCCAAGCTTATCGAAAAGGCCCTGGCTGGTGAGGACAGTATTGCCGAGAAAGCGCTCGACATGTTTGTCGATTGCTGTGCTTCGGAGGCGGGCAATCTGGCTCTGAAAGGCATGACCCTCGGCGGCATTTACCTGGGTGGGCCGATAGCGCCGCAGATTATGACCGCCCTTGACAAGGGCCGGTTTATGGAACGATTCGCGAAAAAGGGCAAGATGGAGTCGCTCCTGAGCAATGTTCCCGTTAGTCTGATCATCGATGAAAAGACTGCTTTGCTGGGAGCCGCCAGAATTGTCGCCGGGGCGGTTGTCTGATGAGGAACTGTATTCTTTTCGTTCGTGGTACCTACCGCGCAGGTCATCTCGGCTTTTATAAGCGTCTCTGCCATTCCAAAGTCAGGATCGCGGTTGATGGCGGCTACAGCTTTTTCAAAAGAGCGGGTCTCAGGCCCGATGTCTTGATGGGGGACTTCGATTCGGTTGCAGGCCTTCCCAAGAAATTATCGCCCCAGACCAGAGTTATCAAATTTCCCGTCAGAAAAGACAAAACCGACAGTCAACTGGCCGTCGAGTACTGCATCGAGCACAAAGCGCGAAACATAGATATCGTGATGCCCGGTGTCGGGGATATGGACCATTTCATCGGCAACCTGATGCTCCTGACATCTTCGAAAGTCACTGACTGGGTAAAAAGTGGGGGGAAGATTCGCATACTCAGTGCGAGAGGAGAACTGCGTTTTGTTAAAGACGGTGGCGCGATTTTTCGAAATGCTGTCGGGGATACGGTGTCGGTGATACCGCTCTCACAAAGAATCATCTTGAGCTGGACCGGTACGGATTATGATGTTGAGAAGGTCAGTTTGAGGCGAGGGGAGAGCCGGAGTTTGCGCAACCGGGTCCGAAGTCGTCGGGCGATCGTGACCGTGGAGGGGGAGGCGTTCATTTGGCGTGGCTTTGCCGGTAAACCACGAATCGACTGATAGTTGGCCTGCCGACAATGAAGAAAATTCTTACTGCTTTCGATATATTCATTACTTGACAAAGGGTCATTGTTTTGTATATTCGGGGCTGTTTCGGGCCACTGGCCCTTTGATATATAGTCTTTACTGGGAGATCGTCCAACGGTAGGACATGCGGCTCTGGACCGTAGAATCGGGGTTCGAATCCCTGTCTCCCAGCTTTTTATTGCAGGTTGTCCCATATCTTCTTCCTCTCGGCAGAGATGCCTCGATTGAAAGTTGGTTTCCCGTTGACGGATTCAGATACAGCGTTATATTTACATCTATACTCGCCTTACCAAACCGCCAAGTGGTCTGGCACTTAAAATGTCACCGTTGAATAAACAATGAACTACCGCATTCTTTGATCGACTGATGCAAAAGGAGCACATTATGAAAATCAGTACCGTGTTAATCGCTTTGGCTTTAATCGCCTGCCTGGCCGTAATGGCTTTCGCCGATGGCGAAGGATACCAATGGAAAAAGGGTCCGGTCGACCCGGGCGATGAGTGGATTGTCCCAACCTGCACTCGAATAAGCGGCACGCCGGCCGTGACCTACACTACCGACGATGGCGTCACGATGGCGACAACATCGCTTCTGAGGGGAATCGTGTATACCTATGGGCTGGTCGCTCTCGATGAGGCCAATGTCCTGCTCGCATCGAGCATGACCTCCCAGGGAACCTCCATACTTCGCTCCGACGACGCCGGCTGCAGCTGGAAAGAGGTCACCTTGCTTGGGGTTAACGAACTGTTATTGCTCAAAGCGGCTCCCGGTGGGAAAGCCTATGGTTATTCGCGCGGCCGTGATACGTTCTATCGCATCGAGGGACAGGCGGTCTATACCCTGACAGCTCCGAACAAGGTGTACGGACTGGCGGTGGATCCGGAAGACGCCATGCATATTCGTTTCGGCAGCATGGATTGCCAGATTTATGAGTCGTTCGACGGCGGCGCCAGTTTTGCCTTGCTGGGCGAACCGGCCAATACCGGCAACGGGATATTCTATGATTTTGCGTTCGACCCTCAGAACTGGGACAACGCTCTCTGCGCCAGTATCGGCGCGTGGCGGTCGACCGATGCCGGGCAGACCTGGTCCACGGTTGAACCGTTCGACAAGATCGATATAGACATTGTCTTCGAATTCTTGTACTCGCCATCAAACCCGCAGCGGGTGTGGGCGCGGGCCAATCTGGAGACGATGGGCGCCGGATACCGCGACATTCTTGTCTCGGGCGACGGCGGAGCCACTTTCCAGACAGCGGTGCGTCAGCTCGATGTTGCCTTAGACCAGAACGGTATCGAGCGAAACGTCATTCTCACCAACCAGCCGCCAATGGCCGTGCACCCGGTTGATGACGCAGTGTACTTCGTGTATGGATCATACATATATGATTATGGTACCGATCTGTTCAAGTATAATCTGAGAGACGACGAACTGACGGCCGCTCACACTGACGCGCTTGACGGAATCGATGCTATGGCTTTCAACCCGATTGATCCATCGGTGATGTATCTCGGGCTGGAAGAAGAAGGCACCGGCAAACTGCAGGCGCCGACGACGACTGTTTCGCAGACAGAGCTTCGGGTGAACGCCGCTCCGAATCCGTTTAATCCCGCGACCCGGTTAAGTTTCTATCTGCCGCAAGCCGGTCACGTAAAGTTGGAGGTGTTCAACATCACAGGTCAGAAGATCTCGACGGTGGTCGATGCCGACATGGTTGCCGGTGAGCACACGGTGATGTGGAACGGTAGCGAATGCGCCAGTGGTATCTATCTGTATCGTCTGGAAGCGGGGCAGCAGTCACTTACCAAAAAGATGGTGCTTTTGAAATAAGTCAGCTTGATTGGATGTTTTATAGATTGAGAAGCTCCCGCCGTATGACGGGAGCTTTTTTTGTGAGAAGGAGTGCTGTCATTTGTTCGGTATACGGTAAGTTATTCAGAAATAGCCGTGTTGCCGGGTACCGGTGCCAGTGTCGTCTTAAACCAGATTTCCTGTTTCTGCGGCATGTTCCGCCCACCGGGGGGGCCGCCACCCATGCCCCCGGGCCTGTCACCGGGGAATCCCCCACCCGGCATACCGTCATCGGGAGGCATACCACCGCCGGGCATACCTTCAGTACGATCGGCAATCTGCTTTCGAGCATCGTCGAAATTCACTTCACCCCAGACAGCGCCGATCGAAATTGTGCGACCCGGCTGACTGTCAATTCCGTAATGCCTCACGATGCTCTCCCCAAGAGGAATGGCGAACTCGTAGCAGTAGAATCCCATACTGGTGTCATAGACAGCTTTTGGACCCTGGTCACCCAGCGGTGAGATGGACATTTCAGCGATGCGGTCCTTGACATAACACAGCAGTCTATCGGGCTGCTCGCCATCGGGGGGGCCGCCAAACCGCTCCCTCATCTGAGGTCTCTGATCGTCACCGTTCTGTTCTTCTGGGGCGCCCATCGGACCGCGCATATCGGTCATTTTTGGTCCGGCATAGAATTTTACGTAAAAGTCTTTGTTCTTTGATCCCTCGTTATCGACGTAAATCGTCAGGCCGGTTCTCTTGATCAGTCCGGCGTACTTGGGGTCGCGGGTGCGGAGTTGGATGTACAGGTTGTCAGCCCCGTTACAAAGGCCGACCACCGCTGACTGATCTTCAAAATAGGTTGTGGGCAGTCCGCTCCAGTCGTCGATTTTACCATCGACAGTTATACCCTTATCAACCCAAACGCTCCTCAACTCTTGCGATTTGCACGCAAGGGTGAGTGCAACTATACCTGACATTAGCAAGAAAGCGATCAATTTGCGGTTGCGGCTTATGGCTCTTTTATGCATTTACCTCTCCTGATATGCAGCCAAATTTATTCGTATATGTTTATACGACAAACGCGATACGGAAAAGGATTAATTGTCGGGTTTTGCGAAGTTGCCACTGCTGCCGGACCGATTTAATTCGGCGGTAAAAACTTACTCAGGCATCCGATTTCTTGGGGCCGCGATCGACCTGTAACAAAGAACCTGACAAAGCGTAACTTAAACGGTAGATTGAAATAAAGGAGGTGCGCGATGATAAAATTCCTGCTGTGGCTGATACTTCTGGTGATATGCTGGCCGCTGGCATTGTTTGCGCTGATAGCCTATCCGCTATTGTGGTTGTTGTCACTGCCGTTCAGATTGATAGGCATTACCGTGGAAAGCCTTCTCGACCTGCTGAAAGCCATACTTACGCTACCGGCACGCGTTCTCAGGGGACCCGGTTACGGTAAATCATAGAAACTGCTGACGTTCCGGATACAGGCGGGGGAGGGGGGCTTATTACGATATGGGAAATCTGAAAGTGAAAGTTGTGCCATTGCCGGGCTCGGAGTCGATCTGCACCTCACCCGAATGATTGTCGATAATTTTGGCACACGTGACCAGGCCGTAACCGTGGCCGTTCTCTTTCGTGGTCATGTGGGCCCTGAAAAGCTTCTGTTTGACTTCAGGTTTTATACCGGCCCCATTATCGGAGATTACCAGAATCGCGCTGCCGGAGTGGAGCATTGTCCGTACCACTATTTCGCCCGAGGTAGCGTTCGTTTCGTTGATGGCATCCGCGGCATTGTTAAGCAAATTCAAAAGCAGTTGCGACATCTGGTCGGCATCCATCTCGAATTCCGGAAGTTTCGAATCCAGATCAGATAACACCCGAGTTCTCTTGAACCGTTTCTGCGCCGCAACGTAGGAGAGAACATCGGAAATAACAATATTGAGGTTTGACTTACGTTTGCGGGTATCGAGTTTGGTGTAGTCCATCAGACCCGATGTATACCTCTCCATTTTATTGACGCTGGTTTTAAGCTTCTCGAGGTTGGCGGTGACCTTTTCTATATCACCTTTGCCGAGAGAAATCTGGGTTACCTCGACGCCGCCGAGAATGAGTCCGAGGAAATTGTTCAATTCATGGGATATCGATGACGCCATGACGCCCTGGTCGGCGAATTTCTGCAGTTCGAACAGACGGTGTTCGCTTTGCTTTTGACCGGTAACATCGTCGAGCGTAATAATCAGATCGGTTTCGAGAACTGAGCTTCCGGTGATACGGCTTATGTGAACGTTGTAAATTCGCTCGCTATCGCCCGAGGCCGCGACCATGTTCTCCAGCAGCCCGCTTTGCGGGTTATTGCGCGACTTGATAAACCGTTTGGCCCAGTTGCCATAAACGGAGTCAGGGAAGACGACTTCGATTGGAAGCATGTGAACCGTTTCGATGTGTATCAGGTTCGGCCGGAATTGCTTCAGGATGTTAAACCCGGTCCGATTGACCTGTTTGAGCAGGTTGTTGTTGTCGAATATGAACACACCCTGTTCGATACTGTTGAGGATGTCTACATACCAGGTGTTCAGTCCGCTTATTTCGGAAAAAAGAAACGAGCTTGCCAAAAAGGGCGTAATGGCGTTGACCAGCGTGGATAATAGCTCGAGATCACTCGATTCGAATGACTTGCCGGTTACTTTGTCGCCCAGCCCGAGTATTCCGATGAGATTATCATTGTGCAGCAGCGGTGCTATAATGCGGGCGTTACACTCGGACAATACGAAGCCCAGCTTGGCCGTCCGAGCGTCCTGCGTCAGGTTGACAATATGAGAGGGCGTCCTGTTTTCGAGAAAATATTTGCTGTGATCGGTGGTCAGTTCCTGCGAAAGAAGGAGCCTGTCGTTGCGGTATCTGCCCGTACCGAAAAACAGTGGAATAGGGCTTTGAGAGCCGGGTTGACGAATCAGGGCGCAGGCGTTCGGGACCGCGAACTGCCCCGAGACTGTCAGAATCAGCAATTCATTCAGCTGGTCGAAATCTGGTTTGTTGGAGAACTGCTTGGCCAGTTTTGAGAGGGCGTCGAGCGCAAGTATCTGCTTGTCGATAGCCAACTGGTCGTCGCTACCGAGAATATCCGCCTTTGCTTCTGATGATGTCACTGCCCGGTGAGCCAATTATTTATCCTCTGGTTTCCACCGCGTGGTCGATATCGTCGCGAATCGTCAGAAAATCCGTCAGGTCCAGCACGCGGAGTATGTGCAGGACGCTTTCTGATACGTTACACAACACAATATCGCCGCCGTTTTCTCTCGATGTTTCCACAGCGCCCAGGATGGAGCCGACTCCGGCAGAGGAAATGAACTGGAGCTGTGACATATCTATCATGATAAAATGATATCCCATCGACTGCGCCCTGGAGATAATATCCACCATGTGGTGAGCGTTGTTGTTGTCCAGAACGCTGCCCGGATTTATGACTATGGTATCGTCACTGAGTACATTTTGAGTGATATTGTGATCCATAGTTAATTCCAGTGTTTCTCCAATGCCAGTATGTTACGTCCATCGGCGCGTTCATAGGTGAGGGCATCGGTCATCCTGCGTATCATGACCAGCCCGTATCCGCGACTTTGCCGGCTGCGGATGGCCTCGCCTGACCGGTAGGGACGATTGTCGCCGAGCGGGTTAAAAGGCTTACCGCTGTCTTCAATAACCATACAAATCTTCTCTGCGCCCGATGTTACCTTGAATTCGATCATCTGATGGGGATCGAGTTCTCCGTGCAGCCGCACATTGGTGAGAGCTTCATAGGCGATAGTGGTCAATTCAACTATCGAAAGTTCGTCAATTGCGGTCTTATCAAGAAACGAGCGAAACTCCCGCACTGTGGCGGCAATATTATCCGTGTCAGCCTTAAGGCTCCTCGTGAATTCGGTAGGGCCGCCTCCGACTTTCAAGCGACCGGTCTGTTTCCCGGGTTTTTGCACCTCGGCTTCGCGGCCCGTGAAAAGGCTGTAAAGGTCGAGGACGTGGAGAATCCTCACGAGGCCGGCGGACATTCGGGTAAACTGAAAGCTCACGCCGGCGAGACAGCACTGTTCCCGGGCTGACCACAGCAGGTTGACGTGGCTGGACGTCACCATCTTGAGATTCGAACAGTCGAACTCAATGGCTTGGGGTCCGGTTGAAAGAAGTTGCTTCAGCCCCCTCTCGAATTCATTTACTGAATCAGCTGAAAGGTTCTCCGGAACTTCAATCCTATTTTTTAGTTCAGCCCTGGCTAACACATGAATTCACTTTCATTTGTGCCTTATGTTTGTTATCGACAAAATCACCGCTCCATTTGAGAGCTATTAATGTTATGTCGTCGGATTGTTCACTTCCGGCCGCAAAAGACTCAATGTCCACGATGGTTTTGGAGACTAAGTCCTTTGGCTGCAACGAATTATATCTTGTCACCGCATGCATGAAGCGTTCCATGCCGAACTCCTCGGAACGATTGTTGCGGGCCTCATTGATGCCGTCGGTGTACTGAATTATCCAGTCGGATTCTGACAGCCTTATTTCGCCGTCTTCAATCCGGGCGCTGAACTGCGCGGCAGATGTCATACCCAGCGGAAATCCTTTGGTCTTTATCAACTTACACTCGCCCTGCACAGAATCATACCAGAGCAGAGGGTTATGACCCGCTGAAGCAAAGGTAAAACAGCCGGTTGCCTGGTCGAGAATTCCGAAAAACATGGTTACGAACATGCCCTTTTTAATGTTCGCGGCAAGTTCGCGGTTGACTTCGGATAGAATCTGCGAGGGGCGTTGGGGGTGTCGGGCGACTTTCTTAATAATGTCGCGGGTCAGAAGCATCACCAGCATTCCCGGCAACGATTTCCCGGATACATCAGCGACCACCACCCCGAGGCGATTATTGTCGAACTCGATGAAGTCGTAATAATCCCCGCCGACTTCACGGGCGCTTCGGTAGACGCCGGCTATCTCAAAGGACTTGCCGGACGGAAAGCCCTCGGGCAAAATACTCTTTTGAATTTCCCGGGCAATTTCAAGCTCACGAGCGATCCTCTCTCTTTCTATCAAATCCTTCTGGGCCTGATTGAGTTTGGCGCCCATGACGCGCATGGTTTCGGCAAGGTAGCCGAATTCGTTCTTGGAATGAAGAGGGATGTCTATCGCGATGTTATCGAATTTGATGTTTTTCAGATTGTCGGTAATGATGCTGATGGGACGGAGTTTCCGATGGAGGACCATCAGCGTGACCGGCAGTCCCATCAGGATCATGACGACCGTTATGGTTACGACGGTGGTAATCGATTCCCTTCTCGCCTCGGTGATGTGTCTGGTCGATGATGCCAGGGCGAGCCCGCCAACTTGCACGCTGTTCTCCCAAATCGGTACGGAGATATAAATCGTATCGCCACGATGGCTGAAACTCTCACCGTCTCCCATGCGCTCATTGTGTTCGCCGTAACCGATATCGTTTATCCGGGTCGAGGCTATGACCTGCCTGAAATCGGTATGGGCGAGGAAAGTCCCGTTCTTATCAGTGATTCCCGCCCAGTAAATTTCGGGGTTATCGGTCGCCAGCTTCTTACAGATATTATTGAGAAGCAGGGCGTCGGGTCCGTTGGCGGAAATGATGAGCTTGCCGGCGGGGCCTGAATAGGAACGCGCCTGCACCACAAGTTTGTCGACGACTTCAGCGTTAATGGTGGAAACGTATTTATCTGTTATAACCCACCCGGTGACCGCCATCAAAATCAGCACGATCGCCGAGATGTACAGAGAGAACTCCAGACGAATGGAACGTCGGTATTGCCTGGCCTGGGGCCACTCTTTAGCGAGGTTGTCGTTACTATCGGTTTTCATAAGAGAGTTCCATGAGTTTTTCGATTTCGCTCTGGGTTCGCTCGATATACTGGCGGATTTCAGCGTCATCGGGGCTGAGCACCGCCGCTCTTTGCCACACGGTGATAGCGTCGCGCAGTTTATCCTGCCCATAGAGTTCAACGCCCATGAACTTGTAGGCCTTGACCAGATAGTCTCTAACTGACTTGTACTCGGGAGCCAGCGTGTAGACCGTTTCCCATTTCTGAATCGCCTGACTGAGATTGCCGCCGGCAAACAGCGACTGGCCGTCCTGGTAATCACGTTCCACGTCACGCCGCTGACGATCGCTTAATGGCTGAGGGCCGGATGTTTGCACCACTCGTGGGAGAGTCTGAGTCTTTGTCATCTGGCGCGTGATACGGTTTCTCATGTCGAGGCACCACTGGTGGTCCGGGAACAGTTTCAAGGCGGCTTCGACACGGGTCAGCGCGACCGACAGGTTGGATCGTTCATAAGCCGTCGTAGCGTCGCGCCGGAGCGCTTCAAATCTCACTTTTTTGTCCGCCAGTCTGACACTGCGGTCGTCCGGGGCCATCTCTACGAGCGGCGCGATATTGGACAACGCCAGGTCAATCTCTCCATAGGCGATCAGAGAGTCTATCAACAGCAATTGCTGCTCTATGACCTGCTCGCGGGAACGAGTCTGTGCGATAGCCGAATCGGCGCGATTCAACAGCGCCAACGCTTCGGGGCTGTCCTCGATCACGGTCAGAGCCTGATTCGCCAGATACTTGGCCGCCAGATAGTCTTCGCTTTCGAACCGGGCCATGGCGGAATCGAGCGACTGCTCGAACAGAATTCTCCGATCGAGTTCATCGGCTCTGGCATGCGTCTCGACGGCGAGGGTATACATATCGGTTGTGTCCACACCATTGCCCTTCATCATGAAAAGCGCCCGGTCGAAATACTCCGCGGCTTGCCGGTAATCGCCGACTGCCAGCAGATCATTGCCCTGCTTGGTTAGATCGGCGATCATTTCCTGATTCTGGGAACTCAGCCGCTCGGTCATCAATTGATTGAATTCTCTTTCTCTCTCCATTGCTTTGATCTGCCGTTTTTCCGCTACGGATTTTCCGAACGAGGTTGTCAGATTGAACATGTGGAGAGTCCCCATATCGCGGTCCACGAGGGCGTAGTCGAAATTGACAAAACTATAGGCCAACCCGACACCGAACGAAAGCCTGTCGTCGCGGTAACCGCCGCGGAGGAACAACATATCGCGCAAATTGTATTCCAGCCCCATGGCAATTGTAGCATCGAGAGCCTCGACCATAGAAAGAGATGATGATAGACTCAGACTGTGATCCCACGCTGCTCCGGGAAGCAGCTTCGTAGCCAGACTGAAATCGAAACTGCGCGGGTAGGTGACACTTTCGTTGGCGAGTTCGATCGACGGTTTTATGAGGTTGCGCCCGACGAGATTGAAAGAGAGTCCCGAGAGACTGCCGTAATCCAGCGCGAACCGGCGGCCGATTGATATATCGAGGCCGGGTGATGAAGTGGCGCTGTAGGTGTCGAGCGAGTGCGTCTCCAGACTCACGGCCACGCCCGCATTGTAGCCCGAAATATTTCTGGCATAGGCAAGGTAAAGGCCCAGACGGTTGTCATCGAACGTGTCCAGAAGAAGATTGGTCTCGTCGCGCCTCTCGATATCGTCGACACCGAGTCGGAATACTCCGAGTCCGAAACCTCCGAAGTCCATTGTCGGCACGACCAGACCAAAGTACTGGTAGGTTACGTCGGAGACAAACAAGCGAGTGTGGAAAGCCGTAAGGGACAGAAATTCGGCCTCGGCCAGTCTGGACGCATTCCAGTACGGCGCAGTGGTGGCGTCGCCGTCGGCAAGAGCTGTCCCTCCGAGAGCCAGGTCACGCGCGCCGGCTCCCAGCGCGAATGGCGACTCGGTGCCGCCATCGCCATCAGCCATGACATTCCCTGCCATCAGCAGAAACATTGTTGTCAGTAACAATCTCTTCATCACCTTACCACCGCAATCTTTCTGGTGAAGCTTTCCTGTCTGCCCGAGGTGTACCTGGCCGTTATGCGGCAGAAGTAGGTTCCGGGCAAGACGTTCAAGTTCTTGTCGTTGGCGCCATCCCAGGTGTCGCTGCGATGCGCTCCGGCCTCGCGATACGAGTTTTCGATCAGCCGCGATACAAGTTCTCCGGTGATCGTGAATAACTCGATATCGACATACGCGTGCTCCGCGAGAACATAGCCAATTGTCGTCACCTCGCCGTCGGCCGGATTGAAGGGGTTGGGGAAGTTGGTGAATGACTCACCAAGATTCACCGAGGTTATCGACAATTCCGTCGACAGAATCGGATAGGAACCGTCGGCCAGCACGGGAGATACCTGTGTAAGCAGGTTGCGATCGATCATATCGCAGAAAGTCGAATCTTCAAACTGAAGCATGTAGTTACCGGTGGCCGCGTTTTCGTTTATGTCGCAGACCAACGACAATGCAAAGGCGTCGCCCCGCTGTATGATCCGGGGACTCTCGAGGCTGATCGCAAATCCACCTTCTGTCATCTCACATGCGCCTGTCAGAGTGTCTCCGTTGACGGCGAGCCTGATTGCGGAGAAAACGTCTGACGCTTCGATATCATATATGCCTTGACGGTTTTTCGTTATCACTTTGCCGGAAAGTCCATGGAGCAGAATGTCTCCCTGCAGCGTTACGCTGGCATAGCCGAGATCCATATCAGCGACAGTAACTGCGCATTGTCCGGGATAGGCGAGGAGCACGGGATGTTCCGTCGAAGCCAGTGATGGTCTGCCAGCCGGCAGGAAAACCCGCGTTGTGGTCGTGAGCAAGGGAAGTTCCTGGGCGCATTCGGGGCTGAGGGTGAATCCGGGCGTCCGGGTTGTGTCGGTAGCATCGCGCAGACAAAGACCGGATTCTCCGGAGAGGTTCAATCTAAAATGATCGACAGGAGTACCGCTCTCGATATCCGCGATCATGACGACGGAGACGGTGTCCCCGGGGCTGATCAGCAGGTCATTGTCGAGATTGAAAACCGTAAAGCCGCCGTCCAGTTCTATAAATGTCTGATATTGTATATCACCGCCATCCACTGCTATTCCAATCTGGTCGAAGAGATCACGCGGGTTCAGGGGGGCGCCGAGACTGTCCAGAACGGTGATTCGTAAATCATCTATAGTGAGCGGCGAGTATTCATCGGTGGCGTCGTAACGGACCGTCACGCCAATCAACTCCACTTCGGCGGCTCCGCCAACGGCTGTCTCGGGCGCCAAAGAGATCAAACAGATTTCCGGCGGCAGGGCCGGGTGTCTCATGCCGGTGTAGCCGGTGTGCATGGGGAAGACATTCGATGCGGCCAGGATCGGGTCCGAAATCGCCGAAACTATTGACCCGGAACTCAGGTCACGAACCTCAAACGCGGTACTGTCGTTGATCCGCAGCCCGAAAAAGTCGTGGGTGGAATAATCTTTCATGTTTGCGCGGATGACGAGCGTATCGTATTCCCCGGCACTGAGGGTAGGAGGGGCGGTGAAGTCCACGGTCAGCAGTGATTGACCGGATTGAAAACTGCTCAGATACCCGATCACGGTCTGCTGACGCAGGATGCTGACACTGGTAATCAGGTCCTCTGCGGCGATTGGCAAATCCGATTCATCCACGAGCTGCATGGTCAAGCTTATTAACTGAACCTGCGAACTGCCGGTCTCACCGGGATGGCGCATGCCAACCTGTAGGATGTTAACATCCTCCTGCCCGTAGTTGACCGTGCCCTCGAGCAGTGTTGAATCCGATACCGCCAGGTACTGTGATGGGTCATCGATTCTGCAGGGAGCCGTCCGCAGTGGGAATGAAATTGACGGATCAAGTGTCACCGCCAGAAGGGTGTTATCGTCAGCCACACTCACCGCGGCGGCATTTTCGATAGATATCACGAAATCAGTAGCCGTTGCATCAATATCAATATCTACCCGCAGAGAGAAAAGACGCTCCTGATCGGGAGCGATCGTAACCGGCTGTGAGAATGTCAGAAGAACCGATGGGTCGGAGGGCACGTCTTCACATACTACGAGGCTGGTGTAATCCGACGCCAAAATTATCCTGGAGAAGGCCGCGCTGGCCGGCTGTGGTTGGTTGTTGCCGTCCAGAACGGTAAGTCTCAGGCTGTCAACTCTTATGGACGCTGTCGTGGGGCTCGAATCCGGATGTGTGTAACGAAGACTCAAGGGAAATACATTCGATTGTCCGCGACTGACGGCTGTTGGAGCCGAGTTAATCATCTCGACAAGCACGTCGACCGGCACCGCCTGTATGGTCACTGTTTCAGTCGTAACAACACCCGACGAATCGCCCTCACTGGTGGAGAATGATCGAATCTGCCATGATGTGACTTCCGGTCCGGCAGGTAAGTAAGGATGTGTGAATTCCATCGATTGTCCGGCGTCGAGCGTGACCGGGCCGACCAACTCGCTGTCGGCCGGGTTGGCCGATGCTACGAACTGGCAATAAACATCGGCGATTGGCGTAGCGCGCAGGTTGGATACCTTTGCTTTGACTTCAATGGTTTGACCTACCGAATACGTGGTATTCAGCGGCTCGGCCGATACCCGCAGAGCCGAAGCCGATACCGTGAAAGTTGCCTCGGCGCTGATAGGGAAATCCAGCGGACCATCGTTATCCGATGAAAACTGACATCCGTTGACAGGGATCCGGGAGCGGAAATAAACGTCCGGCGTCGGCGTCGCTGTTACGTCTGCTGTCACAAACAAAAGCGGCATTGAGGCACTTGTCGGGTGACTCAGGCCATCGACTGTCCACAAGCCATCGTCAAAGTCAAACTGCCCCAACTGAGTGTCAGTATATTGCCACTGGTTATCACCATTAGCGTCGGCCCATAATTCGAGGTCGGTGAAATCCGAAGTGTCGGCGTCGCCCATATTCGTCAGTGTAACGGACTCGAGCACATCTGTCTGATCGCCGTTATAAGCGGGGCGGAACGCCAGGATGGTGATCGAGGTGTCTTCAGGCGACACCGTGGTGCTGGTGAGCCGCAGGCGACTGTATTGAGCCTGCACCGAGCCGTTAATGATTTTATAGCCGCCGCTTAACAGCGGGAGCGTGCCGTTCAAATTTACTTCATCCTCCGAATCGAACACCAGGTCGGATTGCTGTTCCACCGCGACCGCGAGGCTATCGGAGTCTATGGCGCCGAGAGTCGGCAGATCCGCGGCTACAAAGAAATAGGTCAGAGTCTGAGAGGGGAGAGTCAGGTCGAGTCCCGTCAGGCTCAGAGTGCCGTCGGTAAAATACCCCGAAGCGATGGCCGGGTCGCCATCAAGCACCCGATTGAAGTCGTCGTCGAAGTGAAGGGATACGAGCCCCAGTTCATCATCCGCGTAGCCGAGCGTGGAGGCTGTCCTGGAGCGGTTGGTCAGACGGACAGAATGTAAATCGCGCGTGGAACTGTAACCGTTGTACAGAGCGAATGTCAGCACGGCGTTGTCGGCGCTGCCGGGATAAACATAAGACGATGGCGTAGGTATCGACACCGCGGTTATGCGATTCGCCGGGATGACCAGAAACCAGTTCGGGTTCTTGACCGGACCGTCATCCGCTCCATCCGTTCCGGATTCGTACTGAATGCCGCCGGTGGGAATTTCAAAGTCAAGCGTGCCCCCATCGAACTGACTGCTTATGACTCTAACTACCGCAAAAATTCTGGTTGTCCCCGGCGGCAGCCTATGAGAGATTCCCGACAATTTCCAGTAGTATGTTCTGAAAGTGAACTGCCCGAGATAGAGGTCATCCATGGTAAATCCGTTATCGCCGGCATCCGCGAACAACCAGACCTCCATAATATCGTCGGAGTCTTCAAGAGTGCCGGTGTTGCGCACGACGATGCTGTCCAGGCGATCTTCATCGTAGCCGTTGGAGGGAAGGTCCATGTCGAGAACCGCCTTCAGCCCGAGGCCTTCGTAGAGGCTTACACTGGGAAGAGGGTTTACAACGACATTTGAGAGAGGAAAATTATTCACGAGAAACAACTGGTCGTTGCCGACCGGGAACTCGCCGGCCGACTCGGCATGCGGTGTCGTATAAATGTGGGCCGGGTCGACGAGCTCGAAGGCGATCTTGTTGCCGTCTTTGGGGTTGGTCTGGTCCAAAATGGCCGAGGCGCAGAGCTGAATCGAGCCGCCCGCCGGAATCTCCAGTCCGGTTATGTGCAGCAAGGTGAATCCATCGACAACCGTCGCCACCGACAACAGACTGTCATCTTCACCGATCACGCTATATTGGCCATCCTGGTCCAGGTAGAGTTGCACGTTCTCGATCTGGCTGTCCAGTTCGACCTGTGTGGCGCCATCAGGATCATCCCCCGATGATCTCAGCCGGAGGCTGTCTATTATGATATCGGATGGATAATAGTTGGTTAATTCGAAAGCGAGCAACGGTCCGGTTGCGTCGCCCGGAATCAGTTCACGTGGAGGGATAGATATCGAGGCTATCCGCAGCGACATATCTTCCGCCAACACAGTGATTGTGTCGGTGATGTCGAGCGGCCCCAGATTGCTTCGAGCGCGAATGAATCCGTGCCCGACTCTTTTGCCCGTAAATAGTCCCGAACCGCTGATTATTCCAACGTTGTTGAGCACTTCCCAGCTCAAGGTTCCGAGATCATCAACGAAATTACCTTTGGCGTC
This sequence comes from Candidatus Zixiibacteriota bacterium, assembly GCA_040756055.1. Classification (NCBI taxonomy): domain Bacteria; kingdom Pseudomonadati; phylum Candidatus Zixiibacteriota; species Candidatus Zixiibacteriota bacterium. The sequence goes on from JBFLZR010000006.1 coordinate 96,194, forward strand.
GGTGCCATCAGCGTAGAATTGCAGGGTCGAATCGATAAAGACTGTCTCCCGCCGCGGCGTGACAGAGAGATACTTGAGGATTCCGGGTACCACCTCCATGTAGTCAGTGGTATCGGCGAGCTTGTTATCAGGCGTGCGAGCGATTACGCGCCCGGTGCATGTCAACTGGGGAGTGAATAAACCGGTCGAGGTTATGCTGCCGCTGGGGAAGCTCTCGGACCAGATAAGGTCGCCGAGGCGAGTTGGATAACCCGCGGAATCAGTGCCTTCGACTTCAAACTGGTACGATGAATCGGCGCTGAGCACCGGGTAGAGCGAAGTGATGGCCATCCGGGTGGGCGTACCCGTTTCGTACGCTCCGATATCCGGCGCGGCGCCGGCATATGGAAGACCGGAGTTGATGCCGGCATCGATTCCCGGAGAAGCGGAAAGCAAATGGAAGTCGTCATTGTCGGCGTCATAGAACATCGGGTCCGCCATAATGCAACCCGATCCGAGAGTTACTTCTCCATACACTGGCTGATCGTATCCATAGAAAAGACAGAAGTCGAGAACGGTGGTTTGAGTAGCCGCGACAGCGAGTGATGAATTGCTGTAGGCATAGAATATGTTATTTTCTATGGTGTGCGGATCGCCGCCCGAGACCAGTATCGATGGCTGGATATTGCGATAGAAGGTGTTATTGATCGCTTCGCCTCCCCCTCCCAGCAATAATCCGTAGTAAAGGTTATCCCGGACCACATTGGCAAAAAAACGATTATCATCGCCATACATATAGGCGCCGTAGAATCCGGCGTTGCTGAAATGACAAAATTCCACGAGATTGCTGTCGCCGGAGCACCGCATGTTCGAACTGGAGGCGTTGGCAACGCTGATCGCGGACCATCGGATATGATTCGCATCCAGGCGAACCGCGGCGTAATGCCCGCTGGCGTCGAGAAACGAAGAATCCCTGACCCCAACGTAGGATATCATGTCATCTGCCATCCCGCTCGAAAGAATTAATACCGAGTCAGCATATACGCCGCTCATAACAGACACTGTGTCTCCGGGATAGAGATCGGGACCGCCGTTACCAATGCTTCTCCAGGCATGCTCGGGACTTAACCCGTCGTTATAGTCATTTCCTTCGGGGCTAACATAGAAGGTCCTGAATTTCTCGATAGCGCCCATTTCAGGCGCTGAACCGGTGAACGGGTAGCCAACGCCCAGGCCGGCGTCAATCTCGGCGGAACCCAGTTTTAGATCAAAGCGTCCGTTGAGCGGATCCACAAAGCCAGGTAGTTCTACAATGCCTCCCGCTGAGTCAACTGCCGAGCTTCCATAATTCTCCTCTACGCTTCCCCAAACGTTGTTGAATCCACACACATTACCGGCTGGGGCCGTAATTCCATCGGTTCCGCTGTATGCGACGATATTATTGAAAATGCGAACGGAGTTTACGGTCGAGGTGATCTCAATGCCGTATCTTCCCGTGTGGTAGACAGTGTTGTTGTAGATGTGAGTGTAGTTGCCAAACCCCTCATTGCGAATGCCGGATTCAGCCGGATAGGAAACGATATTGTAAAGAATCTCATTATGGTCTCCGGTGACCAGTATGCCGTGGTTGCCGACATTTCGGATGTAACACCCCGTTATCGTGCAGTAATCACCATCGAGGTCGATTCCCCGCAGTGGAACATTGCGGATCTCAACGCCTTTCAGCACGATATAGCTGGCGTCAATGTCAAACAGGGTTCCCGGCTGATTTGCCCCGTAGAAAGTTGGCCGCTGAGGTCCAAGCGCCTGATAGACAATGGGCATATCCGAGGTCCCCGACACGGTGATAACTATAGCTGATGTTGGAGCGTAATATCCCGGCAGAATAAATACCGTGTCACCCGGATTTATTTTCCCGAGGCTCTCACCATTGTCTACCGTGGCCCAGGCGGTTTCTATCGACTGACCGTCGGCTGCGTCGCTGCCGGTCGGCGATACATAGTAATTCTCCGCTCGGACTGTTATGGCAATCGCGAAGAATATTATGAAAATACAGAGTCGATTTATCATGTTTTTATAAAGGTAGCTATACCAATTCTCATATATTATCGGCTGAATTGCCCTAATAGTGAGTCCTGGCGACACAAAAATGAGGAGCTTTGGAGGAAATTAAGGCGCTGATTTGTATGCGATTACGGTGTCCGCACAGGTGCCGCCACCGTGGAAATTTATCAGTCTTTGTACTCGAGTAAATAAAAAAGGCGCAGTGTCAATAGCATCTTGACACTGCACCGGTATTCTGCGGTCTGATGTAGATAATTTAACGCTCAGTCGCTGTGCTACTGGACGCGGTCTTCTCAAGCAGGCCGTAATCTATCTGATACGGCGGAGGATCTCCACCGGGACCCATCAAATAATGTTCCATCCATCTGAGAACCCTCGCCCCGGTATCATAGCGGGCGGCCGCCTTCAGCGTACCGTGCCCTTCGTCCTTGTAGAATACAAGTCTGACGGGGGCCTGGTTGAGAGTCTTGAGGTAGCGGTATAGTTCCATAGACTGGCTCGGATGTACTCTGGTGTCATCTTCGCCGTGCATTATCAATATCGGGGTCTTGTGCTTTTGCGCGTGATAGATGGGGCTGCGTTCCATGTACCACTGCCAGTAGTCCCAGGGCCAGCGACGGGCGTGGACAAGATACATCTCATTTGGTATGTCGGTCGTGCCGAATTTGGAGACGAGATCGCTGACGCCGACACCCATGACGGCCGCGGCGAAATGTTCGGAGAGAGCGGTGGCTGCCCAGGCTGTGGCAAAGCCGCCGTAGGATCTGCCCGTAATTCCAACCTTGCTTGAGTCGATAAGTCCCGTTGCAACGAGATAATCTACGGCATCGACCAGGTCGTTGAATTCACCTCCAGCATAATCTGCCTGTCCCATTTTTGAGAACTCCACGCCACGGCCGGTGCTCCCTCGGTAATTCGGGTGAAACACGGCGAAGCCGCGAGCGGCGAAAACCTGAGCCGGCGACGCATACCACGTCAGCCACTCGTCGCGGTCATTGGCTTCCGGGCCGCCGTGCACGGAAAGAATAAGCGGATATTTATTCCCTGGCTGTTCGTTCAGGGGGTGTATCAGAATTCCCTGAAGTTGAAGTCCGTCGCGGGCGGTAAATTCGACAACTTCCTGTCTTGCGAACGCCACCTCCGAGAGCCACGGATTACTGTCGGTCAAACGAATCGGTTCTTTCTGCTTGAGCGTAAAATGGAATAATTCCCACGGATGATTGTAGGCGCTTCCAACTACCGCCACTGTTCTGCGATCTGCCGAGAGTATCATGTCGGTAAAAGCTGTTGAACCCGGCGGTATAATTTCCTTTCGCTCGAGCGTGGCTACATCGACCATTCCGATTTTAGTGTGCACACCCTCGTCCGATCGATACAGTATCGTCTTCTGATCGAGCCAGGCGATATCACGAACGTGACCGTCGAAATTCGTAATAACGGGTTTCAAATCATCGTTGTCGACTGAAGCCACCAGCAATTCGCCTTCGTCCGGATCATTGATATCGGCGCCGGAGATAATAGCCAGCCTGGTTGCATCGGGACTCCATGCTATCTTGCCCAGCTTACCAGGGTTGTTGAGTCGGCGTGAAATAGTACCTTCTGCGACATCGACAAAACACACCTCTCGCGCCATATACTCATCGTCAATCAGCGGTGTCGGTGCGAGGGCCAGGGCCAGATACTTGCCGTCGGGACTCCACCGGATGTTTGAGGCGCTGCCGGGCAGGTCCAGCCTTCGCGGCGCCGCCGAGTCTGAAACGTCCGTTATCCAGACGGCTGCATCGCGCCCATCCTCTTCGTAGACTTCCTGATTGAAGCCTTTCTTTTCCAACGCCAGGGTCGTCGTCGGGAGGGTATCCTCAGCCAGAAATGCCAGCCGGTGGCTGTCGGGAGCCCAGGAGTACTCATCGATATCGGTACGGTTTTGACTGATTTTTACCGATTCGCCGCCATCCACTGCGATGAGGTAAAGCACGGAAACAGTATCATCGCCGCGCTCGGCCAGATAAGATATCGATTTGCCGTCCGGGGTGAAGGCGATGTGGCTGATCCTGACCTTCCCGGTCACAAACGGGCGGGAACCGCCGTTTGTGCTCACGACATGCAGCTCTTTCCATGCGGAGCCATTCTTTTCTTCGAACGGATTGCGCTGCACCGTCAATGTGTATGCGAACATCTCTCCGTCAGGGGACACCGCGATCTCGTCGACATACCTGAGCGCCGCCAGTTGTTCAAGAGTAAGGCCGTCGGCGACTGCCGGACTCACCGTGAAGAAGACGCCGGTCATCACAATGACAGCCGTTGCCAGTGCCGCCGCGGTTGAGGCACCTGAGACATTATTTCGTTTGATCATATTTACGCCTCTCAAAAACGGTATTAAATAGATTGTGTACGATCCAACAGCCCCTCATTTTCGTGGTACGGCAATCATCCGGTTCTCGTTCTCCGAACCAGCATGTATCCAAGCGCCGCGAATGCTGTCAGGGAGACAATTTCACCCCATACCCCGGGCCAGGGTATGGCAAAACCTTTTGGCGCTCCGTAGTAAAAAACATACAGGGCAACCCCAACGCTCAGAAGCCCCTCGCCGCCAATCAAACCGGAACTGAAGAGAATGCCATTCTCACGGCGTCGGTCGAGCTCGGCCGGGTCAGATTGATGTTTTTTCTCGATAAAGTGCCTGATACATCCGCCAACGAATATTGGAGTCATTGTGGTGACCGGGAGGTACAGTCCCACCGCGAAGGGAAGTGAAGGCAGGGAGCATAATTCGATAATTGCTCCCAGCAGGACACCGATCAGGACGAGTCCCCAGGGGACCCCCGACTGCAAGACCCCCTCGATGATCGTTTTCATGAGAGTGGCTTGAGGGGCGGGAAGCTCCGGCGAACCGAACTTGTAGGCGCCATTCAAAATTATGATCGATGCCGCTACCGCCAGTGCCGAAGAAGAAGCTCCAATCAACTCGGCGATCTGTTGTTTGTACGGCGTGGCTCCCAGCAAGAATCCGGTTTTCAAATCCTGCGAAGTATCTCCGGCGATTGAAGCGGCCACACAGACAACAGTCCCGACTGTCAGGGCCGTAACCTTACCGATTGTGTCGGTCCATCCAAGATAAACGAAAATCATGCTGACAATCAGTAGGGTAACAATGGTCATGCCGGAGGTCGGATTGCTCGACACGCCAACCAGCCCTACGATTCGTGATGATACCGTGACGAACAGAAACGCGAACAGGGCGATCGCCGGCGCCGCCACAAGTCTTATGTCGATTGTGACTGCGTCACCGAGAACATTGGGAATCAACACCAGAGCAGCCGTGACGAGCAATACCCCGCCGACGACATATTTCAGCGAGAGATCGCGGTCGGTTCTGTCGGATTTGTCGGAATTATCGTTACCGGAAGCAGCTTTTCGACCGGCGATACGCGTCTTCATCTCGTCAACGCCGATCTTAAATGAACGCACCATGGTGGGAGCGGATTTGATGATGGTGATGATACCTCCAAACGCAACCGCGCCTGCCCCGACATAACGAATGTATCGATCCCAGATTTCCGAAGGGCTCATGTCGCCGATCAGCGCCGTCGTTTCAGGGAAAAGGGGCACCGACAGATGCTCGCCCACGTGCGCCATCAATGGAATCAGCACCGCCCACGATATGAGACTTCCAGCCACCATGATAGAGGCCACCCGGTAGCCAAGAATATATCCCACGGCAAGCAGAGCGGGGGTGGTGGTGATGCCGATCTGCGCTTTCTTAACAAGAGGCAGATAGAAATAGACCTTGTCTTTCCATAGATAAAGAACCGCCATAAGAAGTTTATAAATGACCCCGATGCCCAGCCCCCAGAACACGTTTGCCGCTCCCGCGCCGCCCTTGTCGGCGGCCACCAGAACCTTTGCGCAGGCGGTGCCTTCGGGAAAAGGTAAGGTGCCGTGCTCTTGCTTGATCAGCAGCCGTCTCAGCGGAATCATAAACAGCACGCCCAGTAATCCGCCGAGGGCCGCCAGACCGGCAATCTGGAATATGCTCGGGTTCAATCCCCAGAGAAACAGAGCCGGTATGGTGAAAATCACCCCCGAGGCGAGCGAAGAGCTGGCTGAACCGGCGGTCTGGGATATGTTGCTTTCCAGTACCGATGCCCTGCCGAAAAACCTCCGGGTAAGTCTGAAGAAACCAACCGTCATGACCGCCACCGGTATGGAAGTCGAGACCGTTATACCGGCCAGCAATCCGAGATAGGCGTTCGCGGCTCCGAACAGTATTCCGAAAATCGACCCGACTACAATCGATTTTATGGTGAACTCGGCGATATTCTCGGAGGGAGCAATGTGCGGCTGGAAGTCATCCGAGGAATCTTTGCCTGCTTTCCGGGAAACTTGAGTGCGGTCTTCGGTTGCCATGATTAAGCGAAGTCGTGGTCTGTCCTATGGGTAATAATAAATTTATCCGAACATACCGGTTATGTGCCGAACGTTCAAGTGTTTTCTGCGCCATTCCCGACAATTTGTCGCCGGCCATACAGCATAACCTATTGCTATTATGTTCGTTAGCTTTTTGTGTCCCGACGAGCGTTGACCGGTGGAATATGCCATACCAAAAGGGTTTTATTTGTTGACTTTGTAATCCGTTATCAGCATATTTTATATATCAAGAGTTAGCGATAATGCACAGGATGTCGCCGTCTCTGTTGGATTTTATCAGTGACCGGTTCGGTCTCAGAGTACTTGTCTTTTTGACCAAGCGTCGGAACATATCTGGCTTTGCAGCACTTTATGATGGACAATGTTAACATGGTCGGTCGTCTCTCAAAACCGCAGGGTTAACATCACCCGGATTGGCCGGGCGCGGTAGGGGTGGCCAGGAGAAAAGCACCGGAGTTTCTTTGAGGGACTTCGGATACAACCAGGACGAATCACAACAGCGGGCCGTTTCCTATGAGTGAGCCAAAGAAGCTGAAGCTGCTGAAGAAAACCGCCAGCACCAGCAGTCAGCGAAGTCGGTTCAATCGGTTGCGTGGCGCCGAACGAACGCGACGAATAATCGACAGCATCACCGATCCAGTCTTAGTTACCGACAACACCTATTCCACTGTAGAATGTCTCAATGAGGCGGGGGAGCGACTTTTTGGATTTTCCTCCGCGGATGTTACCGAAAAAGCGGTTGATTGCCTGCTCCGCACGGCGTCATCCGTTATTCCTGACTCGATGGGTCCATCCGGCAGTTGCGGTGGTAATAGTTCGTCGATAGCGGTCAGAGGGCGCACCAGAGATCGTTCTGACTTTTCCGCCCAGGCGTATTTTGGACAAATTGAAGCCGGCGAGCAGAAGCTGTGTGTGATTACGCTCCTGAGAGAAAGTGTAGCGTTCTTGGCTGAGAAAGGGGAGGGTAGCGTTTTGACTAAGCCTGTGCAGGAATCCGGTTCGTCTGTCCCCGAGGCCAGCGGTTTTGCTCAAAGGACTGCTGATCTTACGACTGACCGCCGACGATTCTCAGAATATGAGGATGGTTTCAGAGAACTTGCGGCGGTTTCTCCTGACGCCATTTGCGTACATGCCGATGGTAAGATCCTATTTGCCAATGCAGCGGCGGTACGCTTATTCGGCGCGGCCGGGGAGAATGACCTGGTGGGCAAACCGGTTTTAGACTTCATACATCCCGTATATCACCGGCTGGTCGAAGGCCGACTTGCACAACTCAATCGGGATAAAAAACCGACCTCCTTTGTTGAGCAAAGAATTGTCCGGCTTGACGGTGAAACCGTAGATATCGAGGCGGCGGCTGCCGCTATGGTTTACAACGGGCAACCTGCTGTTCAGGTTGTGGCGCGTGACATCACGCAGCGCAAGAAATCCGAACGGGCTCTGAGGGCCTCACAGGATCTCTACAGGTCGACCATTGATTCCATGGCTGACATGATACATGTGGTGGACCGTTCGCTGAAGATCACGTTAATAAACAAGACCTTTTCTCAGTGGTGCAAGCGATTCAGGCTCGCCGAAGATGCTGTCGGGAAATCCATCTTTGAACTGTTCACGTTTCTTGGTGAAGATGTGCGCTCGCAATATGAGACAGTCTTCGCAACCGGAAAGACTCTCGTTACTGAAGAAACGAACGCCCTTTATGGCGAGTTTGTAACCACCGAAACTCGCAAGATACCCATTATCGAGGATAATCAAATAACCAGGGTCGTCACCATCGTGCGGGATGTAACCGACCGCACGCGTGCCGAGGCTGCCCTGCGCGAGAGCGAGCAGCGTTTTCGTACGATAGCTGACTTTACTTATGACTGGGAATACTGGCTGGGGGCGGATGGTCAGTTGATGTATATCTCGCCTTCATGTGAAGCAACCACCGGATACAAGCCTGATGACTTCCGCCGGGACCCGGATTTGCTTGCGAAGATAGTGCACCCCGATGATCGCGCTATTCGCGGCCGACATTTACTCGCCGATACGACTGACGGTAAAGCAACCTCAGTGGACTTTCGAATCATAACCAAAGACGGCGCCGAACGGTGGATAAACCATGTGTGCCAGGCGGTTTTCTCGTCCGAGGGTGAGTATCTTGGTCGTCGTGCCAGTAACCGCGACATAACCGACCGCAAATTGGCCGAGCAAGCCCTTCGTCGCGAAAGAGACCGGGCACAACGGTATCTCGATGTTGCCGGAACCGTCCTGCTCGCCATCGACAAAAACCAGAAAGTTATTCTAATCAACAAAAAGGGAAGCCAGATTCTTGGCTATGATGAAACCGAAATTCTCGGCGCAAACTGGTTCGACCGCTTTATACCTTTTCAATGGCGCGAGTCTACCCGGATTGCATTCTGCGGCTTGATGGATAAAGGCAGCACTAACGGGCATGATTACCGGGAAACACCTGTGCTCGTGCGGAATGGCGATGAGCGCATTATAGCCTGGCATGACACCGTTCTGTATGACGAGTCGGGTAACCCCAGAGGCACTCTCAGTTCCGGTTCGGATATTACCGACCGTCGCCACATGGAGCAGGTGCAGGCGGCCCTCTTCGCAATTTCCGAAGCCACCCTCAACTCGCAAAGTCTGGAGGAGCTTCTCAGCATTATTCATCAGATTCTCGGAGGACTGATAGACACGACCAACTTTTATGTGGCTCTATATGATGGCGAACATGACCAGTACACTTTCCCTTACCTGGTGGACCAGTATCACTCTCGGGCCGATCTCCATCCGGAGCAACTCAAGAAGACACTTACCGATTATGTCCGCCGCACGGGGCGCCCCCTTCTGGCGGACGAGAATACCGACCGAGAGTTGCGAGCGAGGGGGGAGGTTGACGTGGTCGGTCAGCCTTCGCAGATATGGCTCGGCGTGCCTCTGGTAACGCAGCGAGGCACTATCGGTGTGGTAGCGGTCCAGAGCTATGCCGATCCCACTCTCTACAAAGAGAGCGATATGGATCTGATGACCTTCGTTTCCAGGCACATCACTATCGCCATTGAACGCAAGCTTTCTGAAGAGGCTTTGCGCGAGAGCGAGGAACACCACCGCAGTCTGCTGGAAACGATGAACGAGGGTCTGATGATACGCGATAATGACAATAATATCACATTTGCCAACAACAAGATGTGCGAGATGCTCGGTTATTCGCGCGATGAGATTATCGGGCGAGGGCTATCCGTCTTTCTTGACCGGGAGAACAGGCTCATTATGGAAGAGCAGCTTCAACAGCGGCAGTTGGGCGGTCGTCAACCATATGAGCTCGAATTCACAAGGCGCGATGGGAGAAAGGTCACGACTATTGTTTCACCCGAACTGGTAAAAGACGCCGTTGGAAACATTGTCGGTTCGTTTGCCGTCATCACCAATATTACGGAACATAAGCGCACCGAGGAAAAACTAAGACAGGCCACGGATCTGCTCAGGACAGAACGCGAAGCCCTCACCCAGAAAAATATCGCTCTTAAGGAGATTCTCGATCATCTGGAAACCGAGCGAAAGGACTACAAGCAAACCATCTGTAGCGATGTCGAAAGAGCCATCAGCCCGATCTTGACCAGAGCAAAAATACTGCTGGGAATCGAGAGGGCGGCTGACATCGAGGCCCTCGAAAGCCAGTTGACAGCCATCCTGGCCAAAGATATCGATGATTTCCGTAACCGCTATTCCACCCTCACCCCCCGCGAGTTTGAAATCTGCGACATGATCAGGTCGAATCACTCATCGAAGGAAATATCCGAAAGACTGAATCTCTCGCTTCTGACAGTGCACAAGCACCGTGAGCAGATTCGTCGTAAGCTGGGCATAACCAGTAAAGGGATTAACCTGAGTACTTATCTGCAGTCGCACTAATCTCCGCCTCATACGCAATAAATACGTAGTTTCCCCGCATTGACGGATAAGATTTATCCTGTATGTTGGGGTTGTGGAAGTTATGATGTCAACCGTTGCCAAGGTGCTGAGTCACTGCTCAGGATGACAGGCTGGCTGACGACATGGAAGTAGTCTGGTAAGCAGCGAGGCTCAGCCTCGGATCTGTGCCTCGCTTAAAAATCTGACCGGCCGTTATCCGGTCGCGATAACACACAGGGGGTACTCGGGAGCACAACGAAGAAATTCAGCCTGCTTTGTGTGGATATTACCGGGCACCACACAAAATGATGCACCGGTAGGATGTGCGGAACGAAAGTGAGTCTGCTTCTGGATGGACACCGCGCATCATCATCGCAGCCCTTAAAGCAAGTCTCTGTCAGATCCTGTCCGGTGCCCAAAAATTTTTCTACTCCCGGCTACACATGCCTCCCCTCTATGCGGCGCAGGTGTAACAATCACCACCTGCGCCGCTTCTTTTTCTGCAGGACAACACCCTCGAACGTTTCAAGCCGATATTTACGAGACTATAGATGACAAATCAAGTCCATGTAGCCCCATATTGGCCGTAACGCGTTGCGCGGTGAAATATTATGAGATTCGAGTTGTCAAAAAAGCGTTTGGTCAAATCTTTTGGGCGAAATAGTCGCGGTTTTTTCCCTGCGCAACCCGCACATAAACAATCGATTCCAAATAGACGCAAATATACCGGCCGGTCAAATTGACGTCACAGTACATAGTGATTATTAATGGCTGTCACCGGTTGCCGGTTAAGGCGCCGGATGTCATCAGCAATTACCGGACTACTTCCACAGTCGGTCACCTCCACACAATACTATAGATGGTTGCTTCCATTTTCTCCTTGGCCTCATCTTTCTTCCACTGAATCGCGACGGAGCGCGGACTTTTCAGTTCCGTCGTCTGAGTGCGGAAGAACCTTCGACAGAGAGATTAGATCAACCTTGGCGCCACACATGGCGCCTTGCCGGGCGAAAGGAAGAGCACTCGGATGGCTGTCAACCCAACGACGCCCAAATATCTTACACCGCAAACTACCGCGGTCGGGAGGCTGCGTCCACATGGTAGGAGGACCAGGTCCGCCCGATCTCGTCGTCAATCCCGTTTCGCGCTCCAAAATGGCGGGCGGGTTGTCAATTCTTTTGTCTGTCCGCCACGAAGCGGGCGGATAAAACTTCACCCTAAATTCGCCTGCGCGACAATTACGGAAAGGAGGTCACCCGGTCGCAGGTCCTTCAGGGGATGGAACAACGCAACTCGGTAGTACCTCACTGATGACATTCGGGGGCAGGTTGTCATGAGAACTGCTGTGGAGGAACAGACAGCAAAACGCAAGGGTAGGAGAACAACCGTGATAAGTTTTCACGAGATCAAAGTAGTGCTTGAGCGGATGGCTGTGATGAGCGCGTACATTTCCAAGCTCGACAACGTCCTGCCTCAAGTGATGCAGCTTGCCGAAAAGATCAGTTGTCTCGATGAAGACCTGACCCTGCAACGTGACAAAATGACCGCCAAAATGAGGTCAGTGGAAATTCTGGGTGAAATCCTCAAAACCCAGCTTTACCAGAGCGCTCACGATTACGGTTCCAGCGGAGTGTCAGGCAAAGACGGCGCAGTAACTGAAGACATCACGACCGCGCCCTTAGGAATTAAAATGGGCGACCAAACAAAGCCCTGCGACTCAGGCAGTGTTATGGATGAAGGCAGAGATGGATACCTGTCGTCGAACATCGATAGGAGTTCGCTAATACTGTAAGCTAAAGAAAAACTGGTCCGTCCGCAATCGGGACGGTCAGCAGAGAGCATCGGTTACCAAATGTGGCTTGCTTGTCGTGATCGACCTGGTGTCGCGCACGACCAGGGCACCCAAGAGAAGAGAGGATACCATGAATCAGCTTCACTTGACTATCGGCGTTCACGCCGATCCTCCACCGCAACCAAGAGGTCCCATAGGGGACGTGCAGCCGGTCCACAAGACCAGCGAAGCTCGCCGAGCTTACTTGAGAAGATACTATGAGGCCAACAAGGACAGGGCCAGAGAGTACCAGCGCCGCTATAACCTGATGCACAAAAAGAAAGCGCGCATGGTCGGTGGAGCCAGGGGCGGGCGTCGTCAGGAAATCAGGGAAACATTTAACGCGTCCGATATAATGCGATCGCCGACAGAAAAATCCCTCCGGATTATCCAGTCGATACTCAGAGGCGACAGGTATTTCACCATGTAGATGGTTCATGCGTTTTTGACCCGGGGCGAGGGCGATCCTGGTAAGCCTTTTTGCTCGCGAAGCGCCAGCAGGGGGGCGGACTTTATGTCCCCGGCCCGAATTTCCCATAGTCACCGTTCGCCACACCTCGAACGAGCGTTTTCGACGCACTTTGACAAAGTATTTTTCCGACGAATATCGCGGTTAAACGCGGGTATATATTTGGGTGATTGAAAGGCAACAATTGCCCTGTGTTACCGTAAAAGGAAATGGCACTTTTACCATTAACCGGCCTGAATTTAAAGGGTGAAATCACTGTGGGAAAAATCATTCTCTTGTCAGGAATCGTGTTCGTGGTGCTTTTGTGCGCCGGCCTTGAGGGCATCGGAGTGCTGGTGGGGCTCGTTGGCGGTCTTGTCGGACTCGTAGTCGGTGTCATCGGAGCGGTCTTTGGGCTCATAATGGGTTTTTTCGGTGTAATCGTCGGTCTGGTGACCGCCCTTACCGTTCTGGCGGTCCCATTGCTTATCGTGGTTCTGATAGTCGCCGGCGTTGGAGCCCTGATCAAGGCAGTCTAAATCATCTCATCTATTGGCCCGCATCAAAGGATTTATCGGGATACGGCGGCGCCTGAGGGACCTCTACCGGATTCAACCGAATCTGCTCGGTTAAGTACTCAATTGCCGCTTTCAGTTGAGCATCCTCGCCCTCAAAAGTGGCGTGCGGCAGGTTGTCTACCACGATATCCGGTTCAACCCCGTATCCCTCGATGAGCCACTCACCTTCCGGTCCGTAAACGCCGGACTCGGCAGCCGAAGCGATTCCTTTGTCGACCAGCAGGTTATTATATGACAGCCATATCTCGCCCCCCCACGTACGCGTGCCGATAATTTTGCCCAGCCCAAATCGCCGGATACCTTCCAAAAACAACTCTCCATCCGACGATGTCCACTCGTTACATAGCACCGCAATGTGGCCGTTGAACGCAAGCTGCATATTTGAGTAAGGGACCCCAATCCTCGACTGCCAGTAGGCCCATGATTTTCTGAGTAAGGTGGTGATAATCCAGCTGTCGATCTGACCGCCGTAATTGTGCCTCATGTCTATAATTAGCCCCTTGCGATTGAAAACCGGGTAGAAATCGCGAACCCACTGACCATAGTCGCTCGTCGCCGTCTCGCGCAGGTGGACATAGCCAATTTCATTGTAGCTCATGTCTTCTACTTCAAGCCGCCTCGTGTATTCCCAGTCGCGGTAGCGCAGGCCACGGGCCTCGTCAACGGATATTGGCTCCACGATAACATTACGTTCCTGTCGCGATTGAGGCGTCACGACCGTCAACAATACCTGTTTGCCGGCCATCCTGCGAAGAGGTTCCTCCAGACACGTAAACGACATGGTCGGCACACCGTTGACCTTCGTTATGACATCGCCAATGGAAACACCGACGTTGGGGTGGGCAAGTGGCGATAGAAACTCCGGCTGCTGCGGGTCGCTACGATAAATGTAATCCACCTTGAAACCGCCGGCCGCCTCGCTGCGAGTCGTTACTGCTCCCAGAAATGACGCAGCGATATCATCGGGTCCCGTTCTCACATCGCCGTCCCAGACATAAGTGTGTAGGGCCGATATTTCGCCGACCATTTGCCCCAGAAGGTCACTGAGTTCCCAGCGATCGGTAATGCGGCTGACCAGCGGAAGGTATTTGTCATGCATCTTAGCCCAGTCCACACCGTGCATGCCGGGGTCATAGAAGTAATCACGTTCCATGCGCCAGGCATCCGTGAACATCTGTCGCCATTCGTGGGCCGGATTAATCGAAAATGCCCAATCCGACAAGTCCAGCTTCGATTTGCCCAGGTCGAGATTGGATGTCCCCTGTGAGGAGGTTACGTAGAGATTTTTGTCTTTGCGGATCAACATCCGCTTGCCGTCTGCGGATAGCTCGAACGCGCCGACATCTTCCGCCAGCGTTTTGACTTCGGCATTATCGTTTTTCATCTCGATAGTATTCAGGCGGCGTTTGCCGCGCGATGTATTATCCCATGAAAGCCAGTAGAGTTGCTCGTCGTTTACCTGCAGGCTCGAGTAATTCCCGGCGGGTACGGGCGTCTCCATCACACGCTCGAGAATCCCATCGAAGTCTATCGTGACTCCCCCCGCCGAATCTGACCTGCCTTTGTCGGCTTCCGGTTCGGTTTGTTTCGGCGTTAGCTCGTTATCCGCCTCAAACGGTGAGCGAAGTCCTTTTGTTAGAGGCAGCATATAGATCTTCGTCATCTGATCGATCAGCGGGAAGGGCTGGTTGAGGTCCCAGACATTGGCGACAATCGTGTTGAAGTCTCGATCCGACAGGAAGTAAAGCCACTTGCCGTCGGGACTCCAGGCCGGGTCGTGGTCGAGGAAACGATCCGTGGTCACGGGGATCGTTTTTTTTCCTTCTATATCGTAAACAAAAATCTGTCCGAGGAAATTATGCGCGCCTTTGACAAAAGCGAGATAGCGGCTGTCGGGCGACCACACGATACCTGAATATTCCGCGGTGATGGAGCTGTCCACAAGAATTGTTGCCCCGCGCTCGATATCATGAATCCACAGTTTCTGAGCCTTATCGTCGAAGGCGAGGAGTTTTCCGTCAGGCGACGGGATACCGTCGAATCTGAACACCGTGCCGTCGCTTGTTATTTGCTTCGGCGCCCCCAACCCGTTGGCGGCCATACTCCAGAACTCGAGCTCGCCCGAGGCGTCATTTAACGCCACAACAGTTTTGCCATCCGGCATAAATCTGGCGCTGCGATAGCGGATGCTGCTCTCGTGAGTGGCCTCGACCAGTCTTCCTGCCTTGCGGGGTACCACGAAGACGGCACCTCTGGCGGTCATTACAACGTGCTCGCCGTCAGGGGAAAGGTGAGCCGCTGTCAGATAATCCAGAGGTTCATCAATCCACCTTTCGCGCATCTGGTCAAAGTCGGATGCCAGCGTTATGTCCAGCTTGCGGTCAATACCATCGGCAATCGTATACCGGTGAATGTCCGCTCCCAATTGATAGACTACTCTGCCATTGGACAAGGAGGCCGATTGTATGTCCCAGCCGACGTGTTGCGTGTGCTGTTTGAGGCCACCGCCGCTGCTATCCATGGACCAGATGTTCATGGTGCCGTCGCGGTCACTGAGAAAATATAACCTTCCCTCATACCACATGGGATTGGCGCTCGTTCCCGGGTAATCGGCTGTCAGCGCAATAGCTTCCGGCTGGTCCGCGGAAAACTTCCAGAGATTCTGAGCCGTGCCGCCTTTGTAGCGCTTAACATAACTTCCCTGAAACGGTAACCGCGTAAAATAAAGTGTCTGCTCGCTGTCATCGTAACAACCCTGAGCCGCTTGACTCAGGGGAATAAGCTCATGCTGCCGAGTCGCGATGTCTACTTCTATCAACTGTCGGTTGGGCAGGGTCGAGTAGTTGAGGGTCACGCACAGGACCTTTCCCGATGGTGACCAGCCGGCGACCTCGGCCCGTCGGCCGAAATAGGTCAGACGGGCAGGAAGTCCCCCTGCCAGAGGCATCACGAACACATCATTCACGCCTTCGTACCTCCCCGCGAATGCCACCATCCGACCGTCCGGCGATATCGACGGTTGGGTTTCCAGCCCCGGATGCGTGGTCAGGCGCTGTGCCACTCCGCCCTCGGCACCGACCTTCCACAGATCGCCTTCGGCCACGAAGACGATAGTCTCGTTGTGAATGGCCGGCTGACGGTAATATCCGACGCGAGTTTGGGCGGCGCTCTCGAACTCTTTAGCGGACACGGAAACCAGACCGCTAATTAATAGCGCTATTGTGTAACAAACGGCGAACAGTCTTTTCATGATTTTCCTCATATAGTTGGAGCCAATGGAGGCATTTGCTTCGGTATCAATTGTCGTATACGATGATACGGCCTTGAAGGTTTACAGTCAATTCCATTCTTCTCGATATATTTCAAGCAGTTAGCCGTCCTCAGGCTTTTCGTTGACAACTGGACAGACATCAATGATAATTCCAGCAGTTCTAATCACACAAGGAGGAGTGCTATGCTTAGCAGACGGATTCAATGGCTCGGCACCGTTGTGCTGACAATCGTCGTATTCACTGCAGCTGCGCCGGTTGTGGCTGATCAGTATATCAAACAGGTTACCATCACAGACCCTGTCTCGATTATGGGGCAGAACCAACCGGGTCGGTCTGACACTACCGTTGTCTGGATCGGTGATACCCGCTCATCCATGCAATCGCCCGGCAAACAGTGGGTCATTTATGATGCCACCGATAACATGCTCTACTTTGTAGATCACAACAAAAAGGCCTATTCCGAGATGTCGGCCGATATCGGTAAGGCTATGGAAGAGATGATGCCTTCCGAAGAAGGTGAAGGGGCCGACGAAGAGGCCGAAATGATGAAGGGGATGGCTCAAGCGATGATGGCTTCGATGGAAGTTACGGTTACCCCAACCGATGAAACAAAGAAAATCAAAGACTGGGATGCGAAGAAGTATGTTGTTGTGATGAAAATGCCTATGGGGACGACCACCACCGACGTTTGGGCCACTGACGACATAGACCTGGATTTCGAGATGTTCCAGAACGCAGCCAACGGCGCTATGGCTTTGATGCCGGGGTTCGAAAAAATGCGGCAGGAAATGCTCAAGATTCACGGGGTGACCGTGGAGAGCGTGACCGAAGCGAATATGATGGGGGCCGTTATTCGCAGTACGCTGGAAGTCCTTGAGTGGGAGCAGAAAGATGCTCCGGCGGGGACATATGACATTCCGGCGGACTACGAAAAAGTAGACCCAATGGAAATGCAGCCGGAGATGTAATCCGGCGCGAATGGCGGACATTATTATCCTTGACAAAAAGGACAAAAAAGTTATCTTATTGTTAAGTCCTCCCGGTACCGCCAGGGAGGACATTAGCACAAGAGGGAAAAGAACTTAGCCGTTTCTGGCGCCTCACTTCGCCAGGCTAAGAGCTTGGATGAGCAGCAGATAGTAAGCGTCAAACTAACCCGTATCATCAGAGTACATACCACATAGGTAATGGCTGTTTTTACATATTTTTCTGTTTGTTCGCAGAGAGATGAATGGGAATCCCAAACGATCTTAAGGAGGTGATTTGATGATCTTTTTAATCGACCCGACCATGGTTGGCAAGAAGTGCCCGAGCTATGAACCGCCGGTTTGCAGCCCGAAATATATTCCGCTCTACGGTATCGATCCGATTCTTCCGCCGGAGTGATGATTAAACTACAGGTAACCTGTCTTGCTTGGTTTTGAAGCGGACGGTTGCCCCGGATAACGATGTCGGATGTCGGCGAATGCCGGCCTCCGTTTATGGGGCGCGCCATACGCGCCCCATAATTTTCAGCCAAACTAATAGAAACTAAAAATGCCTAAGAAATCCCTTTATAACCACTTTCAGCGATTCAGCGAAGAGTATTACATAGCCTACAACGCCCGTTCCGGAGCCGTGGCGCTAATGACCCCCGAAAATTACGAGGTCTACGAAAGCTTGCTCGATAAGTTCGAGAATGGTCTCGAAGACCTCAGTGATGAGGAGCGGAAATTACTCAAGCAACTGGAATACGGCAAGTTCGTTTGCCCGGATGATTATGACGAACTGGCCGCGATAAAATTTGAACACAATATAGGTCGCTACAATATCTCTGAGCTCGGTCTTGTCATAGCCCCCACGATGGCGTGTAACATGGCCTGTGAATATTGCTATGAGCAGAACAAGAGTGGCCGCATGCAGCCGGAAATAGTGGAAAGCCTGGTGGAGTTTGTTAAGAAACGGGCCAAGGCACTTGGGAGTCTCAGTGTGACCTGGTACGGCGGAGAACCGCTTCTGGCCATGGATATCATAGAAGACCTGTCGTCGCGATTTATCGAATTCAGCAAGGAGTACCAGTTCCACTACACTGCCTCAATTGTGACAAACGGTTATCTGTTGACCCCGCAGACAGTCGATCGTCTTCGCGAGTTGAAAGTGGTCGGCGGACAGGTAACTCTCGATGGCCCCGCCGAACAACACAACACGAAACGGCCCCTGAAAAACGGCAAAGACAGTTTTTCCACGATTATCGAAAATTTGAAATACGCCATGACCCGTCTGGGAATTTCTATCCGGGTCAATATTGACAAGAGCTTTTCAGCTCAAACCATTCAACAGCTCTTGACGGAACTCAAGCAGGCCGGATTACATGAGCGAGTGCCGATCAATTTCGGACACCTGGAAGCGTCAACCGAAGTCTGCGCCAATATCGCCGAAGCCTGCTACGACAATACGAATTTCTCGGCGGTCGAGACTGATTATTATCGTCTGCTTCTGGCGAATGGCTTTATGATTCAAAAAATACCGTCGCCCACACCCGTCTGCTGCATGGCCCAAATTGTCAATTCATTTGTCGTTGACCCGCTCGGTGACCTGTACCGCTGCTGGAACTATGTGGGCAATCGCGAAAGGTGCATGGGGAATATCAAAGACGAAATCGACTTCCAGCACGCGAACTTCAGGAGACTGTTTAAAGTGGATCCTTTCGAAGAAGAAACTTGCCGCTCGTGCAATCTGCTTCCCATCTGCATGGGAGGATGCCCGAGTCGGAGGGCTGACCGTGGACTTTCAGGTGAACAGGTCTGCGAAAGCTGGAAATATAATCTGGAACCTATGTTGGAGATAATAGCGGCCTCGAAACAGCAAGAAATGGCGAGGTCGGCCAAGGAGCAATCATGAACGACTTCAAATTCTACCCCGCTGCCGTGGTATGGGAAGTAACTTTCGCCTGCAATATGCGCTGCCTTCACTGCGGAACTTCCGCCGGAACCCTGCGCCCCAAAGAGCTCACAACCGATGAAGCCTTTAAACTCGTCGACGAACTGCACAGCCTCGGATGCGCTTCGATAACGATATCGGGCGGCGAGCCGCTGCTTAGAAAAGACTGGCGCGAACTGGGAAGATACATAAAATCAAAGGGTATTGACCTGTATCTCATTACCAACGGCTACGCTGTCACTGAAGATATCGTTAAGGACTTCAAGGCGGTCGGTATCAGCAGTGTTGGCGTCAGTTTCGATGGTACCGAGAAAACGCACAACTATATTCGCCAGAACGACAAGAGCTACGAGCGGGCCTTAAACGCCATGAAACTGATGACGGCGGCAAATTTGCCCTGTCAGGCGGTTACGCAAGTTTCCAATTTGAATCTTAAAGAACTCGATGATATTCGCCAAATATTGATAGATGCAGGCTGTAAGCGCTGGAGAGTGCAAATGACCACCTGCACCGGTCGCATGCAGCGTGACCTCGTTCTCACTCTCGAAAACTACCCGGTGCTGATCGATAAGCTTCTTGAATTCTCCAAGGACTCCAGCCAGATCCAGGTCTTTGTCGGTGAAAATATCGGCTACTACGGCTGCAAGGGCGCGCAGTTGTGGGGGAAAGATCCCTACCTCGGTTGTTATGCGGGTACAAGGATAGCCGGCATCGAGTCCGATGGCAAAGTGAAAGGCTGCCTGTCGATGCCCGAACAGTTCGTCGAAGGTAACATTCGTGATTCATCCTTCACGGAAATTTGGAATGACCCGGATAATTTTCTATATAACCGCAAATTCACCCGCGAGACGGCTACCGGCGCGTGCCATGACTGCAGATACCTTCCGCTGTGCCGCGGTGGCTGTGCCACGACATCAGTATCGGCGACCGGTGAGAGAGCCAATAACCCTTACTGCATGTACCAGATAGAGCAGAAACAGGGAATTGAGCCGGTGGATGATGAACTCGTTTTGAGGTTGTTGGAAGATTTCCAGTAGCGCTGGCGTCAAACGACGGCTATACTATATAGATGATAAGTAACCTCCCCCGGGCAACAGGGTTCTATGCTTCCAGATAAAGCTGTATTGAAACGTCTGTGGGGCTATCTTCGCCCATACTGGCATCTCCAGGTTATAACCTTCCTGGTGATGATGGTCTTGGCGGTGCTGGCGCTGGCATTGCCGGCGGCCGTTCAGTACATGATCGATGACCTGATCCCCCATCTGACCGAAACGACTCAAAACGGTATCGACTGGACTCCGGCTCTGTGGTTCGGAGTTATTCTGATTGGTATATACTTTCTGCGGGTCGTCTTCTCGGCCATCCAAGATTACCTCGCCACGAGGATCGGAGCCTCCATAATTAACGACATGCGAACCGAGCTGTTTGCCCATCTCGAAACAGTTTCATTCCGGTTCTACCAGCAATACCAGATGGGGGAAATCATTTCGAGAATTCTCTCGGATGTTTCCAGAATCCAGAATCTTCTGGCGGTAACCATCCTCAGGTTTCTCCAGAATGTGCTGCTTCTCTTAGGTATTCTGGTCTATCTGCTTTTCGTTGACTGGAAACTCACTCTGGTTGCTCTGGCGCCGGTTCCCTTGACGATAGTCTTTTCCAATTACTTTGGAGTTAAGGCTCACGGAATTGCCAAACGGTTGCAGGAGACGATAGCATCTTTTCAAGGGCGGATTCAAGAATCGCTTGGCGGCCTCAGAACAGTGCGCGCTTTCGGACAGGAGAAAGCGGAGACCGGCAAAATGGTTGGCATCCTGGAGCGCCTGTGGGGCCTTTATATCAAAAACGCCGTCGTCAATTCTTTGTCCTACAACTTTGTCTACTTCCTGAACATGCTCGGCCCCGTGATTGTCCTCGCCTGGGGTACCTACCTGATTGCCGTGGGGAGTATGAAGCTGGGCGCCCTGATGGCGTTTTACATGCTGTTGGCCTATCTGTATGGTCCGGTCCAGGACCTTGCCGCGATAAATGTCAACGTACAGTCGGCGATGGCTTCGGTCAATCGCGTATTCGAATACCTCGACCTGCCTTCGGCGGTTACGCAGCCCTCGCAGCCGGTAATCCTCAAAGACGTGCGCGGCGCTATTCGCCTTGACAACGTGAGCTACCGGCACGATGGTTCCGGGTTCACTATCGAGAATCTCTCGCTCGAGATAGGCTCCGGAGAAACAGTAGCCATTGTCGGACCGTCGGGCGCGGGGAAAACCACGCTGATAAATCTTATAATGCGTTTTTTCGACCCGGATAGCGGTATCGTGACGCTCGATGGCGTCGATTTGAAGCAAATCGACCTCAAGGCCCTCCGCGGTTACATGAGCCTGGTCGATCAGGATCCGCTGCTGTTTAAGATGTCCATCCGTGATAATATCGCCTACGCTGACCAGAACGCCACAATGGAGATGGTTGAGAAGGCCGCGAGGATAGCCAATATCCATGATTTTGTCGTCAGTCAGAAGAAAGGCTATGATACGGAAATAGGCGAGAGGGGCGTGACTGTATCAGGCGGCGAAAAACAGCGCCTGTGCCTCGCCCGTGCTGTCCTGAATGACCCGCCGATTATATTGCTCGATGAGGCTACTTCGTCGCTCGATTCCAAATCCGAAGAGTTGATTCAGCAGGCCCTGAGCCAGCTTCTTAAGAGGAAAACCGCCGTGATTGTGGCCCATCGTCTGGCCACCGTCCGCCACGCCGACCGCATAGTCGTGATGGACAACGGCCGGATTGTTGATCAGGGAACGCACGATGGTCTGATGGTTTCCTCGATTTTATACCGCGAACTCGCCAGCAAGCAATTGCTGTTGTAGAGCCATTGCCCTCGAATATTTCTTGGATTTCTCAAATGTCTGCTGACCGACAGACTGACCAGTTCGACTGAGCAGCTATGGCGAGCGATAGTTAAGTGTCGTTATATCAACGCCTTACGGCATGCATTCTGGACTATAGCAATCGCTAACAAAATCAAGAAAAAGTTGACAACAGGACAAAATTTGTTATTTTATTCACAAGGACGAATCAAATAAAACAAGGAAGACCTAAACACACCATGAATAACCGCCCGTCTTCGTCAATTCTTGCCCTCATCCTGATTCTTACTCTGACCTCTCAAGTTTGGCCCCAACAGGCCGATTCCACCGATGTAAGCGAGCAGCAAGAATATTTCATAATCGAATCCCGCCACCGACTTTATCCCGATTTTGTGCAAATCGATACTGTCGGAATGGACCAACCGTTTTATATTGGGGAAGATGAGTGGAAGGCCGCTGTAGTTGGCTTCAATCCGCATCTGGGCATAACCCAGAAAGGTGAGGCCCTGCAAATGTCCGACACTCTGTACAATCCCGCAGTGAGAGTCCGGGTTTCGGTTGATGATGAGATAAAGCAGGAAAGCTGGGGGTTCTATGTGCTGTCGTCACCGCATTTCAAACGTGACGATCTTCTGGCTTTCAAGCTTGTGGACTTCAAAGTAAGTGATAAATACGTCGAGGCGCCAGCCAGAAAGTGAGAGGTAGTTGTGCGGCGAACACTTGTCACATACAGCATAGCGATCAGCTTTACATTAATAACCATAGCGGCCTTCGCACCATCGGCCTTCGCAGCGAAAACCTGCTACGACTGCCACACCAAGGAGAAAGAAATTTACTCCAAGGTCAAGTTTGCGCACCAGCCGGTCAAAGACGAAAACTGCGAAAGCTGCCACAAACGTCACGGTTTCGCGCAGAAGCTGATTCTTCAGGATGCCACCTCCGAACTGTGCTACAAGTGTCACGCCGATTTGAAAGAAAAATACAGCCAGGGAAGTGTCCACTTCCCGGTAGCCTCGGGCAAATGCTGGGATTGTCATGACCCGCACGGTTCCAATGAAGCCGCCATGCTGTGGGAACCATCGCCGGACACGCCGGTGGAGCACTTCTGCCTGATGTGTCATCAGGACAACATGGACGCCGCCCGCCAGAAGGAATTCATCCACGCTCCATACGATGGACTGGAGTGCCTGACCTGCCACGCCGCTCACAACAGTTCTAATCCGGGTCTTCTTGTCGCCGATATATTTGCCGTATGCGGGTCGTGTCATGACCAGTCCGATGAGACCTGGGCCGCGGTGCATAAAGAGCGCAACGCCGGGGGGCTGCCGTGCAGCGACTGTCACGACGCTCACGCTTCGAACGGCGAAGGGTTGCTTAACGATGACGCCCATGCCCCGTTTGCCGGCGGGGATTGCGAAATTTGCCACAGTTTACCGGATGCCAACGGAAAAGTGGCTTTTGAAGAAGGTGCTTCTCCCGGTGGATTGTGCGCCGCGTGTCATGACGATATCATCGAAAACCTTTCCAAATCTCATCCGCATCCTGCTGTGGAGGCGGACAACTGCGATAATTGCCACAGTCCTCACTCATCACGTTTTGGCAGTCTTCTGAGGGACAGCCAGGGAGCTATTTGCGGCGAGTGCCACGATGGTGTGCTGACCGGCGAAGGCCAAAAGCCGCACATGCCGGTGGTGACGGGAGATTGCAGCGGCTGTCATGAAGTGCACGGTTCAGACAACGCTGCTCTTGTGAAGGCGGATGATGCCACTCTGTGTCTTGGCTGTCATAAGGATTTTGCGCAGTCGCGCGATGCCGCCGCCAACGTTCACGCGGCTCTGGATGACTGTCTGGGTTGTCACAAACCGCACGAGGGTATTGCTGAGAAGCTCCTCAGGGCTCCCGTCGTGGAATTGTGCGCCGGGTGCCACGAACCCGACCGCGAGGCCCTCAATGCGGCATCGGGGCACCAGCCTTACATGACCGGCGAGTGTTCCGATTGCCACCTACCGCACTTCAGCGATACGCCTCATCTGGTTCGCGGTGAAGGCGCCGCCCCGTGTCTGGTCTGCCACGTCGATATCGAAAAGCGGCTCAGTATGGATGTCCCGCACGCTCCGGCGGTTGATGAGTGCCAGGGTTGCCATGTGCCTCATTACAGCAAGGATAATCTGCATCTGCTGTCAGCGAGACCCAATGAACTCTGCTCATCCTGTCACGATTATGAAAGCCTCGATCTCCAGAAAGAATTTGTACACACTCCAGCCGCGCAGGGAGATTGCGCTGGATGTCATAACCCGCACGGCGGCAACCAGCCAAAGCTCGTCACGGGTAGAATGACGAAAGTCGACGTTGGCGGTCTGATGGTCGGGCAACTTCCTAAACTCAGCGGCATTTCCGCCGACCTGTGCTACACCTGTCACGATGATCTGAAGGAAGAGTTTCGCAGACAGAACGCTCACGCTCCAGTAGCGCAGGGTGAGTGTGATGCCTGCCACGCCGCTCACGGGTCGGATAACGTCGGCTTCGTAGTCGCGGCCGCGCCGGATCTTTGTGTCACCTGTCACGATGTCGATGATGCCCTGACGACAGCGCACGATGGATACGATATCACCACTGCCGATTGTCTGGAATGCCACAATCCGCACATCAGCGATCAGCCCAAGCTGGTCCGCAATACGCTTCATCCGCCGTTCGCCGACAATGACTGTGGCAGTTGCCATGAGATTGGTCCCGATGGCAAGGCGGTTCTGATTGCTTCGGCCATAGAGCTGTGCAGCGCCTGCCATGAGACAGTGACGGAATCCGCTGAACTTGAGCATCAACACGCTCCTTTTGCGGGTGAAGAGTGCGGCGCCTGTCATAGTCTGCACGCCGCCGATTACGCCGGTCTGCTCAGGTTTGAAGGAAGCAGTCTCTGTATGACCTGTCACGAAAATATTAAAGACCAGCAACAACTGTCGGTCAGCCACCGTCCTTTTGAAGAAGGTCAGTGTCTGGAATGTCACCGTCCGCACGCATCGGCTTATCCGGGCCTGACAACCAAGCCGGCGGAAAGTTTCTGCGTCTCGTGTCACGAGGACATCAATCGTCAGATTACCGAAGGCGCCCCGCACGCGCCGGTTGCCGATGGCGACTGCGGTGCCTGCCATGTGCCTCACGCCGGCAATCAGTCCGCGCTGCTGACAACATCGAAGGTAGAACTGTGCGGGCAATGTCACGATCTTACGGACCGCGATTTGCGCACGGCTCACAAGGGATTCAGCCTTGAGGGTGTCGATTGTCAAAACTGTCACGCCGCCCACGCCGGACCGGCCGGTTCTAAAGGACTGTTGCTGCCGGATGTGCACGTTCCGTTCGCCGATGGCGACTGTACTTCATGTCACGATGGTATGAAGGCGCATCAGTTGATCGCGCCGGTCAATCGAGTTTGTTTTGCCTGTCACGAGGACTTCCTGGAGAGCACGGCTAATGCGGTCGTTCACGCTCCTTTGCAAAGGGAAGATGGCTGCGTTGAGTGTCACGGGCCGCACGTTGGATATGGCTCGAAGCTTCTGTTAAAAGAGGGTATTTCGCTGTGCTTATCGTGTCACGACGATAACGAATTCAAGGGCAAGAATAAACACGCCGTAGCTTTTGAGGATTGCGGCAACTGCCATCAGCCCCACACCAGCGCCAATTCCGGTTTACTGGCCACAGCCGACATCATGGAGCTGTGCCTGACCTGCCACGAAGGCGCTGTGGAGACGCATTATCACCCGATGGGTGTCGGCGTAACGGATCCGAGAACAAAGGAACCACTGAATTGTGTCGGCTGCCATTCGCCGCATTCGTCCGATTACACGGCGATACTGGTGGCCGAAAAAGATAGAAAGCTGTGTATCATTTGTCACACGGTGTCTCGATAAGGGCTAGGGAGAACACTGCGTACAAGATAGCAACTTATTTCTCCGGCCTTCTGGTATTACTCGCCGGTATGTTTTCGGGTGGTGGCGCATCGATAGCCTCCGCCCAGACTATAACAGGCGACTACAGTGTCATTGGCGGGCGGTACAAGCTTGACCGACCGTCGGCCATGGCGGTCTCACCCAACGGCGAAAAAATTGCCATCAGCGATCTCGCCACCAATCGAATAATCATTATTGATCTCGAAGGCCGCCTGCTGTGGACAGTGGGCGAGCAGATTCGGCTGGAGCAACCGGCGGCTGTCTGTTTCGAATCCGACACACGTCTGCTGTTTACCCAGGCTAACCACCCAATCGTTTATGGCGTGGACGAATACAATGCCGCCGTAATCGATACCGTCAAGAATCTCTCGGGCGCGTTCGATAATCTTACGATTGATCAGATAATCCGTGAACCAGCCGGCACCTACCTTATCCTCGACCAGAGTGCCGCACGCCTGTATCGGTTTGACTCTGAATGGGAGGGCCCAGAGATTGTCGTTCGCGACGGTTCAGGTAAGGGGCTCCTGCTCGCGCCATCATACATAGCCACTACCACATCGGGCGAACTCGTAATCGCCGATTCCAAGAACTTCCCGGTGCAGGTATTCGCTTCCGACGGTAAATTTCTCTATCAATGCGGTTGGAACCAGCCATCCCAGCAGAGAGGCTGGGAAGCGGTTTGCGCAGCAGTCGATTCCCGGGGGTTCATATGGGCGGCCGACAAAACCAACAGCCAGTACCGCATATTCGACCAGACCGGCACAGAACTGAGCAAGGTGCCGTTTGACAACAGCGCGGTCAGCCCGATTGCCATGGTGGGGACAATCGATAACCGGATGGCCGTACTCGAAGAAACCGGCAGACTGATTTTTTACACCCTGCAGTAAAGGCGTATATGAAGATTCGTATAACGATAATGTTGATTCTACTGGCGGCGGCAGGCGTTGTTCAAGCAGGCAATTGGCACGTTGAGCCGAACCTGCGGTGTCAGGATTGCCACATCCAGCATGCTTCCAAAGAAGGCGAGCCGCTGCCGGGCGGTCCATTCTCCACGCTTCTTCTGAAAAATACCGTAAACGAGTTGTGCCTTTCGTGCCACGATGGTACCGATCCGACGGCGCCCGATATTCAACAACCGGTACAGATGTATGATGCCTCTCTGTCGGGGCAAAGCGCCGGCGGTCATTTCGACCTGATTGGTGTCGATAATATCATGGGTCACAATCTGGCGCTGGGCTCCATTGTTCCTCTTCAAACGGAGGCCCTGTTCGTGGAACTGAATTGCGCGAATTGCCATGCTCCGCACGGCAACAGCAACTACCGCAACCTGCTTTTCGACCCGGCCGGTGTTGGCGACTCGCTGATATTGACGGAGAACGTCGATCTGTTCACGGAATTTCCGCCCGACATCCCTCCTACGACAAGCGGCTCGGCCACAGCCTATAGCCGCGACAATGTCGGCTATAAGCAAGCTTACTCGGCCTGGTGCGCGTCCTGCCACAACCAGCTGGCAACAAACAGCGTGGCTTCACCTCCGGCCCATTTCAACAGTCATCCGATAAACGTGGCTATCAACGAATTTCCGGTCGATGGTCATACGGATGCCGCTCACTGGATTACCGGAAGCGGAGAAGGGTTTGCTGATAATGCCGCGGGGATTATCAGGGTTCCATTCGAGGTCCCCACTGCCACCGACTTTACCAGCGCGAGTCAGCCGGCGGAATCGAATAGAATATTCTGCGGAAGTTGCCACAAGGCCCACGGCGGCTCCAATGAGAAAGCGCTGTTGTGGTCATATCTCGAAGGTGATGTAGACTTTATCGCGGGGTGTCAACAATGCCACAACAAATAAATTACATCAGAGCATTGCGCTCAGCAGGCGCGGTCGCCCTGTTCGCCGCGATTGTGCTTGCAACCGCGGGGCAGATTGGAGCCGATGACAGCCGGTACCGTCAATCACCTCACGGCTCGGTAGATAACGGGGTGTTGCGGACGCCGGATTATCCGCAGGGCAGTTGTGCCCAGTGTCATGTAACCCATGACCCCGACAATACCTTTCCCTACGGTCTTTTCACTTTCAATTCGAATGAGCTGTGTTTCTCGGCTTCTTCCGGCGGCTGCCACGCCGACCAGCCTACCGGAGCGACAGCAGGCTATCCGGCGCAGGAATCCGACCGCTTACCGATAGGCTCCAGCGACCCCGGCTACTTTGAATTCAACAGTGGGGGCACCAGACTACCCGGTCTGGAGAATCGCGTGCGATGGCCCGGACGGGTCGTGTGGGAGAACAGTATGTTTTCGCCACACTATTTCGATCAGGATATGCCGGTCAAAGACTGGTTCGGCAACGGCTCGTGCGATAATTGTCACAACCCCCACGGCACACTCGCGCCACACGATATGCTGGACACGACTTATCGCGGCATCACCGGCTCGGAAGTCGGTCTGGAAGCTGAAAATTACGCGCTCTGTCTCGAGTGTCATCGCGTCGACGGACCGGTCGGTATGGATGATACCTCGCGGACAATCGCCTACTATTACGACAGGTCAATCAACCCCGGCGCCAGCAGCGGTCACGGCGTTACTACCGGTGGAGGGTATGTGTCTTCCGGGATGCGTCTGCCGTGCTATGATTGCCACAATCCGCATGGTTCTACGGGGTATGGCGGGATGGGCGGCAACAGATACCTGCTCAGTGACCAGAGGACCGGATGGTACGGGCTGACTGATATTCGCAACGACAACACCCAGGTGCGACGGTTCTGTTTTGGCTGTCACCCGTCATCCGACGGTGTCGCGCCGGCGGACGCGGTTGAAGGTCTGATGCTGCCGCCGCTGCCGGCATCGGTCGCCGAGCACGTCGCCAACTCGACCGAACATTGCTACGAGTGCCACGGACGCGATTATTCTTCGCCAACCGGCAACAACGTTCATAATCCCGGTATAGGTGGAAGTTGTGTGGCCTGTCACGCTACCGCGCGCGGCACTCGCCGTCCCGTGGTGGGAGAGTTCGCTCTTGAGGCACACCACGTCAACGCCATCGGTGTCACCGATTCCGTGACCAACAATGATTGCGGTGTCTGTCACATGGAGGGGATTGCGGTGACCGGCGATATCAACGGCGCTTACCATGCCAACGGCTTTGTTGAACTGCGTGACCCGGACAACGGGCAATCCCTTAATGGCTTCACGAGCTTTACGCGTGACCTCAACAGCGCTTTTCTGGAGAGCTGGGTGGTACAAGTACAGAATTCGTTCTGCCTGAAGTGCCATGACGATAATGGAGCCATGGCGGTTGAAGCGCGGGTGCCCGGCGGATCTTCTCTGGCACCGTTTTCGGACCCGGCCGCGACGGTCATCGATGTTTTCACCCAGTTTGACCCGCTCAACTCGTCGTATCATCCGGTGCGCGCTGTCGGCACTAATCCCTACACCGTGCCCGGCACGCAGAACAACTTTACCGCCACGATGCTGCCGCCTTTCAACCAGACAGCGGCGCACGATCTGATAAGTTGTTTCGATTGTCACGAAACAAGTGGTCACGGCAGCGCCAACAGTGGCATGCTTCTGACCGAGACATATTTCCGCGAACCGACTATCGGAACATTGTTTACGTCGGCTCAGAGGCAGTTCTGCGTTCGCTGTCACGACGAGACCTACTATGTCTTCAACTCGGAGAATGTCTCACGCTTCGCGGACCATGACCGCCGAGCCCATACCGATCCGGGCGGGGCCGGCCGAAACGGTCAGTCCTGCCGCGGATGTCATGCTGGGCGCTACGATACCGACCAGGATGCAACCTGCGACAATGGTTCGGGAATCGGTAAGATTCACGGCTCCAATTTTATCTTCCCATCCTGCTCCCCGACTCCCGCCGGTATGTCGAACGCCTTCATCTTCGGTGGTTATATCAATGGTTGGGAGCAGATCGATGCCACTACGAGCACCTGTTATGCCAACTGCCACCATCCGACAGGAGAGAGTTATTAATGTATCGGGTTGCCGTCTTCGCTCTTTCCATAATCTCCCTCGCGCTTTGCGATGAGCCAGCGTATGCCGGCAGGTTCTTCGGTAATGCCTCCCTGTCATACGAACACCTCAAACAACAAAATGGCGAGACAGCCGAGGACGATGTCACCCGCGAGACGGCCATTCTCAATTATGAGGACGTTCTCTTCTATAAAAACCACATCCGATTTACCGCCAATCTCCAGCGAAGAGAACAATCTTTCACGGGCTACCACGAATTTCAGCCCATCTACTATTTTGACTTGAAAAGCTATGGATATGCTTTCAATGCCCGGTATTCACCTTATAAGCGTCGCAGTTTCACGGCGGCCGTGACGGATTATGTCGATGTTTACTATCGGGACTGGCGTCTCACGGGGCAACTTGCGTACACCGACTATCCTACCCTCAATGTTGTTTACTCGCATCTGAAGAACTTCGACAAGGAAGACGAGCCGAAATTCGATGCTTTCAATCGCAACCTCGTCATGGAGAGTTCGTATTCAATCGACCCGCTTACGCTGCGGGCCAACTACAACAATCTGAGGCAGGTAAGTAATTTACCCGGGGGAAGGGATGTCACCACGCGGACCTATTCCGGTACAGTCGGTTTCAACCGGAATCTCATCGGGTTAGGATATGCCAGTGCGACCTACAATTACTACGATACGCGCCGCGAAAGCAATACCATACTCAGCCAGACTTCCTTCACTCACAGCTTCAACTCGCTGATTCTGTTGAATGCCTTAGACAACCTTTCTGTTAACCTGAGCTACTCCGGGCGTTTTCTCGAAGCGAAGCAGCAGGAGTCGGTGATAGAAAACGATAATCAGACCATGTCGGCCATCGCGGAGTTCTCGCCGACCGGTTACCTGAGCTTTCAGGCCGGAAAAGGCTACCAGAACAATCGGCAGAATGGCGACAACAACATTGTCGAGTATGTCAATCTCGGGGCGGTTTTGACTCGCTATTTTCGAAGCGGCGTTGATACCCGGCTCACCTATAATCGAACGATTTTTCAGCAATCCACGAGGCTGGTTCCGATTCTTGATACTTCGGGTCTGGTAATAAATACTGTCAACGATGGTGACTATATTCTGGATACCTATCAGGCGTCGCTCAATCTGTTTCCGCGCAAGTATATCAAGACATTTATCGATGTCTCACTGACTCACGACAGTGATCCGGTGGACCAGCAGCGTCGCTACCAGCTGACCCGCTCGCTCGACACGAGGCTCAATTTCTCGCGCCGTCTCGAAGGACGATTCCGAGTCACCGCGCTGTATATCGGCTCCGCGCTTCGCTTCAACAGTTCATTCTCTGAGAACTATAATGTCGGGCTTACTTACACGCCCCGCTCGAATCTCAATATGAACGCGACTTATATATATAGTGATTACAATAGTTCTGTAAGATCCAGCCAGAGTTCAGCGACCGGATATATCAGTTATACTTTTCGGCGGGCGTTTAATGTTTATCTTTCCGTAAACGAACAAAAGCAGACGAGGGAGATTTTCATCGCCGACGAGGCCCAGTATGAAACGACAGACATAAGGCCCCGCAACATAAACGGGCAGCTTCTGATGTACCTCTCACCGAAAGTGACGTTGTCGGTGGCCTACCTGCACAGCAGGACTCAAAACGCGCTGGGCCAAAAAATTGAAAACGAATCCATTCAAAGTGTGTTAAGTATACAGATATGAAGAAGCAGGTAATTCTATGTTAAGACCAAAGCTCATACTAATTTTCGGTTTGATAATGCTGCTGACCTCGTGCGGCGGTAACCGCATGTACGTAAATGACGAAGCCGACTTCGGTTTCTACACGCGCGTTGCCGTCATACCGTTCTCCAACCTGACTACCGATAAAAACGCCTCCGACAAGGTTACATCAAGCTTCGTGACGGAATTGCTCATCCTCAACAGCGTTTCGGTGGCGAATATGGGCGATGTCGAGAAGGTGGTCAAGACGGTGGTCAAGCAGGATATGGTGAACGCCGTTGATGAATTAACGAGCGAGCAGGCGATGGCGGTCGGGCAGCAGGCCCAGGTCGAAGGTGTCTTTGTGGGTGCGGTGAAGGAATTCACCATGGTGCGCTCGGGACAGGATGAGTTCCCGCTGGTGGCGGTGATCGTGCGATTCATCGACTGTCAAACCGGAAGAGTGGTCTGGAGTTATGAAACATCCCGCAAGGGCGGCCCCAAATTCCCCATCTTCTCCTTCGGAGAAACCCATACTCTGGGGGATATGACAACAAAGGTTTGCCGTGATGTTGCCCGGGCGTTCGGCGAAGTGTCGAGGTAACCATGTACAAGGTGCTGACACGAATCGTTTCGATCGGTCTGGTGCTGCTGCTGGCTGGATGTGCCGCCAACATGACAGCCAAGAAACGCATCGAAGAAAAGCTCCCCTCTTCTTCGCGGATAGCCGTGCTTCCGTTCGAGAACCTCAGCGGAAAAGAAAAGGCCGCCGAAAAACTGACCGACTACTTTCTCAGCGCCATGACCGCTAAGATGAGATTCGAGACCATTGAATTTGGAAAAGTCTACGAGAGCCTCAGGAAATTCAGGGTTCGGTCATCGTCGCTTCTTACCGACCTCCAAATCGACAGCCTGGCCGCCAGTCTGGACGCGGACCTGCTTCTCACCGGCTCGGCCATCGAATACGAAGAATACGACAACAATTATCTCGGCAAGGTCCCCGAAGTCTCGTTTAACTGCCGTCTGATTGACTGCAAAACCAAAAAGACCGTGTGGGTGGCCAACTCTAACGGGCGGGGTGATAAAGGAGAAATAGCTTTTGGTATCGGCGCGGTCAGGTCAGCCGACAATCTTGCCGGAAAGATGGTTGATGATGTGGTCAGTGAACTTTCTGGATTATTCGCGGATGACTAAACACACGACCATTCTGATCGCTGTCGTTCTCTGGCTGGTGTTGCTGTGCCTTTCCAGTAAGACTGTCGCGCAGGAATCTCCGCCACCTTTTGATTTTGATATCACCGCTGCCGCTTTCGATGATGGCTGGCAGAAACACCTTCGCAATCCCGGGGCACTCTTTTTCGACAGGTCCGCCGGCGAACTTTTCGTGGCCGATGCCGGAAACGGCCGGGTTGTAATCTACGACTCGCTGCTCAATCCAAAATATTCCTTTGAGCACTATGTCACCGAGAAACGTTCCGGAAATTTGGTCAAGGGCGAACCGCGCGATCTGGCTGTCAACGCCGTGGGCGAAATCATACTATCCGATAATTTCGCTGATTATCTCGACCTGCTCGACTTCCGGGGGAAATCTCTTCAAAAAATTTACCTGAACGCTGTCTATGGAGATACGACTCTTACGATCAAACCGGAGGGGTTGACAATTGACAAACAGGGGAACCTGTATGTCATCGCCTCCGGCGACATTGTCACGGTGATGGTTCTCAATGACTATTTTGAACTGGTCAGATCAATCGGCCAAAAGGGGGGAGGCCCATCCGACTTCAACACCCCTCTGGCCATTCAGGTCTGGCAGGACCGCGTATTTGTCACCGATTTGTACGCCGACCCCGCCGTTAAAGTGTTTGATACCATCGGTACGTTCCTTTATGGGTTCAGTGGTCACCAGATCGAGCGCGGCGACCTGTCCTTCCCCTCGGGAATAGAAATCCTGCCAATGGGTGATAGTGCTCTGCCGACCATATGGGTGACCGACGGCCTTCGGCAGGTGGTCAAAGTCTTCAACAATGACGGGGAGTTCCGTGAAATTGTGGGTGGATACGGCGTTAATGCCGGTGAATTCCGTTATCCGACCGATATAGTGGCCGCCGGGGACTCAGCTTTCTTCATCGTGGAACGAATAGGCAGTCGAATCCAACGTTTTGAGGCCAAATAAGTCCTGTTTATAGTGCGTATTTGTGTTAGATATAAAAAAGGGAATACGCACTAATGACAACTCGCTCCAGCCATAAAATTTCTCCGGAAAAAAGACACAAAGGACTTGACAAATAAGACCGTTTTACTTACCTTTTGAGAAATAAAGATACTTTTTTCACAAAGTGTACTAATAGATTACTTCGTTAGTTGGCAAGGACGCAGACATAATGGCAAAAAAGGGGCTACAAAAGGGCGGATTTCTTAAATTAGGGCTTGTGAAATTTCTCACATACTGTATGCCCTTCGATATGTCTCGCCAACCGAATCCTGGCCCTTCAGAAGATTGGAACACTGACCTCATTAATCATTATTCACTGAGTTTAACTTTTAAGAGCAAAGGTATGGAGGTAAAACTCATGAAGAAACTCATCCTGGTGGGAATCGCGGCTTTCGCGCTTCTTACCTCCAGTGCAATTGCCGGTGATTACCATACGGGTGCATCGCTCAATTGTGCTGAGTGCCACGTGATGCACTACAGTCAAACTCACGGGTACAATGGCAACGGCAGCGGCATAACTGTCGGTCTGGGTGCTTCGGGTCCGTATCACTTTTTGCTTCGTGACGAGATCAACAATCTCTGTTTGGCCTGTCACGACAATCAGTCGTTCGCTCCCGACGTACTGGCCGCCAATGGTGGCAACACCCCGACCAACGGTCGCCAGGCTGGCGCCTTGAACCGTGATAACACGGCTCCGTATTTCGATGCTACGGGTCATACCCTCGGTTCCACTGATGCTGCCCCGGGTGGCGTATTCAGCAACCCCGATGGTCTCAATTGTGTCGACTGCCATCAGCAGCATGGTTATGGTGGATTTATTGCCGCAGGCAACAATCCCTATCGTAACCTGCTCTACAGCGCCGGTGGAGTATCCGGTCCCGGTCTAAGCTATGCAGTTGGTACCAACGACCTCACGAAGGATATCTATGAGATATCGGCTGCCCTTGGTGGCGACCACTACGATATCCAGAACGTGTTCTTCAACGAGCCCGACCCGACCGGTTCGGCCTACGGCGCCTGGTGTCAGGGATGCCACACCGATTTCCATGGTTCATCGACCGATGCTAACATGAGAAATGTCGGCGCGGCTACCCAGACCGAGTGGTACCGTCACCCGACCGCCGACGCCAACATTGGTGCTATCACAGGTGGTCATTCCAGCACAGCCACATTCTCCGGCCATGCTTATCGCGTCCAGGTGATGAGCGCAACCGGCGATTGGGGTGATTGGGGAACGCCATGGACTGGCGCTCCGGCTGATTTAACTCCGAGTTGTATGTCCTGCCACAAGGCTCACGGTAACCAGAACGCTTTCGGCATTATCTGGGCAACCGGCGACGCCAACTGGGGCGAGGACGGCGATGGCACCCGGTTCCAGGAAGTCTGTAATCAGTGTCACGTACAAGGTGGTTAATATATAGCCCGAAATATCGGGTTATATATCCCTCACAGAGAGGAGAGCCCAAAAGCTCTCCTCTTTTTTGTGAGGGTCTTTACCTTAGAGAAGATAAGGGTCAGTCGACTTTGTGGCAGGCCCGGCACAGTTCGTTTTGCGAAGAACAAACCAGGCGGGCCTTAGCATATCCGGCCGAAAGAGAATGGCAACTGGGGCATTCTATCCGGCCGTTAAATAATTGTATCTCCTGGCTGATCTGATCGGCGATCGCGTTCCCCGGTTCACCCGCCCCCGGCACGACTTCCACCCCGACAGGATGACTGCCGTGCTCTTTGAACCTGGGAGCATCCTGGGCAAAATGAGCGATTTCCTCTGATATTTGCGCGGCGGTTTGCGAGTGACAGATCAGGCACGCCTGCGAGACGCTCAGTTTTCCCAGCACAGCGAAATCCGAGTGAAATATTACGGCAGCGGTCCGGTGATCCGGCGAAAGACCGGATAAACTCTCTCGCGGACCATGACAACAAAAGCACTGTCCCCGCTGGAAACTGTTTTCAAAGCTCACGAGAAAGCTTCTCTTCGCGGCCGTTATCTGCTCGGTTTTGTGGAAACTGTGACATTCACGACAGGCCCTGTCGCGAGTGCTGTGAAAATTGAGCGGAATACCACTGGGATTTACCAACCTCGCTTGGTGACACCTCTCGCACTGCTGGCGGTACTCCGTGTTGATACCGGTACCGGCGTTTAAATCGGCGGTGAATGGGTGACAGTCGGTGCACGGGATGTTCTTGTGAGGGTTGTCGAACCTCTCGGCTGATCGCACGCTTGCCGTGTCGAATGCGAACTTGAAAGTCGCCGCGACCGCGAGTGCGAACAAAGCTGCTATGCCCCAGCACAAATAGCGCATATGAAAAGTATCGGCAGACTTAAAAGAATTCTTCGCATTCGACAGAATCGAATCGCGTCTTTGGGCGGGGAAAAGGCAGGTACAATGCCATATAAGAAAAGGGCGGCCCGGAAACGGCCGCCCGTGTTGACTTTTTGAACAAAAACGGTAATGTTAAAAAGCTGCGATAAAGCCCAGAACCAGCCTGTTTTCTTCGTTCTGGATGTCGTAAGTGTTCTCGGCGATGAGACGAATGTTGGTTTTGAGCAGGTATCCCACATGGCCGGTGATGGTCTCGTAATCATCTCCGTCAAAATCGGAGTCAACCCAGTTGTACAAACCAACCGCGTAGACCTTGCTCCGCTCACCATCGGGCATAAACAGAAGCTCGCCAAACGCGCCGCGGGTTTTGACTTCGTCGTCTGGTTTCACCATTACAAGATTCGGGTTGTCATCGCTTCGCTCGACATACTGAACATTGAGTGTCAGCTTGTCATTGGGGGTCGTGATGGACATATCCGGCGCCAGCATCCACACCTCGTTGGTATTGGCGAAGCGGGCCTCTTTACCGTAGTATCCGAACCCACCTAACCGTAAGTAGGCGCCTATGTCCTGCGAAATACGTCCGGCAAAATTCTTGTACTTATCCTTGTCATATGTCCGGAAATCATCGGCCGCCGCCAAACCATTGCCGTTGACCACCTCGACGACTATATCCGTGCCGCTCTCGAAGCCGTATGTCAGCATTATACCGCGATCGTAGGTGAGGTTAATATCGGACGACCCCGGTGTTGTGCGATAAATCTGGTAGTCATCGTAAGTCAGCCGAAGCTCCCGTTTAAACAGAGGATCCGATACCTGAAACTGACCCACGTAAATGTCCAGCTCGCTGTTGAAAACGTTGTTGAACATGATAAACGCGTCCTCGAGACCGGCCACATCGCCCCGTTCGCTGAAGAAGAAATAGAAGTAGTAGGCGATGTTTTTCGAGAGAGCGCCGCCTGAGAGCAACTTCACATTGTACGGTGTCGTGAAGTCGACATCTTTTTCGGTTTCGGTCTGATGCTTGATGAACCCTTCCAGGCGAACGGCGAACGGGAAATCGCGTATGAGATCCAGATCTTCATCACCGGTATTCTGAAAATATCTGGGGGCGTCCTGATCCTTGAGCGCGAAACCATTGCCGGCAAACTCGTCACCATAGGCCTTCAGACGCGGATAAGGTGCATGACAGGTGGTACACGACATGCCGTACTTGCGCGCAAAGGCCGGTATGGCGTTGGCGCTGTCGGTCTGAATTACCAGGGCCGCCGCCGTTAAACCGATAAATACACCAGCGATCAAAAGCGTACGTAAAATCTGCTTCACTTTTCTTCCTCCTCCAGATTAAGGTAATACCTCTACTGTTGTAGAGTGGTTGTTTACAACTATTATCTCAGCTTCATCTTCGGGAACCTCGAGAAAATCCGCCACCGGCTTGACCAGTTTCTGGTAATTCAGGGTAGCCTTTACCGTCATGGGACCTGGCGCGGCGTCGTCGGGAATTGTGAAACTGCATGTCTCAAGCTTCGTCTCGCGAGGCCCCAGACGATAATCGACGCCAAGGCTCTTGGTATTCCATTGCTGAATGGTCATGCGGCCCTGCGGATCGAAATAGGGCATGCGGAAAATACGGTCACCAATCGGAATACCGTCGCGCTGTACACCTTTGAAATTAGGATCGCCAAGGGCAATACCCATATCCTGGTATGCCAGCACGTCAGCGCCCACCGTGTACTCTTCACCTTCGAATCCCTTGAGGTCTACGGGCAGGTGATAAACTTTGCCGGACGCATCGGTAGCTTCGACATGCATCCACACGATTCTGTCTTCTACCGAGCCGGTTGGGAATTTGTGGCCGGTTTTCTGGTTGAACAGGGCAATCGTGAATTTAATCGGTTCGCCCGGTTCCGCTTCGGTGATATCGGGATGAATACGAAGTTCGATAGTCCCCTGAACCTTGCCCGGATCATGAGCGCCATGGAACAGGTGCTGCCGGGCGTCCGGATATTCCGTGCCCATGGAGGCCGTCACTCCGGGAGCATAGGTCATATGGCAATCCTGGCA
This sequence comes from Candidatus Zixiibacteriota bacterium, assembly GCA_040756055.1. Taxonomy (NCBI): domain Bacteria; kingdom Pseudomonadati; phylum Candidatus Zixiibacteriota; species Candidatus Zixiibacteriota bacterium. The sequence continues at coordinate 134,732 of JBFLZR010000006.1, forward strand.
GATCACGCCCTGCTTCGAATAAGGCCCTTCTTTCCATTCAAGGTGAGTTGATTTAACCCAGATGCCATAAGGATCCTTCTCATTGTGACAGGTGCCGCAGAATTCGGCAGTGTGCAGGAAGTCGGATTTGGCCATCTCGTGCGCGGGGGAGTTGTCGCCTTCTCGAGGGCCGTATTTTACATTGCCCGGACTGGAAATAAAATTGAAATTGAACGGGGTGTCCCCTTGGAAACCGGTCACCGTGTGACACAGATCGCACTGCACACCCTCGTTGGCCCTGCTGCCTTCTTCAGGGCGAGGGGGAGGAACATCACCGGTCAGGAAAGAGATCGGAGCGTGGCACCCGTTACATCCGGCCTTCACTTCCGCGACAATTTCATCCTTCTCCGCATGTGGGACGGCCAGCTTGAAGTACTCAATCTCGTCCCAGTGATGGGTGTATGACTGCGACATCATTGCCTGTCGCCACTGTCGATAGAAATCCACATGACACGAACTGCCGCAATAGTCCGGCGTATCGTAATCATCGTAGGATTTCGAGCCCAGCGGTCCTTCGGCAGCTGTTACAGCTCCTGCAAGTGATAAAGTTAGCAGTGCGGTCAGAATCAGGATCGCCGGCAGGCAATTGGTAAGGCGTTGTTTGGTTGTTACGGATGATGTCATTGGACCTCCTTTTCCTAAGATAAGATAGTGAAAGAATTCACAAGCCCTATTTACTAACTGATCGGGGAATCGTTTCTTCCTGAGCCCCTTCAGTCTAATATGCTCCGGTGTCAAAGTCAAGGGATGTTTGAACATGCACGAGCAAATCTAAAGTCTACGGCGGGTTGAGCAGCGACCGGAGCGAACTGCCTTGTGACAATGAAACTGCCAACAAAGAAGTAGGTTAGCTCACAATGCTAAAATCAGTCCGGCTACGAGACCGAAAGGGATCTGGCCGTTGTCGGAAAGTTTTGGGCCATGATTCTCCGATCGAGAAGTCACCAGTATTTGTGAAAAGACCCGACAAATTCGTCAAATTTATTCTAAATGTCTTGACAAATAGTAGATAATGATATATTACTGTTTGTGAAAAAAGTCACATAATGTGGTTATTTGAAGATGAGACCTTTTGATGTAACAATCGCCCGCTTTGACCATCCGGAGCCTGTGGCGGCTTACGGTTCGTTTCGGGTTACGGCGATGAATAACGAAGTGTCGGTGGTTGCTTATGAGGGGTCCAACATAAAGAAGGAACATTTTAGATGAACACCAAGGCGTTCAATGCGTTCGCCATGGCTCAGGCACAGTTCGATAAAGTTGCGGACTTCCTGGAGCTGGATTCAGCTACTCGTGAGCTGTTGCGTAATCCTCTTAGAGAGTATCATTTCAGCATTCCGGTTCATATGGATGATGGTACTTTCAAGGTCTTTCGTGGTTTTAGAGTTCAACACAACGATGCGAGAGGTCCGAGCAAAGGCGGAATACGTTTCCACCCCCAGGAAACAGTGGATACGGTCAGAGCTCTGTCCATGTGGATGACATGGAAGTGCGCGGTGGTTGATATTCCTCTCGGCGGCGGGAAAGGCGGCGTCATATGCGACCCGCACAATCTCAGCATGCGTGAGCAGGAACAGATCTGCCGCGGATGGGTACGTCAACTCGCCAAAAATGTCGGCCCGGTGGCTGATGTTCCGGCTCCCGACGTAATGACTTCGGCCCAGCACATGCTGTGGATGCTCGATGAGTTCGAGCACATTCACGGCGGGAAATATCCCGGTTTCATCACCGGCAAACCGGTTGGCATGGGCGGTTCACTGGGACGTACCGAGGCTACCGGTTACGGTGTGGTGTACACGCTGCGCGAAGCACTCAAAGAATTGAATATCCGTCCTCAGGATACCACTGCCTCGGTCCAGGGATTCGGTAACGTTGCCCAGTATGCAATCAGGCTGTACACCCAGCTGGGTGGTACGGTTGTCTGCGTATCGTGCTGGGATCAGTCCGATGAAACCTCGTATTCCTTCCGCAAGAAGGACGGTATCGATATTGACGCCCTGCTCAAGATCACCGATCGCTTTGGCGGTATTGATAAAGGCAAAGCGAAAGACATGGGCTACGAGGTGCTGCCGGGCGAGACCTGGTTGGAACAGGAAGTCGATGTTCTGTTTCCGTCGGCTATCGAAAACCAGATCACAGGCGACAATGTCGGTAAGATCAGCAAGCGGGTGAAAGTAATAGCCGAGGGCGCCAATGGCCCGACCACGCCCGAAGCTGACAAGGTCATACATGGACGCGGCATATTCGTGATTCCCGATTTTCTGGCCAACGCCGGCGGCGTCACGTGCAGCTATTTTGAGCAGGTCCAGAGCAACATGAACTACTTCTGGGAGAAGGAAGAGGTTCTGGGCAAGCTGGATCTGAAAATGACGGCTGCCTTTATCGCGGTCAGCGAACTGGCGCGCAAGCGTAAGATTTATATGCGCGACGCGGCCTATGTTATCGCGGTCAGCCGGGTGGCTCAAGCCTGTAAAGACAGAGGCTGGGTCTAAGATACAAAAATCACCCCCACATCTTCGTAGAACCGCATAAAAGACTGTCTGGGCCGAATCTTCGGTCCAGACAGTTTCATTATAAGTAATTCGATTGGGGTTTCGCCCACGCAATAAAAACATTATCTTGTATCCGCAGGTAGTTAGACTGGAGAGGTGTCCGTGAATCAGTCGCCGGAAAATGACAGCAAAAACAAGATTGTCGACGAAATCCCCCGTTTCGATCGCGATCTGTTCGGCTCCGAAGAAAAATTCACGCGGATCGGCTCGGGCTCTATCGGAGGCAAAGCCGCAGGGCTTGCTTTTATAAAAGATGTTCTGATTTCTCAACTGGATAACGGCCGTTACAAAAACATCACCGTCAATGTCCCCACCCTGACCGTCATCGGCACCGATGTCTTCGACCTTTTCATGCAGCGAAACGAACTTTACGACGACGCCTTTTCGGATATGCCCGATGACCGCATCGCCCACGCGTTCCAGAGGGCGGAATTCCCCGCTGAATTTTGTGGCGACCTTCGCGGTCTGATCGAAAAAGTCCACACCCCGCTGGCCGTTCGCTCTTCAAGTCTTCTGGAAGATGCCATCTTTCGGCCCTTTGCCGGCGTCTATGGTACCAAAATGATTCCGAACAATCAGGCCGATGCTCAAACTCGTTTCAAATTGCTGATTGAGGCCATCAAATTCGTCTACGCTTCGACATTCTTCAAAGAGGCGAAAGACTACATAAAAGTCACCGGCCAGTCGCCACAGGACGAAAAAATGGCCGTGATTATTCAGGAAGTCGTCGGAAACCGCTACGGGGACCGCTTCTATCCCAACATATCAGGTGTCGCTCGTTCGTACAACTATTACCCCTTCGGCGATGCTCAGCCTGAGCAGGGAGTGGTCTCGCTCGCGCTGGGACTGGGTAAGACTATCGTCGATGGCGGCAAGAGCTGGACCTATTGCCCGGCCTATCCGACAGTCGGTCCGCCTTACGGCTCCGTTTCCGAAACCCTCAAACAGACTCAAACAGAGTTTTGGGCAGTCAACATGGGAAGGCCGCCCGCACACGACCCTATCAGGGAAACCGAGTATTTAGTCGAGGCCAACCTTGGTGATGCTGAGTATGATGGTACACTTGACAGAGTTGCCTCAACATACGTCGCTCAGAACGACCGAATTGTCATTGGAACCGGCTCTGAAGGTCCCCGGGTGCTCAACTTCGCGCCCGTTCTCAGACTCGACGATATCCCCCTGAACGATCTTATTGACAGAATCCTGCAGATATGTGAAGAGCGAACGGGAAAGAAGGTCGAAGTTGAGTTCGCCATGGAGATTGACTCCGAGATACGATTTGGCTTTCTCCAGGTAAGGCCAATGGTCGTTGCCGAGGGCAGTGTGAGCGTATCCGAGACTGATCTTGCCGCCGACGATCTGCTGCTGGCGTCTAACGTCGTTATGGGCAACGGCGAAATCAACGACATAAGAGACGTTGTCTACGTCCGGCCGGAGAACTTTCTGGCTAAGAATACCCGTACCATAGCCTCTGAGGTCGAAAACATAAATCGACGGCTGGTAGCTGGCGTAAAACCGTACCTGCTGATGGGTTTCGGGCGTTGGGGAAGTTCCGATCCGTGGCTCGGTATCCCCGTGAATTGGAGCCAGATTGCCGGCGCGAAAGTAATCGTTGAATCCACCCTGGAAGATATGAATGTCGATCCCAGTCAGGGGTCGCACTTCTTTCACAATATCACCAGTTTTCAAATATGCTATTTTTCGGTGCACCACGCGAGCAAGTACCGGATCGCGTGGGATTGGCTGAACGCTCAGCCGGCGTCGGAAGAAACAGACTTTGTCAGACATGTCGAACTGAAGGCTCCACTGACGATCAAAGTCGATGGACGCAACAGGCAAGGGGTTATCAGGTATGGAAGATGACAAAAAATCGGTTGATAAACTTCTGGAATCACTCCAGGAACGCGCCAAAGAGTTGAACTGCCTCTATCGCATAGAGGAGATTCTCAATCAACCCGACGCCGAAGTGCAGGAAGTGTGTGAGGCCATTATTGTTGCCGCTCCCGAAGGCTGGCAGTATCCGGAAGCGTGCCAGGCCAAAATTGTGTTGGAAGATGTTACCTACAAATCACCCGGTTTCAAGGAAACACCGTGGGAGTTGAGCGCTGATATCGAAGTACAGGGGAGAATCGTCGGCACTATCAGCGTGTCCTACGTGGGCGAGATGCCGGCGGCCGATGAAGGACCGTTTCTGAAAGAAGAGGTCAGGTTGATCGAGACGATTGCCGACCGAATCGGTCACTTCATTCAGCACTACCGTATGAAACAGGTCTATCAGGAATGGCACTCCGCGAGGCAGAAAATCTCCGAGTCAAGACAGAACGAATGGCAGGTGGTGCTGGGCCTTTTGCAGCAGACGGACCACGATCTTTTCATGAGCATCTCCCACAAAATGCTCAACTATCTCTGCTGGAGCGGTGTCGCCGAAGCCGAGAAGCTTCTCAAGAGCGCCAGCCTGGTCAAACCCACCGGCGAGGACGAGTTCGTCGATGACTCCAATATTCCGTATCGACGCATGAAGATATCCTTCCCGGTTGACCTCGGTACCGAAGTCTTTCGCATCGCGGCCGCTCACATGTCCGGTGATGAAATCTTCGAGCGCATCCAGAAATGGATTCAGGAAGATAAACTCAGCTTCCTTGTCCAGGTGGTGAACCGCAACTTGTCGCTTTCCGATGTTGCCGATGCCATCAGGCGGTATTACTACATTGCCACGAAAGAGGAAAGAACCAAATCGATATCGCCCGGCAAGATTGGGATTATCGTATCGCTCATCCGCCGCTTTCTGTCCGACCAGCTTCAGTATATCAACGTCGCCAAAAAGTATGTCGGTATCAGGGATTTCTATGAGCTGCTCAACAACATGATATTCGCCCCGGAGAGCCACGGGAAACTGGGTGGCAAAAGCGCCGGTATGTACCTGGCGGCCCAGATTGTCAAAAAGCACAATGAAAAAGGAGCCCGTCTGGGTAACCTCAAGGTGCCGAAAACGTGGTATATCACCTCTGATATGCTTTTACACTTCATGCACTACAACAATCTCGATGAAAGCGTGGAGCAAAAATACAAAGAGATAGAGCAGGTCCGTTTCGAGTATCCCCACATCATCCACAGCTTCAAAAACTCCCGCTTTCCACCGGAGTTCATCAAAGGCCTTTCGCTGGCCCTTGATGATTTTGAGGAAAGGCCGCTTATCGTTCGCAGTTCCAGCTTGCTCGAAGACCGCATCGGCGCCGCCTTTTCAGGCAAATATAAGAGTGTGTTCGTGGCCAATCAGGGTAGCAAGCAGAAGCGGCTCGATGCTCTGCTCGATGGCATCGCCGAGGTGTACGCTTCAACTTTCGGTCCTGACCCGATCGAATACCGCGCCGAACGGGGATTGATCGATTTCGGCGAGGAGATGGGTATCATGATTCAAGAGGTGGTCGGTGTTCGGGTGGGCGACTATTTCATGCCTGCTTTCGCGGGCGTGGCATTCAGTCGCAACGAATTCCGATGGTCTCCGCGGATTCATCGCGAGGACGGACTGGTGCGACTTGTACCGGGACTGGGCACGCGGGCAGTTGACCGTCTGAGTGATGACTATCCCGTGATGTGCGCTCCGGGACAGCCCGGCTTGCGGGTTAATGTGTCGGTCGACGATATCCTGCGCTATACACCAAAGAAGATCGATGTCATCAATGTCGAGAAAAATACTTTCGAGACGGTTGAAGTTGAGGAACTTTTGAAAAATTTCGGATACGAATTCCCGATGATAAAACGTCTCGTCTCGATTCACAGGGCCGGGCATATCACCAAACCGGTAGGCTCACATATTGATTTCGACGAGGATGACCTGGTTGTCACGTTCGATGGTCTCATTTCCGATTCGCCGTTCATCAAACAGATTCACGATATGCTGAAACTGCTCGAAGAGACCATCGGCCACCCGGTTGATATCGAATTCGCCCACGACGGAAAAGACCTGTATCTGCTCCAATGCCGCTCCCAGAGCCCGTCAGATGGCAGTGTAGCGGCCCCGATTCCCAAAGATATTCCCGAGGAGCGGATTATTTTCTCCGCCAACAAGTATATCTCCAACGGGCGGGTCCCCGATATCACCCACATCGTCTATGTCGACCCCGATAAGTACGGCGAGTTGTCCGAGCGTGATGATCTTGTTGCGGTGGGTCGGGCTATCGGAAAGCTCAACAAACTGCTTCCCAAACGCAGATTCATACTGATTGGTCCGGGGCGGTGGGGGAGTCGCGGGGATATCAAACTGGGCGTCAAAGTCACCTATTCCGATATCAACAACACCGCTGTGCTGGCCGAAGTCGCCCGCAAAAAGGGAAACTACACGCCCGACCTGTCATTCGGCACACACTTCTTCCAGGACCTGGTAGAGGCGCGCATCAGGTATCTGCCGCTGTTTCCCGATGACAAAGGCGTGGTATTCAACGAACGATTCCTGAAAGGCTCACCGAACATTCTTTCCGAGGTCGCTCCCGAATTCACCGCTCTGCAGGATACGGTGAGGCTTATCGATGTCTCATCGGTCACCGGTGGCAAGGTTCTGCGGGTGCTGATGAATGCTGATTTGGACGAGGCGGTCGGCATAATCTGTACGCCATCGGATGAAACCACAAAAGGCACCGTGTCGCACATGTTCGCCGAACACCCCTCTGACTCAAGCTGGCGGTGGCGATTCCAGATGGCTGAGCACATAGCTTCCACGCTCGACCCGGATCGCTTCGGGGTAAAAGCTCTTTACGTTTTCGGAAGCACCAAGAACGCATCGGCAGGCGCCGCCTCTGATATCGACCTGCTGGTGCACTTCCGGGGTTCGGCACAGCAGCGTGAAATGCTGGAACACTGGTTCGAAGGATGGAGCCTTGCTCTCGGAGAGATCAACTACCTGAAGACCGGTTATAAGTCGGGCGGGCTGCTCGATGTTCACATCATAACGGACAAAGATATCGAGCAGAAAACCAGCTATGCGGTTAAAATTGGCGCCGTGACCGACCCGGCGCGGATGCTTCCGCTGAGAAGGAAGAAATAAAGGCTTCTTAGATAATTATCCGTCGCGCCTCAGACGGATTGTCCGGATTGAACCGGACTATTGCCAGTTCAGGACCATCGTGCGCAGCGTTGAACATGTACGTCTCTGCGAGCCGGTCCTGCCACTGGCCGGTCAGCCTCGTAGATTCATGAATGTGCCCGTGAAGTGTGACCAGCGGCTGACGATTTTCGATAAACTCCCTGACAGCGATACTGCCCACATAGACATCCACCGGAACATGATCCACAGTCATGCCATCAAGCGCGGCCCGATCGAGATTCGTTTTATACGGGGGCGTGTGAAATAAGAATATTGTTTTTCGCCAATCATCTAATTCGCCGAGGGCGTCCAGATCCTTTTTTATTGTGGCGTGCCTAATCTCGCGATCGGATACCGGCACGGTGCGAGTACCTTCCTCGGGAGACACACAACCCGGGTCGATAAACCGCGACACATCATACTTCTCCCAGTCTTTGAGCAGAAACGGCGATGGAGGCACGTAGGCATAGCCATAGACGCGATAAGCACCTACAGTTACCCAGTTCTCGTTGATATACTCCCAGATTCCGGTCTTTTCAGCTTCCACAAAAGTGGCCTCTTCCGAGCGGGGATCATCATTTCCAAGAATCAACAGCACCCTTGGATAATCCTCTCGCATGGACTGCTTGATCCTGGCAAATTCCGTAACCATGAAGTCGTTTACGAAATCATCGGGGTATTGCTCGGTTTGCGAGCGACGGGCGAGGCCGTGGGGGAGAAGGTCTCCGCCCAAAAGCACTGCCTGTGGCTTATCGATGGAGATGCGCTCGATAAGCTTTCTAAAGCGCGATGTTGAGCCGTGTATGTCTGTTACGAAAAACCAGTCAGCCACTCGGTATATTTCCTGCCATGCCGGTTATCTTTGCGCTAAATATATGAAAAGCAGGGTTGGGCGGGATAGTAAAAAACAGGTCTACCTGAAATCGCGGCTTTGGACAGCGATGTCAGACTCATTTATCACAAACGGTGTAAATTGAAAGCCTATCACATTGATTACCCCATCCTTCTTTTCCAATATTCCGCGCACTATCAAAGCCTTGGATTGTGTGACTTCTTTGCGAAAGCGGCCTGACATCTGAGGTTTGACCACGATATTGGAAAAGCCGGTTTCATCCTCGAGCGTGATAAACAGAAACCCTTTCGCCGTAACCGGGCGTTGTCTGATAACTACCAACCCCGCCACTTTAACCGGCCTGCCCGAAGGATACAATGCCAGGTCTTTCGATTTCACCACTCCCTTGTCGGTCAGCCTGTCTCTGATAAGTTGTATCGGGTGCGGTCCGGGGGAAAGGCCCATGCTTTTGAAATCCGAAACCAGCGTGTCGCCGATAGTCATCGATGGCAACAAAGCAAGGCCGGTCTCGGTTGTCTCGACCTGAAGTTCATCGGGTGACTGTCTCAAAAGCGACAACACCTGCCAGACCGCTTCACGACGGGTTACCCCAAAACACTCAAACCCATCCGCCTGTGCGATCCGGGTCAGCTCAAGTTGATTGAGGCCGGTCCTGAACACGAAATCTTTTATCGAATCGAACAGCCGTTCATCTCTGGCAGCTTCTATTTGTTCCCCGGAGCTTTCGCCAATTCCTTTGACGCATTGATATCCCAGTCGAACCGAATTCTCCTCGACCGTACAATCCCAGTTGCTCCGCAAGACATCGACATGATTCAGCCTGACCCGTTTGCGGCGCATCTCGAAGGCGATGCTCGATGGCGAGTAGAAACCCATCGGTTGAGAGTTCAACAGCGAGCAATAGAATTCCGCCGGATAGTACAGCTTTAAGTAGGCCGACACATAAACCAGAAGCGCGAACGAGGCGGCATGCGATTCGGCGAACCCGAAATCAGCAAAAGCCGCGAGCTGCTTGAAAATTCTTTCCGCCGCCTCAAGCGTGATTCCATTTCGCATCATTCCTTTAATCAGCTTGTCACTCAGCGCTTCCATTTTCTCCCGCGAGCGTTTGTGTCCCATGGCGCGGCGAAGTTCATCTGCTTCGCTGAGCGTAAAATTGGCCGCCTCCACCGCCACTCTCATTCCCTGTTCCTGAAACAGGGGGACTCCCAGCGTCTTTTTCAAAATCGGCTCAAGTTGGGGATGCGGGTAGGTAACTTCCTCCTCGCCGTTTCTACGTCTGAGATAAGGATGTACCATATCTCCCTGAATGGGACCCGGCCGAATTAACGCGACCTCGATCACCAGGTCATAAAAGCAATCGGGTTTATGGCGGGGCAGACAATTCATCTGCGCCCGCGATTCCACCTGAAACACTCCCAGTGTGTCGGCGCTGCTGAGAAGTTGATACACTTTCGGGTCATCATACGAAAGCCTCGCCGGGTCGATATCCAGGCCGTGATTTTTCTTTATCAGCTTAAACGCGATATCGATAAGCGACAGCATCCCCAATCCCAGGAGGTCAATCTTCACCAGTCCGGCATCGGCGGCATCATCTTTATCCCATTGAATCACGCTCCGGTCGGGCATGGTGGCGTTTTCCACCGGTACTACCTGCGTGAGAGGTCTTTTGGTAATAATCATCCCGCCGACATGAATCCCCAGATGCCGCGGAAATCGATGTATCTGCCGGCACAACTCGACCAGCAGTTTTACCCGCCTCGAATCCGTCTTGAAATTTATCTCTTTCAACCGCTCTGTCATCTCCTCGGCGTCGGAATAGTGGTCGAGGTGTTTTGCCAGAAGGTTCACCTCCTCGAGCGAAAACCCCAACGCCTTGCCTACATCGCGCGTCGCCGAACGTCCCCGGTAGCTTATCACCTCGCACACCATAGCGGCGTGATTGCGACCATACTTGTTGTAAACATACTGAATAACCTCCTCGCGGCGATTATTGGCGATATCGATATCGATATCCGGCGGTTCCTTACGATTCTCGGATACGAACCGTTCGAACAGAAGGTCCAGCTTGATGGGATCGACCGCGGTTACCTCCAGACAATAACACACGGCCGAATTAGCCGCCGAGCCGCGTCCCTGCGAGAGAATGCCGTTGGTCTTACAAAAGCGGGCAATATCCCAAACAATCAAAAAGTAGCCCGAAAGATTGAGCTTCTGGATAATCTTCAATTCGTGCTCAAGTTGCCCGACAACCTTTGGTGTTAACTCCCGATAACGAACCTTCGCGCCCTCGTAGGTGAGTTTACGAAGATAGCTGTGTACTGTCTCGCCGTCGGGGACGGGGAAGTCGGGGAGTATTGTTTGAAGATTATCCAGCGAGAACAAACAGCGCCCGGCGATCGCGGCACTGTTTTCAATCGCTTCAGGATAATTCGCAAACCTTCGAATCATTTTCTCCGGCGGCTTCAAATATCGCTCGGCGTTGGGATACAGAAGATTGGCGGCATCATCCAGAGTGGTGTGGTTTTTGATGCACGTGAGGACATCCTGAAGCATCCGCGCCTTCTTTGTGGCGTAGTGAACATTGTTGGTGGCCACCGTTTCAATATCGAGTTGCCGCCCCAGAAGTGAAAGCTGTTCGCACAAGATCTGATGGTCCGGCAGGTTGTGGTGCTGCATCTCCAGATAGAAATTATCCGCGCCGAAAAGCTCTCTGTACTCCGAAGCAACCCGCTGCGCTGTTGGAAGGTCTTTTTTCAGGATTGCCGATGGCAGTTCTCCGAGAGCGCAACCGGATAAGGCTATCAAACCATCGCGGTGCGAAGCAAGACTCTCTTTGGTTATCTTTGTCTCGTCCTTTTTGCTCTTGAGCTTGGCCTCGCTGATAAGACTGCACAGGTTGGCATAGCCGACAGCATCTTTGATCAGCAGCAGAAGATGATGTCCGTTGTCCAACGTTATCTCGCCGCCGAAAATCGGCCGGATATTTTTCTCGATCGCCACCTGGCTGAATCGTACTATACCGTAGAGACCGTTGGTATCGGTAAGCGCCAGCGCTTCATACCCCAACCGATGCGCTTCTTCCACAAGCGCTTCGGGGTGACTCGCGCCACTCAAGAACGAGAAATTTGAGTGGCAATGTAGTTCAATATACTTCACGACGATTTCTTCGTAGGCTCACGCCGCGGCGTGAACCTACAAACGCAGTATAATCTTTGTTCGGTCAGGTCTTGTCCCACCTGTGGTGGGATGTGACCTGACAGCAATCAAATTCCAACCCCGAACCGTCACACGCCCTCCGAAGGTCGCAAGATCCGCCGCATGGCGCACTCGGAAGCCTGACGGAACGAATTTACCAGTGCGATGTAATCACCGGTGGTTTGGCATAACGTGATGCGTGTGATAAATCAAACGCCTACCGCCAAGGCACTTTTTGCTGTAGGGCGGGTCCTTCTTAGAACCCGCCATAAGGGTATCGCCCCCTTTCAAGTTTGAACATGTCGGGTTTCTTGGCTCACGGCCACGTTGCCCGTGGCGTGCCCGGCGGAACGCCGACCTACTATCTACTATGGTGGCTTCGAACCCGCCAAATTTGTCTTTTCGACCGAAGGGAGAAATCTTCCGTTCGCCTTTTAAGATTTCTCGACAAGCTCGAAACGACATTTGTGCGATGGGCCGCGTTTGATAAATCAAACGCCTACCGTTACGCTTCTTCAGTAGGTCAAAATCCCCTGCCCGTCAGGGTCCCCCGTTTCACGGGGGAGGTTTTGACATTTATCTTCAATCAAACACCCCCTGCACATACCAGTCCGACGCCTGACGGTCAAAATACAGCAGGTAAAACCGATCATCATCGGTCTGAACCTCATAATACATTCGGTCAAAACCATACTGCCACCATCCGCCGGACAACTCCCACGGACCATTCTGCCTGACTATCGAGCGGGTGTGATGTCGCAATCTTACCGAACTGAGCTTCGCGCCGCAGGAGGCTACCGTCGCCTTGCGGGCCGGCTGTATCAGGCGTAACCCCGCGATTGGATTGAGAGCGAAAGAACAACGCCACGAAGTATCAACGGCAGTGTTTTTCGATTTGGGTTTCGAGTCAATCGCGCAAAAACTGCAATTACTGTCGGGAGTGATCCCATCACCGACAGCAGGAGCCAACAATTGTATCTGATGTTGATTACCGACAATGTGGCCATCACTAACATTGTGACCGTCAGATGTCCTCATCTGTATCTTGTGCCCGGCAGATGTCCCCACCTGTATCTTGTGACCGGCAGATGTCCCCATCATCTGCATCTTGTGCCCGTCAGATGTCCCCACCTGCATCTTGTGACCGGCAGATGTCCCCATCTGCCGGTGATGGAAGCCTGATGCCCCCAAAAGCTCAAGCTGTGATGATTCCAGAGGTAAAACTTCGGGGATAGTGATGGTAATATCCGCCACTCTGCCTGAAAGCCTCAAACCATTTAGCTGTTCGTTGAGCAAACGAATGAATTTAAAAGGCATCTCCGTGACTTTCTTGAGAACAAGGTGCAAGGTTTTAATACCCGTATGTGCGCGGTCCCGCTGAAGCGGGATCCTCATCTGCCCGTCGGTCTCAAGATGAAGCTGCACATCCACAGCTTTACATCCCCGGCCGGTTTTGCCGAGTTTTTCGAGAAGGTCGGTCAGGATTTTATTGACGTGGAAAACAATCTCGCCCGATGATTCAAGCGGGTCGAACAGCGAAGCTCTCGCCGACAACAGCACTTGCGAAAACTCCGGCAGGAAGAAATCGGTGTCATCACCTTTGGAAAGACGGGCGATTTTCGCTCCTTCTTCGCCGAATCGGGTGGTCATCTCGTTCGATGGAAACGCCGCCACCTGCCCGATAGTTTTCAACCCCAGCGCCAGGAACTTATCGCGCATGTCATCTGACAAAGGGAGATAACCGATTGCCAGATTGTTGAGAAACCGCCGTTCGGCATCGGCCGCTACAACCGTAAACGAATTTACCGGCGACACCAGCGATGCTACATGGGCGACGAACTTGTTGTTGCCGATTCCAACCTGCACCCTGAGCTTGAGAGAACTTATCAGCGAAACCAGCCGCTTCGCCAGATCATCTTCGGTTTTGTAAAGCCACTTAAGCCCCGAAGCATCCACGAAAAAACATCCCGCGCCGGTTTCTTCCACCAGCGGACTGGCCGTGAACAGGATATTGCGAAGCTTCTCCGATGCCGCCCGTTCGGTTTTACGGGATACCTGACAGGTGACCAGCTCCGGACAGTACGACCGCGCCTGCGCCACTGTCATGTCGATAGTAACGCCATCATTTTTGGCGATGTTATTCGCGGCGAGCACCAATGACAACTCGCTGTCGGTTTCGGTTAACACGACCGGTTTGCTTTCAAGCGATGGATCTTTCAAACAACAAATCTGCATCGCCAGGTCGGGCACCAGCACACAGGCTATTCTATCTTTAATCATAAAGCACCAAGTCGGTTTTAAGGCCCTCTTTTGATATTCTGCTTTTGGTGACCTCGACCTCCACACGGCGCAGATCAAGCCTTCTCACGGATAGGCGCAGAGAGACAATGCTCGATGGTATGATCTGCGTGTTGTCGGCGGTCAGAAAGAATGTCAGCGCTTTGCTCCGGGTGGTTTGCATGCGAAGACGGTGGAGTAAAGTCATGGGAAGCGGTTTTTCCTGATCGATGAGGTCGAGGATTACACACGATGTTTTCCCGTGATATAAAAGACTCTCGGCGGTGCGCAATCCCAAAAGAACATCACCCGTTTTGACCACCACGAGACAGTCTATATTGACGCCGCAACAGGTAGCAGCCGATGGGTAAAAAGAGTTGCTCAAGTCGAAATAAACCGCCAACCTTTCGTGTGTGATTTTCGCTAATATTTTATAAAGAAGACTGGTCTTCCCCGATGATACCGGGCCGGTCATTTCGATCATCTGACCAAGCGGGATACCCCGGTGGGGGAGAAGACGGTCGATTTCTTCGATACCGGTTGCGAACACTATTTTTTCGCTCTCGGCGGCTTTGAAAGTGGCTTCGGGCCATTTCTTATCGAGTATATTTTTCAAATCCGTAATCGTACGCATGACTTATCTTTCTCGTAGATACCGTCTTTTATGTCAATGGTTGATATTGTGGATTGAACCTTTCTCTTTTTATGAGCATAGCTCTGATTATGTTCAGCATTTTCCTCATGCAGGCCGCCAGAGCGACTTTTTTGAGTTTTCCTTTATCAATTAGTCGCCGATAGTACCGCATCAGAACAGGGTTGTGGTGCACCGCCACGAGGGTTGGCATGTAGAGGGCTCTTCTGAGCCGTGCATTGCCTTGTTTAGCCAGGTGAGGTTTACCTCGTACTGAAGTCCCTGATTGTCTTTGAGCCGGGGCCAGTCCGGCATGAGCGTCCAGTTGACGGCGAGTTCGCTGGGTCAGAGCGTCACCACCGTAAGCTAATATCTGAGCCGCAGAACAATTGCCGATACCGACAATCGAAGTTGCAATAGCTATATCCTCGGCTAGTTGCATATCCTGCTGACAGAGTTGTTCAATGGCGGCCTCGATCTTTACCAACTCCTGTTGTAGAGTCTTCATAATCTTAGCGGCAGAACTCGTTACCTCCCGGGGTAACTCGGGTGTGTGTTTATGGGCGTGCTGACGGCTTCTCCATTGACCTATCTCGGCCTTGATGGCATCCGCCTGGGTCACCAGCGAAGAGAGCCGGCGATGAGCTTCCGATGGCGGCTGCCAGGGCAAAGGACAGTGCTTGATTACAAAGTCCAATATCACCTGAGCATCAACACTGTCCGTCTTCGTCCGTTTTAACAATACTCGACCATGTGCTGCTATCTGAGCCGGATTGATAACACTCACCGTTGTCTGATTGTATTCAACCAACTTCAATGCTACTTTGGTGCTGTAAACTCCGGTCGCTTCCATACCCAGATGAATCGAACCGCCGCCGGAACACTTGTTTAGCCAGCGATACATACGCCTGACCTCACTTGTGGTTGTACCAAAGAATCGGGTCTTTTTATCGGCAATGGCTACGACTAACTCATCTTTGCCAACATCCACACCCACGCAAAAACGACTCTTGTCCACCTTAACCCCCGTATTTATATTGTCTACAGATTGAGGACGCTGATGCCAACCTTGTCAATACAGGCTGCCCCAAAGGGACGCCTCAGATACCGTTCGGCATTAGACGATCCTGTAGCAGACCGGGAGAACTTATCTACTAGACAGGCTTTCCGGCCTCGGTCGGGTTAGAGTTTCATCCCGGTCTGTCATAATATCTGACGCAACCAATGACCAAGACAAGATACAAGGTCGGGTTCCGATTCAAAAAAATACAATTGTGAGAAACCCGACATCTTGTCCGTCTTCGAACCCGCCATCGACAGGCCCAAACAGAGTTTGAGCCTGCCACCCGATGCCGCCAAATTTGTCATTTCGACCAGAGGGAGAAATCTTTTGTTCGCCTTTTAAGATTTCTCGACAAGCTCGAAATGACATCTGCGCGAGAGGCCGCGTTTGATAAATCAAACGCCTACCGTTGTGGCATCTTCAGTCTTTCAGTAGGGCAGGATCCCTGCCCGTCAGGGTTCATCGTCAGATGAAGATCCTGCCAATTCTGTGCTAAGTCGTTTCCGCCTTTTCAGTCACCCCCGTTTTTTCAGTCACCCCCGCGCACGCGGGGGGCCAGCAAGTCGAAATCCTTTGTAATTTCGACCTCTTTTTTTGTGCGCGGCAGATGTCCCATCTGCCCGTGTTCGGGGGTAAATTGGCTTTGTTTGCTCATTTTTTAAAGGGACCCCAAAAGGCGTTTTATTCACTTAACTCGTTTTTGTGCAACTGATTCGCGCGATTGCAGAAAGCCATTTCGCGCCGTTTTTTTCTCATGATTTTTCAAGTACATGTCTTTTCTCACAACATTGGTCTCCCATCACCGCACCGTGGGGGCTTTCACCCAAGATGTTGTAGCGAAAGTGCGGAAGATCGACCCGGGGGAGTTTCGTGCGCCGGGATGTCCCATCTGCCCGTCACCCTTTTTTCATTGCGTTGGGTCTTGATTCGCCTTGGGGAATTGTGCCCCGACGCTTAATGTTTATCTTCAACCCGCCATTGTCTTGGCATAACATGGATGCGTTTGATAAATCAAACGCCTACGGTTATGCCCTCTTTCTTCGTAGCAGGATCCCTGTTTCCCAATCCGCCCACGGCGGACCCGACAGGGTCCGTCGTCAGATGGAGGTTTTGACATTTATCTCCAACGATTCCTTTGTAGGCTCACGCCGCGGCGTGAGCCTACAGACGCAGTTTTTGTGCGCGGTCCCGCTGAAGCGGGATCATCATCTGCCCGAACAAAATACGCCCTCACCCCGACCCTCTCCCGGAGGGCGAGGGAGAAAGCCATCGTTGCTCTAACTTTTTGTGCTAGGGTCGCGTTTGATAAATCAAACGCCTACCATCTGCGCTTGTATGTCTGCGCACGTCAGGCCCAAAGCAAGTTTGAGCCTGCCACCCGACGTCGAGTCTGAAGACTCGACGGGCACAACGCCGTGGCGTTGTGGTTTTTGTGCGCGGCAGATGTCCCATTTGTCCGTCACCTGTTGTGCCCGGTGAATCTTCAGATTCACCGGAATATATCGACCAATACTATACATCCGTGCAGTATATTATACGCAAATCCCCCGGTCCGCAAATCACATTAATCCGGATTGTGACAGGGGGCTATATGTTGTGGTGGGTGTTTTGAAGCAGCACAACAGATGTACATCCCCCAAACAAATTTCCTACAACTCCGATGGTAAATGCGCCCTAAGGGGGTTATTCGTCGGTGTTCGATTTTTCTGATAGCGATGTGCGTCTGGCGCAAACAAAACAAAATGAGGAAACGAACCCAAATCGTTGTAAACGTATGAGAGATATTTCAATAAACGGAAATTTGCGTTCGCTGCGTAGGCGTTTGATTTATCAAACACAGACTGCATATCCTTGTCTGCGTCACGGTAGCCTCACGCCGCGGCGGGAGCCTACAAGGAATCATTCTTCTTCGAATATCACCGCCTGAAAGCGTTCGATGGTAGCGTTTGGGGATTTGTAGGCATCCAAGGGCAGGCCGGCTTTGCGGCAGGTCTGCTGAAGAAATTCGGTCTCGGTCCAGCCATAGTCGGTGGCAACCTGCGGCAAAAGCAGCCCGCGCTGCATCCCCAGCGAGATCATCAGTCCATCGCGCCCGACTTTGATTTCATCGAGCGATTTCACTCTTTCCAGCGGTGTCAGCACCGATATTTCGATGTGAAGCTCAGGCAGTTCGCCCGCTATCACGGGCGGGAAACGGGGGTCCTCGACCGCCGCCTTGACAGCACACTCGGAGACAGTTTCCCACAGCGGCTTGAACGCCATCGTGTAGCCGATACATCCGCGAAGGCGGCCGCTTTTATTCAGCGTGACAAAAGCAGCGCCGTTATCGCGGAGTGTCTGAGATACATCATAGTCCGGCAGAGGCTTCTTGTTTAGGTGGCAGTCAATGGATGTACGGGCTATTTCTAAAAGCAGATGACGATCTGCATCAGTGAGTTCAAATTTGGGAGAGGAATCGCTCTTCATGGTTTCTCCTCCGGATGGCTCCGTGGGGTTTGAAGTATCCTTTCCATCGCTTTTATATATTACGGCGGCCGCGTAGCCGACCACACTGCTTTTATCACCGGTCAGGTCGCCCGAGTCGCCATATTTGAGAATCTTCGCGCGGTTGGCTCCTTTGGCGATAGCAGCCCGCATCACGGCGACCAGCGCCGCGCCGCCGCAGGCTTCGGTGCGACCCTGCTGCAAATACGACTCGAGGGCATCGGGGTCGAGCCGCTTGATACAGTCGATACCAGCCGAGTCTAGTTTCCATCCCTGCGAGGCGGGACGGTAATGCTGCCAGTCGGTTGAGGCGATCATCACCGTGCGGGCATCATCAGTCACCCTGGACAGGGCGCCTTCAAGGCGCTTGATATTGTCGTGGTTGCGATAGCCTATCAGGGCGGGCACGATTTCGAATTCTTTGAGAACGGTTTGCAGGTAGGGAAGCTGGACCTCGAGGCAATGCTCGTTGATGTGGGCTTCCGGAATGACCGAGATGCCATCATAGTCCAGAAGCGTCTGGCAGACCGAGTCATCGCATTTTACATCGCCGAGAGGCGTCTGCCAGGTGATGCCGGGGCCGTAAACAGAAACACCGTCGAATCCGAGACGATGCGAGGGGCCGCACAGGATAACGGTGTTGACATTACTGTTTTCGAGCAACTTGTAACTATAAGCGGCGATTGGTCCCGAATAAATCAGTCCGGCGTGGGGGACAACAAGGGCGATTATCTGGCCGTCGATCGAAGGAATCTCTCCGGCAGCGACCAAGTGACCATCGACCATCCGGCTCAATTCGGCGCTGTCGGATGGGTAAAAAGTCCCGGCCACCGCGGGTTTTCGCACCCCGGCGGCCGTGTCACCCGTAAGCATCAGGATAAACGCCGCCGAAAGCATAAAACAGGCTGATTTTGACATACGCATCATCAATATCAGGATGCATTGGCAATGTTGCTTCGTCAAGGCAAAACAACTGTTGCTGTGTAAGTTGAAGTAGTATAATTAATATATGAGCCGTGTGGTTGTTGTAAGATACGATGGCGCCGATTTGATGTCCGGGCTCAGCGTCAGGCAGTACCGGGACATTCTTCAGGCCGGACTCAGCGCGTTGGGCTCCAACTTCCTGAAGGATCGCTTGCTCGGCAGAGCCAAAGGAAAATCAACGACGGTCGGTATCAAACCCAACTGTCTGGCCAAACATCTCAACTCAACACCGGTAGCCCTTGCCAACGCGCTCATCGAACTGCTCGTAGAAGCCGGAGTCTCGGAGAACAACACTGTTGTGTGGGAGCGCTCCAACCGGGAACTCAGCGAGGCCGGATATGAACTTAATGCCTCGTTTGCGGGTAGGCGATGTTTAGGAACCGATACGAACGGGGTGGGCTACTCCAGTGAATTCTATACTTCGGGCGATGTTAACTCGCTGGTAACAAAAATTCTGACCGAGATGGTTGACATAAATATCAACCTGCCTGTTTTAAAAGACCATTCGCTGGCGGGGATGTCGGCCGGACTGAAAAACATGTACGGTGCGATTCACAATCCCAACAAGTATCACGGTGATAACTGCAATCCGTTCTGCGCGCATGTGAGCAATTTGGACCCGATAAGAAAGAAGAATCGCCTGACTGTTATCGATGCTGTCCGGGTGCAGTATCATGGCGGTCCCGGTTTTATCGGCGACTATTTCTATCACTATGGTGGCGTAATATTATCAGAGGACCCGGTTGCTTGCGACACGGTGGGTCTTCAGATACTGGAGAAGATCCGCAAGGACAAGGGATTGCCGCCGCTCGACAAGGCGGGACGACCCGTCAAATATCTCGCTTCGGCCAATCAGATCGGGCTGGGTGAGGCGGTGATGGATAAAATCGAAGTCGAGACAATTCGTCTCGGCATAGCGAATATGCAGTAAGGCCAATGTGAAAAGACGAACGTTCATCAGGTGTGTGGGATGCGGTGCGGCGGTGGCGGCGACGCAATCGAAGTTACTTCCTGAGTTTCTGGGCGGTATTCAGAATGTCTGTGCTTTTGATTACACTACCAGGTTGTCATCGGTCGAGGCTCGACACTATAAGAAAAAGCCCGAAGGCGGCATAGAATGCGGAATTTGTCCGCGCCACTGCTATGTTACCGACCTTGAGCGCGGGTACTGCGGCGTGAGGGAAAACAGGTCAGACACTTACTATACACTTGTCTATGGACTGTCGTGCTCGTTGAATATTGATCCGATAGAGAAGAAGCCGCTCTTTCATTTTCATCCCGGGACGACAGCTCTTTCTATCGCCACGGCCGGGTGTAATGTTAACTGTAAGTTCTGCCAGAACTGGGAGATATCTCAGGTCCGTCCGGAACAGACAAGAAACCTCGACCTCCCCCCCAAGAGCCTGGTCGATATATGTCGCCAGCGTAACGTGTCGACCATCGCCTATACCTATTCGGAGCCGGTCATCTTCTATGAGTACATGTTCGACACGGCCGAACAGGGGCACAGGCACGGGGTCAAATCGGTGATGATTACGGGTGGGTATATTGAAGAGCAGCCACTTATCGAACTTATGCCGCATCTTGATGCTATCAAGGTTGATCTCAAGGCGATTCGTGAACAGTATTACAAGGATATCGTTGGGGGGGAACTTAAACCCGTTCTCGACCGTCTGATTCAAATCAAGAAAGCCGGTGTCTGGCTGGAGCTTGTTTATCTGGTCGTCCCTACTTTGAACGATACCGAGCAGGAATTTAAGGAACTGTCGAGATGGGTAAAGACCTATCTTGGTGCGGATACGCCACTTCACTATTCAAGGTTTTACCCGCAATATCTTCTAAAGAATCTCCCTCCGACTCCCGAAAAAACTATGGAGAACGCTCACGCCATTAGCAGGGCGGAGGGTTTACAGTATGTTTATCTGGGTAACCTTCGGGGGCATCCGGCCGAATCAACCTATTGTCCCAAATGCGGTAAAACGGTTATCGGCCGACGGGGATACACAATCTATGAGTTCAATCTTGATGGCAATAGATGTCGGTTCTGTAAGCACGAAATTCCGGGGATTTTCTAAGTGATACGCCGGGCGTTTTTACTCGGTTTTTTCTCGGTTGTCGGACAGGTGTTGCTTCTCAGGGAACTGGTGGCCTCACTCAACGGCGACGAGCTTTTTATTTCAACCGCTCTGTTCGGGTGGCTGATTTCTGTTGCAGCCGGAGCATACCTCGGTGGTCGCAGCCGAACTTCGCCGGGCGCCCTCTTCTGGCGAGGCGCCGTACTTCTTCCGGTAATGGTGTTGCTGGTTCGCTTCTCACCGATGCTCACCGACCACATGACCGGTGAGGTGATTCCATTTACACAGGCCGCATTGATTTCCATGGTCGCTATGCTTCCGATAGGAATCATCTCAGGCTGGCTTTTCCCATCGATAGCGCGTCAGCAAATGGAAACCGAACCATCGATTATCAGAGTATATCTGTTCGAAGGTATCGGCGCTTTTTTGGGGGGCATCCTGGTTGCGTTCGCCATCGGGCCGTGGCTATCGGGGCTTCAACTCGCCTTTGCTGTCGGTCTGTTCATAGCGTTGTTTGACTGGATGTTCGCTATACCATCGTGGAATTTTCGCCTGCGCCGGTTGCTTCTAATGGTCGTTGTGGTGGCCATCTTCCTCGTGGGAGTCGGTTATCTGGAACCTGTTGCCGATCAATGGCGATACCGGCCGTATCAGGTCGAGAAGTCGTTCGATACACCCTATGGCCGTCAAACCATTCTCTCAAGAGAAGACAACGTGATTCTACTCACCGATAACAGTGTAGAGGCGGTTTATCCATCGACGATGGCAGCGGAGAACGCCCTGATCCCGGCGCTGGTGTACCACCCCGATGCCGAGACAATAGCCTATGTAGGCCAAACGGAGTTCGGAATTTCTCAACTCGCCGAGGAGATTTTCGGTGGAAGCAATCTGGTAGCTATAGATCCTCGACAGCAATTGAGTGAAGTGATCGATGGCATAATCTCGACCGACCACCTGCCGGTACATCTGTATGTCGATCCGGGAATCATGATGACGCCGATAGCAGACGATCATTGGACATTCGATATCGTGATTATCGCGGCGGGAATGTTTGACACATATAAAAACGGAAGACTGGTGACACCATCGTTTTTTGAACATCTGCCGCTGAACCCGGGAGGAATGGTTGTAATACCGACCGGATACGACACGGATCGGTATATTGGCAATGAGCAGGCAGAGATTCTATCCGTAATTCGCAACACCCTGAGCGGTCAATTTCATTACACCGAGGTATGGCCCGGCACGAGCACCGTATTTTTCGCCTCCGATTCATCACGATTCGGGCTTCCTGTAGACAGTATCATCGCGCGCATCGATAGCCTGGATTACAATGCTCAGTTCGTATCGCGTGATTATCTCCCGGACAGGCTGGACGATCTGAGCAGGGATCGTTTGCTTGCGGCGATGGGGCAGTACGATGCCGTTAATAGCATCGACAAGCCGATTCTGCCATATCTTCAGGCGCTTTTGAGGTCAAAGGTCGACAGCGCGGATCACCTTATCATTACTCAGATTCTCACGCAACCGCTCTGGCTTCTGATTTTTCCGGTGGTGCTGATAATTCTATTTGTTACTACCATTATTCCGAAGCGGGCCAAAGGGAAGTTCGCCCTGTTTTTGTTCTTTACGGCGGGAGTTGTCTCGCTGTCGCTCGAACTTATCTCATTCTATGTATTTCAGTCTTACGCCGGAGCGTTGTACTGGGCGATGGCTGTTCTCATTGGAGCTTTCATGCTCGGATTATCGCTGGGGACGGTGGCTGTTTACTGGATAAAGAGCGATAAGACCGCTTCTGTAGCGCTCATCGTTCTTATGGTCCTTACGCTCGGTTTTCTCTTCACCTATGAAAACGGCACTATAGAGTTTGCCGTTTTCTATCACGCCGGGTTTCTGCTGCTGACCGCCGCGGCTTCCGGGGCCCTCTTTGTCGGAGCCACCCGTCAATATTACGGCCGCAAGGCAAAGGAAAATCGCGGCACCGGCTATGCTCTGGAGATTGCCGGGTCATCTCTCGGAGCGCTGTTCTCCACCGCCGTGCTGCTTCCCGTGATCGGACTCACATATCTGCTGATCGCGATCGCCGCGGTTAGCGGTATCGCGCTGCTGGGTTTGATTATCAGAAGATAGAAAGACTATGCTTGTCGGTCTCGGACAGGTGATTTCTTGCGGTTTCTCTCGAGCAGGAATTGATTGTCTACCGAACGCGTCTCACCGGCTGAAGTAACATAAATTGCGGCCCGGTCACTTATAGGGCAGGCGAATTCGCATGCCCCGCAGCCGGTGCACAAATACGGATCGACATACGGCCGCTTAACCGGGACCTCATTGCCCTTAGAGTCGTACGCGATTTCATCCTTGAGATATACCGCCTTGGGTGACGTAGGGCACCATTCCTCGCAGACGATGCACGGTGTCGCCATGGCCCACGGCAGGCACCGTCCGCGATCGATAAAAGCCGTGCCGATGCGGTTGGGCGGCGTATCTTTGTCGCCGACCTTTTCTTTCAGAGAAAGCTCCATTATGGCGCCGGTCGGACAAACCTGACCGCAGAGAGTGCAGGTAGGCTCACAGTAGCCTATTCTGGCTATCAGATACGGCGACCACATACCTTCGAGACCTGCCTCAAGCAGAGTGGGGTGAAGCGCATTGTTGGGGCACACTCGCATACACTGCCCGCAGCGGATGCACTTTGCCGCGAATGACGGTTCAGCAAGAGAGCCGGGCGGTCGAATCAACAGGGGATTGGCGTTCACCTCGAAAGCGTCCCCGGATCGCAGCAGGGGAAACAAAGCCAGACCTGCCGCGACGGACATTGTTGCTTTTCGCCTCGAGATATTTATTTCGGGGGTACCGGCGGGATTTGCCGGCGTAACTATCTGCTGAGGGAAGAACTTGAATTTGAGTGAACCCTCGGGACATGCCGCCTGGCAATTGAGGCAGAGGTGGCACTCCGCCTGGCGCCATTTGCGGCCGATCTCGGGGTCATCGCCGCCCTGACAATTCAGGCCGCAGAGTCCGCAATGCGTGCATGATTGCTCATCCTTTTGCAGGCCGAATAACGAGAAGCGGGAGAAGATTCCCAGCAGAGCTCCCAGCGGACAGATGCCCCGGCACCAGAAACGGGTGAAAATTCGGTTGAGGATCAGGATGAACAGAAAGAGTGTGCCTATGGTCAGGATGGTGTGAAAGAAACTCTGGCGGTAGGTCAAAAGCAGCGGGGCAATAATATCGTACACACCCTGCGCCAGTTTGCCCAGGGGCGGGTAGCCGAGTCCTTTGAACCAATCGACAAGCCCTGCCAGGGCGGTGTGTGTCACCGGCAGTACCACTGTTCCGATTGAGCGGGCAAGCAACGCCAGCGGATCCAGAAGTCCTATCTGCAGCGTTCCCAACAGAGCCGCGCCAAGAAAGACCAGCAGAATATAATATTTGATCCGCTGATATTTTTTGTAGTGATTCGACCTGATTTTTCCCGCTCCCCGATGGTTGAGCCTCTCGGATGGAATCTCGGAAACCCAGTGATTAAGCGACCCAAGGGGGCAGACCCATCCGCAGAAGAAGCGTCCGATAAATATCGTCGGAATTAAAATGACCAGCGACCAGAGCAGACCTTTGTACAGTGTTCCGCTTGACAGAACTGTCGCTATAGCTACCAGAGGGTCAAACTCGAGCGCAATGGATACCGGGTAGGGCAGCATGATCTCGGTTGGGTCGGTCGGGTTGAAATTTACTTCGAAGGTCGTTTTGAGAATAAGCCAGAAGAATACTGCAAAAAAGAGTATCTGCGATACGCGACGAAGGTTTCGCACTGTCTTGATTGTCATACAGTGACTTCCCTGTACCCGGCGGCTCTGTAATCGATACTGCCGAGTCCGCTCTTTTCTGCCAGAACGATGTGCCCGACTCTCTCACCGGTGAGTCCCAAAAATTCCACGGCTCGTGAATCGGCCGCCACCTGGTCGGTCGCGCACAATACCGTGTTTTCGATGGCAACATCGTCAAGCGAACCTCCCGTCGGGCCGTTGCGCAGCAGAACCCTGGTAGCGTCAACAACAGTCAGAGTAGGTCGACAGAAAGCAGCCAGATCGACTATGGACTGGTCGATCCGTTGGTGGAGCTGATTGCGCCGCCCACCGAGAATGCCGTAGAGGTTTTTCATGCCGATAGTGCATGCGGACATGGAGTGATGTTTGACAATCGGCATATTGATCAAGCGGTCGGTCTTCAGGAAATATTTCAGAACGGGCCATACGGTGAGCAATTCGCCGTTGATATCGGTCGAAAAATAATCTTCTTCCCGCGGTAACAGTACTCTGGCTCCCGCCGATTCAGCGGCGTTTCTAATGCCGCTGCGAAGGAAGCACCGTCGCGGCTCGTTGCAACTGATGTCGGTCACTATTACCTCGGACGCCCCGGCCTCGAGGCACAGTCGGACCATTTCCGCTACCAGCAGCGGGTTGGTGTTGGCGGCCTGTTCGGGGGCACGATCCCATCCGATATTCGGCTTGACCGTTACTTTCTCACCCGATTTCACAAACCGTTTTATGCCGCCGATGGCGTCGAGAGAATAATTGAGGGCCTTGACAGCATCAGCCTCATGACAGAGGGTGACTTTTGGCAAAGTTGGGTCGGGCGGGACTTCGAAACTGCTCGAAGGCACAAAAACGGGAGTGTACCTGTCGCCTGAATGCGCTGAAAGCAGCGCTCCCGCGTCGCGATTGTGAAGCAGCAAGCCGGCTCCTCCGGCGGCGGCGGCCAGCGCGACAGCTTTACCGGTCTTTTTTATGAATTCTCGTCGTTGCATGGTTCCCGACTCAGAGATTTGATTTACGCGGGAAATATAAATAATGACAAAATCTATGGCAAGCTTGAAGGAATTGGCATCGAGACGGGTTTTTGCGGACTATTTGAGAGTAAAGACGAGTATAACCATGACTATCAAGGCAAGAGCAGCTCCGGCAAAGAATGTAGCATCAACGCCGCCGAGCGTGTAAAACAAGCCCATCAAAGGCGGTCCGATTGTTTGACCACCGCGGAGCACCATGGAATTCATCGACATGAACGCCGCTCGATGTTCGAGTGGCGCGAATCCCGACATGAGCGTGAGAATACTGGGTATATTGACTCCGTGTCCGAGGCCAAAAACGAAAGCCGGTATCAGCAAAACCCATAGATGCCCAATCATAGGGATACTGAGCAGCGCGATGCTGTATAGAATGAACCCCCACACAAGCAGTTTCTTGTGGGAGAAGGTATCGGATAGCCTGCCGAGTTGAGCCGATGTGACCGCTGTCGTCAAAGACATTGCAGACATCAAAAGCCCGATTACCACCGGTGAGCCGTTAAATGACTCTTTTATCAGGAATGGGAAGTAAGTCAGGTAAACCCCATAAAGTATGACAAATGTCAGGATGCTGGCAAAGAAGAGACCAACTACCTGTACATTGATCGACTTTAGTATTCCACGAAAATACCGGCGCATATCCTCGGGCTTCTTGGGTTCGGGATTTTTCAGTTTGAGGATTACCCACAGTCCGATCGGGAGGGCTATCAGGGAGAGAAGAAAAGGGTAGTGCCATGCCACAAGGGTCAAGGCTCCCCCTATCAGCGGATAACTGGCGGTTCCGACACTGAGCACGCTGGCGTTGTAACCCATAGCTTGAGCGCGCTGGCGGCCCTCGTAAATGTCGCCGATGAGGGTGGTGTTGATAGAGCCGAGAGAACCGCCGCCCATTCCCTGGAAGAATCTTAGAATCAGCAGAGCATTAAAATCCCTCGCGAAAAAGCAAGCTCCGCCGGCGATTCCGAATAACATCAGCGCCGGAATTATGATTTTTTTTCGGCCATAGCGGTCAGCCAGCACGCCCAGAATCGGGGTGAGCACTACGCCGGGAAGAGTGAACACGGTAATGAGCAGGCCCACACGTTGAGCGGAAGTGTTCAACTCCCGGGCAATGGTGGGAAAAGCCGGGGTGATACTCGAAACCCCCAGCACGGCCATCAGAGTAATGCCGAAGATTATCTGAAGATTGGTGTCGCGATATACTTTTCTGTCTTTGCCGGAGTTGGCTCCTGCGTCGTTGGCCATATATTTTCCATCAGGTTACAAGCCGTTTTCGCCAAAGATAACACTGTTTTTCCGCGAAACAAACTAAGTTTCTCAGCTCCGGGAATGTCTTGTCAAGCGGTAATGGGCCGTATATCTTGCGGGTAGCGACACAGGGACGGGACCTTGCCAAAAAGGAGGGAACGAATTGAACTTGTACCTTGTGCAGCACGCTGAGGCCAAAAGAGATACTGAATATCCGCGCCGGCCCTTTTCCGAAGGAGGCTATGCTGAGATTGAGAAAACAGCCAAATGGCTCGCAACCAAACTTCGACCATCCATCAATGTCATATTTCACAGTGGTAAATTGAGAGCCCAGCAGACCGCTGAAGTGCTGGCGGATTACCTTAACCCGCCGGGGGGAATAAAGCCCGCTGATAGTCTCGAACCTAACGCCGACCCTGCTGTCTGGGCCGAACAACTTGTGTCGATGAGCGAAAACGTGATGCTTGTCGGGCATCTTCCGCATCTAAGCAAGTTGACTTCACGGCTTCTCTGCGGCGACGAAAGCAGGTCTATTGTAGAATTTCACAATGCCGGGGTAGTTTGTATGTCCCGTGACCAGGAGAATCAATGGGTAATCCGATGGATACTCGTGCCGGGTTTGTGTGAGTGATTGTTAATGAGAGCAGGGCCACGATGAAAATCATTTTTTCCAAAAGATGTCTCGAGTACTCGCAGCCGGGTCATCCCGAGTCGCCCGAGAGAGTCCGCTCGACTTTCGAGCATCTTAAGGACCACTATGAGGTCGTTGAGCCGACCCCGGCCGATGTGGCCGACCTTTTGCTGGTTCACACGCGCGATCTCATTGACCGGGTATCGGCGGGAAATTTCTATGATGGCGACTCGCCGGCTTATCCCCACCTGGCTTTTTACGCCAGACTCTCTGCCGGGGCTGCCCTTATGGCTCTGAAGCTAGCTCTGGAAGGGACCGCGTCCATATCACTAATGCGACCGCCCGGACACCACGCCGGTAAGAATTTCCTCGGAGGTTTTTGCTACTTTAATAACGTCGCGATTGCCGCCGCTAAAGCTCTGGATAAGGTGAGGCGGGTGGCCATTATCGATTTCGACTGCCACCATGGAAACGGTACTCAGGATATTTTTATGGGTAGTGATAGAGTATTGTATGTATCCCTGCACCAAAGCCCATTATACCCTGGAACCGGGTATCGCTCGGAACTGAACTGCCGCAACTTTCCGGTTGACGCGTTTACTTCCGGCGACGACTACATGAAAATATTCTCGATCGCGCTTGACGAGGTAAGGGAATTTTCGCCGGAACTGGTTGCGGTTTCCGCCGGATTTGATACCTTCAAGGAAGACCCGATAACCAATCTGGGATTGGACATCGAAACGTTCGAGCGAATAGGTGAGGCTATTAGCTCTTTGGGTGTCCCGACATTTTCACTGCTGGAGGGTGGGTATTCATCGGGAATGCCCTATTGTGTGCAGGCGTATTTGAACGGACTGGAGAGTTAGATGGTCGCCGAGAGGAAGAAAGCCGCTGGAGGCTCGCGCCACTACGAATTCGTGGAACACACCGCCGATATCGCGATAAAGGCGTATGGCAAAACCGTGGAAGAAGCCTACGCCGTGGCGGGCGACGCCATGTTTGACATAATGACCGATGGTTCCAAAATCCGACCCGACAAGGAAATCGCTGTTGAGGTTGAATCTGTCGACCGGGAGGGGCTGCTCGTTGGCTTTCTGTCGAAATTGATTCTGCTTTGGGAGGTTGACGGCTGGGTGCTGACAGATTTCGAGGTGACTCTTCTGAGTGAGAACCGCCTGACAGCGAGAGGTTTTGGCGAGAAATACGACAAAGAAAAGCATGCGTCGGGTCACCACATAAAAGGTGTTTCGTATCATATGATGGAGATAGCTGACCCGGCAGGTGAGACGCCTGCTTATGTTCAGGTGTTGTTCGACGTGTGAACAGGCTCCGGGTTGATTACCATTGAGAGAATTGTTGAAAGAGACCATCAAATAGGAACGAATATCTATGCCCTGGACTGGTCCGTTGAAAAAGATTGATTCCTTCCGGTTTGAAATACCGGCTTCCTACGAAAGCAAGGTTATGCAGCAGCACGGGGTACGGATGACCGTTCCGGGCGTTATATATGCCGACGACCGTATGGTTAAAGCGATTAAGCTTGATGATTCCCCGGAACAAGTCGCCAATGTTGCCACATTACCCGGCATAGTCGGCAAGTCTATTGCCATGCCCGACATACATCACGGCTACGGGTTCGCTATCGGCGGAGTGGCGGCTTTCGATGCCTCGAGCGGAGTAATCTCACCGGGTGGGGTGGGATACGACATCAATTGCGGCGTCAGACTGCTTCGCACCGATCTTTCGGTTTCCGATATAAAGCCAAGAATCGGCAAGCTGATCGACGCTATGTTTCATAATATCCCCTGCGGGGTTGGTTCCGAGGGAAGGGTGCGCCTTTCTGATCGGGAAATTAAATATGTCCTCGAAAATGGAGCCCGGTGGGCGGTTGAGAACGGTTACGGTTGGCCGGAAGATCTGGTTATGACGGAGGAACAGGGGTGCATCGAGGGTGGTGATGCCGCTGCGGTCAGTGATGCTGCCATGAAGCGAGGTTCGAATCAACTCGGCACGTTGGGAGCCGGGAATCATTTTCTGGAGATCCAGCAGGTAGATGAGATTTATGACAGGGGAGTCGCTGCCGCTTTTGGTATAACCGAACCCGACCAGATCACGATCATGATTCATACCGGTTCACGCGGATGTGGTCATCAGATATGTACGGATTACCTGGAAATGATGAGAAGGGCAAACAAAAAATACGGTATCCCATTGATTGATCGTGAATTGTCATGCGCCCCGGCCGGCAGCCCTGAAGGACAGCAATACTTCACGGCTATGAAGTGCGGCGCCAATTTTGCCTGGTCGAACCGTCAGATGATTACGCATTGGGTGCGCGAATCGTTTTCATCGGTGCTGAACAAATCGGCGGGCGAGATGGGAATGTTCCAGATATACGACATCGCTCACAACATAGCCAAGCTTGAAGAGCATCTCGTTGAGGGGAAGAAACGCTGGCTGTATGTCCATCGGAAGGGAGCCACCAGAGCTTTTGGGCCGGGACACAGGGATATTCCCGAAAAATATCGGGGGGTGGGCCAGCCGGTGCTCATTCCGGGGGATATGGGGACCGCCAGTTATCTTCTGGTTGGTACCGAAAAAGCCATGAACGAGACTTTTGGTTCTTCATGTCATGGCGCAGGTCGCAGCCTGTCGCGTCACGCGGCGATAAAAAAGTACCCGACCAACAAAGTCCTGTCGGATATGCAGGCAAAAGGCATATATCTCCAGGCCCAGAGCCGTAAGGTGATTTCTGAAGAAGCTCCCGGCGCCTACAAAGATATTGACGAGGTTGTTGACATTTCCGATCGGTCCGGAATTGCCCGAAAGGTAGTCAGGTTCAAGCCGCTGGGTGTCGTGAAGGGCTGATTCAGGACTCCGTCGGTGTCGTCGATCTGGACTTTCGATAAGCAGTGACGAATCCAATTACATAGAGAAGCAGGCCTGTCGCGAGCAGAGAATACAGGTAATCCTGAGGCATTTGCTGCCGGAGCGAGGCATCGACGTCTCTCATAAACGAAAACAAAATCAGCCCTGTGGCCAGTATGCCGCAAAGCCACGATATGAGCGGAGGCTTGAAGTAATTTCCGCGGTGATATGTGCGAATCAGGACGAATCCGACTTCAATCATCAAAACGGAGATCAAAACGGGAGCGATAACCGGTCCAATCCACGGAATCGGGATGAGAAAGAGAATGTCCAAGTCAACGAGCGATGCCGGCCAACCAATTGTAGCTTTGAGCCAGACATAGTAGAAGATGTCCCAGATACCGAAGATGAATACGAATACGCCGAAGAGTTCCCAGAATTTCCTGGCCGCTATAACGGCGACACTGGCGAGCATTATCATGGTGGCGAGTTCGCGCAAGAGTTCGATTATTATGAGCTCCGTGTCGATCGGCACGAGGGGAAATGAAAATCCTTCGGGGTATAGCAGGCGACGCAGGTAAACCACGATGGCAGCCTCAAAGTAGCCCATCGCGACAGCGAATATTGCCAGAACGATCAGCTTGCCAGTCAGGGATTTTTTTTCTAATTTTGACATATCGAATCGATTACTTAATCTAAACGCTAAAATCGGAGATTACAACCGGTTTTGCCTGCTTTGTTTGATACGACCGTCGAATAGCCGGGATGAGGATCTAATTGGAATTGGACACCACAAGATATGATTCGCCTGTGCCATGGCAGTTATCCCTGAGCGATATCCCTGTCAGGAGCTGGGATGTGGTGGTAATCGGGGCCGGTCCGGCCGGCTCGGTTGCGGCGTTTCAACTGGCTCGTAAAGGGCACAGGGTACTTGTTGTGGATATGGCCCGCTTCCCACGCGAAAAGGTCTGTGGCGATTGTATGATTACCGATGTTGCCGGTATCCTGAGGCGGATGGGACTTTATGATATGATTCGCGCGGTTGGCTCAGTGCTGGACGGAATCACTATCTTCAGCCCCGGGGGAGTCAATTTTACGATCGACGGCGACTTCGTAACCCTGAAGCGCAGACAACTCGACACAATTATGGTGCGGGCCGCGGTCGAGAGCGGGGCGGCGTTCGGCTATGGTCATATTGATAATCTGAAGGTGGAAAGTGACGGGAGCGTGCTGCTGTTTGTGCGCGGATCCACGGCTGGATTAAAGGCGCGCTATGTTGTCGTTGCGACCGGATCACATATAGGGCTTGCCCGCCGGATCGGGGGTGTGGTTAGCAACAAGCCCAGCGCCATAGCCATGCGGTGTTATGTCAAATCCAAAGTGAAGATAAATCACCTTCTGCTGTGTTACGAGCGACATTTGCTGCCGGGATACGGCTGGATTGTGCCGCTCGGAAATGATGAGTACAACCTCGGGTGCGGCTACTTCTTGAACAATAACAAACACGTGGATTTGAATAAATGTTTTGAGTCCTTTACGACAACATTCCCGGCGGCAAAGAAGATTATGAGTGATTCGAAAATAGTCTCGCCTTCGAGGAGTGCCGCCCTTCGCTGTGACCTTCAAAACGCCCGTCCGATAATCAATAAACGCGTTCTTATGGTGGGCGAAGTTATTGGAGCGACGTTTCCTCTGACCGGAGAGGGGATAGGGCAGGCGATGACATGCGGCGAGCTGGCGGCCGGCGCAATCGACAGGGCGCTATCTACCGGTGATAATACTGCCCTTGAGGAATATAAGGCGAGGGTTGACTCGGAATTAAAGCCCCGGCATGAGGGTTACGAATATGCCCAGAAGTGGGCCTCCAGAAAGTGGTTGAACGATTTTGTGGCCTGGCGCGTCAAACGGAGTCCCTTTCTCCTCCAGGTATGTACCGAGTTTATCACGCACAGTGATAATCCTCGTCGGCTGTATTCGGTGTCCGCTCTTCTCAAGTCATTCTGGCGATAGTTCCGTGGCGGCAAATCCAAAGACGTCCTCCGATAAGAAATGTATGGGGCTCCGGCATGGTGGCACAAAATCGAATCTACTTGTTAGAAAACACAAATCTGATTATTCTGTAAACCTCAGAGGATTCTCTTTGTTATTAGGGTATCAGCGCGATCACAGAAAAGTCCGTTGATGCAAAACCGTGAAAACCGTGTGGATCAGAGTGAAAGGTGAATAGATGGAAGACCTGTATCGAAGAATACTTGAGAAAATTGGCGAAGATGTTAACAGGGAGGGACTTCGAGACACTCCTCGCCGGGCGGCAAAGGCCATGGAGTTTCTCACCCAGGGGTATCGCGAAGATCTCGACAAGTTGGTCAACAACGCCCTGTTCGAATCCGATACCAGCGAGATCGTGCTGGTGAAAAACATCGAACTGTATTCAATATGCGAACATCACCTCTTGCCCTTCATAGGCAAATGTCACGCGGCTTATATACCCAACGGCAAAGTTATCGGAGTTTCGAAAGTGGCGCGTATTGTGGATGTGTTCGCAAGGCGCCTTCAAATCCAGGAAAAACTGACCAAGCAGATAGCCGAAACGATTGAGAAATATACCAACGCTGTCGGTGTTGCCGTGGTCATTGAGGCTCAGCACCTGTGCATGATGATGCGCGGGGTCGAAAAACAGAATTCGGTAATGACGACATCATGTGTGCTTGGCGAGTTCCATGAAGATCCGTCAACGCGAGCGGAATTTTTCAGCCTGATAAAACCATGTATCTTTTCATAAGCAAGCGTTTCGAGTTTTCCAGTTCGCATCGTCTGTTCGTCAGGAACTGGAGCGACGATAAGAACCTGGAGTATTTTGGCAGGGAGTCTGCCGGCCTTTGGGGGCATGGACACAATTTCGAGGCTTTCTTTGTGTTTAACGGTCCCGTCGATACATCCAATGGCATGATGATTAACGTTACCAGCATCAAGGACAAGGTTAAGCCGCTCATCGACGGCAAGTATGATCACAAATATCTCAATACCGACACTCCTCTCTTCGGAGATGTCGTGCCGACTCCCGAAAACGTGGCGAAAGGTCTTTTAACCGATGTGCGACCGCTGTTTGCGGATATGTCCGCCAGGCCCACCGCATGTCATTTGATCGAGTCACCGCAGAGTGAGGCTACAGCCTACGCTGATGGAAGGGTTGAGCGTCATCTATGGACAGACTTCTCGGCCGCCAGACAGACTTACTCGCCACACCTGTCCCAGGTTGAAAACAAGGATTTGTTCGGAAAGGCATCATCGGCTTTCGGCCACGGTCATCATTACCGGCTGCGTGTTACACTCGGGGGGGCTGTCGACGGGGACTCCGGCATGATTTTCCCGGAGGCTGAGGGACGACGGATCCTCGATGACCTGCGTGGGAGATTCGATCATCGCAATCTCAATGTCGACGTACCCGAATTGAGTGG
Source organism: Candidatus Zixiibacteriota bacterium (assembly GCA_040756055.1). NCBI lineage: Bacteria > Pseudomonadati > Candidatus Zixiibacteriota > Candidatus Zixiibacteriota bacterium. The sequence continues at coordinate 169,019 of JBFLZR010000006.1, forward strand.
TTCTCCGGTGACTACCGAAATACTTGCGCGCCATTTTTTGAAACATCTCAGCCAGAAGATGCCGGTGGGGAGGGTGAGGCTGTTTGAGCACGATCATTTCTTTGTTGAATTCTCCGGTCGCGATGGGTGTTTGATGGGAGTGTCGACGCAATTTCACGCCGCGCACCGCCTTCATTCGAGCGAGCTTTCGGATGACGACAACCTTTCGGTTTATGGCAAGTGTAACAACCGGTATGGGCACGGCCATCTGTACAAGGTGGAAGCAAGCATCGGTGGCGAGTTGAACAAAAGAACGGGAACCATGTTCAGGTTGGCTGATCTGGAGAAAGCGGTTTTCGAGACGGTGGATGAGTGGAATTACAAGCATCTGGACCTGGAGATTGAGGAATTCAAAAATCGGGTGACGACCGGCGAGAACATAATAAACGTGCTGTGGCCCAGACTGAATGCGAAGCTTGGCGAGAGACTTGTCCGCCTGAGGCTCTGGGAGACTCCCAATAACAGATTCACGCTCAGGCGGTCGGTAACCGGCGGCTACAGATAGGAGATAAGTCAATGAAAAACGGACTCATTACAGGCGCCAGTCGGGGTATTGGACGTGAAGTCGCTCTGAGAGTCGCGAGCCAGGGCTATAATCTCATGCTTCAGGGCAGAGACGTCGACGCCCTGGCCGAAAGTTGCCGGATGGTTGAGGTAAACGGTGGGAAAGCAACGCCTGTGGTGGCTGATCTGTCCGACCTGCGAGGCGTAGACACGTTGGTGAACGATGTCACTGCTGTGCCGCTCCACTTACTGGTGAATAATGCAGGAGTGGCGCATGTGAAGCCATTTGAAGAGATTACATCGCAGGAATGGCAGGAGACACTGGCTGTCAACGTTACCGCTCCTTTTGTGCTGGTCAAGAAATTGTTTCCGGTGATGGTTGAAGGCGCCTGTATCGTTAATATTCTGTCCATTGCGGCAAAGACCGGATTCGCCAACTGGAGCAGCTACAGTATGAGTAAGTTCGCGCTCGAAGGGATGATGCAGAGCATTCGCGAGGAGCTGCGTCCCCGCAATATCCGGGTCATCAACATTTACCCCAGCGCCACCGCTACCGGATTGTGGAAGAGGGTCCCGGGCGAATGGCCGGAAAAGAAGATGCTTCACCCGAAAGAAGTGGCCGAGGCGGTGGCCTTTGCCATCGAACGACCGTCAAAAGTCCTCGTGGAAAACATATCGGTCGGTGATATCACCGGTACGCTTTAGCCCATAACTCACGCCTGAGTCTTCGCCCCCCCCCTGACCGCTATTGGTTCGATTGAATCGGCTCCGCCGCAGACCTTTTCTGAACAATATCTGAGTACACTTTCTCGATGACATCCAGCGCGAACACCGTTTCGTCATCGGTGCCCGAATTAATCCTTACACCGTTCGGGATCCCGAAGCCGGCGACGTGCCTCAGAATCAGGCCGTGGTTTAAACACTCCGCAGTGAAGTCAGCCGCGAATTGCTCGTCCGGCATCAGCATCAGTATGAAGTTTGCCGATGTTTCTACCTGCGCTATACCCAGTTGTTTGAACTTCGCGCTCATTGCGGCCAGAGAGCGGCGGTTTGTTTCGACCGTGAGACGTAGAAAGTCGTCATCATCGAGCGCGGCGATAGCCGCTTTCTGCGCGAGAATGTTTGGTTCGAAGGGAAGTTTTACTTTATACAGGGCGTCTATCACGTGTTTTGGTCCAACCGCAAAACCAACTCTCAGTCCACCCAGGCCGTAGGCCTTCGAAAGCGTACGCATGACGACCATGTTGTCATACCAGTAGGTGACTCCGTTTGGATAATCGGCAATGTCCCCGGCGTAGGCGGTATAGGCCTCATCGAGAATTACCAGGATGTCGTCGCTCACTTTTGACATGAAGGCCTCGAATTCGGCTTTGCCGAACATGGTGCCGGTAGGGTTGTTGGGATTGGCCAGGTATATTATCCGGGTGCACGGTGATACCGCCTTGAGAATCGCATTGAGATCGAAGCCGTAATCCTTGAGGGGAATCTGTTTCAGTCGACGTCCGAATTTCCGGGTGTTGACATAAATTCCTATGAACGTTCCTTCGCAGGTCAAGATCTCATCCTGTTCCTCGGTAAAAGCGTTGATAACATAAGCTATGAGCGAATCGGTGCCATGACCACAGACAATATGCTCCGGTCGGATATCATATTTATTGGCCAGCGCCATGACCAGATCGTGCGATCTCGGATCGGTGTAGCGATGCAATTCTCCAAGCGCATCTTTGACAGCTTCCACGGCTTTCGGCGAAGGTCCCAGCGGGTTTTCATTGGAGGCAAGCTTGACAATGCGGTTCAGGTTTCTCTCCCGGGCCAATTCGCCGATTGGTTTGCCGGCCTTGTACGCTTTGAGTTCCTGTATAAATTTGGGAATTTTAATCATGGTATGTTTTGTCCCGAGGTGTCGTTGTTAATCCTTTCTTGATAGAAGCAACGAAATCCGACGGGTTTCGTCAAGTAACATTGCCCCCAGGTGACTTTCTATTTGTCTGGGAACCGGAATTCTCCCGGAAAAGCCCATCGGTGTGTCCAACAGTGTGCCCAAGACCCGCCCGAAGTTTTTGCCTCAGTCCTTTGGCGGCTCCACAATTCTGACGTAAGCGGTTGCTGTTCAATAAAAAAGCGTCTTATGCCCATGGGGCGTATCAGAATTGGGGACTGGCTACAGGGATGGGAGTCTGTGCTTAATTTTGGCGACTTCTCGGCAAAGGCTGTCTCCGCTTGTATTGTTTGACAATTGGAGAAAATAGAGTAATTTAGTATTGATGGTGATAGACCTGATTACTCTGTTCAACAGCGGGGTTCGGTTTGTCTCTAAGCCCCTGCTGATTATAGTTGCACCCACGAAGACAGAGCACGTAAGCTCCTGGGAAGGTGTAATTACCTACCTTCGCGATCTTTCGTATGCTTACCACGACGAGATACTGGCTGCTGCTTTTCTGGCGGCAGTGGGACTGTTGATTGTCAATCATTACCGGGTCAAGGGACGTCAGGCTCTGAGGGAATCTGAGGCAAGATTCCGAGTTCTCGCGGAGCGATCGATGGTTGGCATCAGCGTTGTACAGGATGGAGTCTGCCGGTATATAAATCCCAAGCTGTGCGAGATGCTTGGATATACGGAAAGCGAGATTGTCGATAGGTTGGGTCCTCTCGATTTCGCGCATCCCGAAGAAAGGGAGTCCCTGCGCAGGAAAATGAGTGAAAGACTCAAAGGAACGCTTGCTTATGCCAATTATGAATTGCGGATACTGACTAAAAAGGGCGAGGAGAGGGTGGTCGATGTTTACGGTTCACGAATGATATACCGCGGCCGCGCGGCCATTATGGCTACCCTTCTCGATATTACCGAGCGCAAAAGGACTGAAGTCGCCTTGAAGGAAGCGCACTCGGACCTCAACCAGATCTTCAATTCAGCCGCGCCTCTGTATGTGGTTCGCAGCGACCGGACCATCTTGAGGGTCAATGACACGTATTGTTCATACCTTGGGGTACGGCCGGGTGAGATAGTCGGGGAAAAATGTCACGATGTCTGGGGCGGCGCCATCTGTGAAACATCCCACTGCCCCCTGGCGGTAGTGCTTGCCGGGGAAGAGTATTGCAGTTACGAGCGGGAGTATATTCATCAAGACGGCCGCATTTCCATTCTTTCTGCGACCGCGCTTCCATACCGGGGGCTTGATGGTTCGGTGCAGGGGGTGATTGCCAGCTTCGCCGATATAACGGAGTTGAAGCATCGCGAAGAGGCCCTGCGCCAGAGTGAAGAGCGCGCCCGTACTATCTATAAATCCGTGCCGATCCCGACTTATATATGGCAGTGGGTCGACGACGAATTCGTTCTGAAGGATTACAATGATGCCGCTTTTGAGCTGACTCACGGAAAGATTCCGGAACTTCTTGAGATCAAATTCAGAGAACTCCATCCCGGCCATGAGGACTGGCGCGATGACATGCTCCGCTGCCTCAGAGAAAAGACGAGCAAGAAGTACGAGGAGCCGGTAGAGCATACACTCAGGTCAACATCGCAGAGGCTGTTTCTATCCGTATCGATTGCCTATGTCCCGCCTGACTATGTGATGGTTCACACCGAAGATGTCACGGAGCGCGCACAGGCTGAGGAAGCGCTGAGGCAATCCGAAAGGCGATTTAGAGAAATGGCCGAGAAGGCTCCGGTCGGGATATATCTGATTAACGAATCCGGCGTGGCCTACACTAATCCCGCAGTTGAAGAGATGATAGGTTATTCCGTAAAAGAGATCATGTCTCATCCGAATCCGGTTGAGCTTGTTCATCCGGAAGACAGACACATTGCGGCTGGCAACCTGGCCGCATTCTTAAGCGGGGCGGGAGGAGTCGTCAAGTATGAAGTTCGGCTTATGGGCAAGTCGGGCAACATCAAAAATTTGGAGATATCGTCTTCGGCCACGATATATCAGGGGAGGCCGATGATCATCGGAACCGTGGTCGACATAACGGAACGCAAGCTGGCCGAGAATTCGCTCAAGGAATCCGAGGACAGATTCAGGGCCCTGGCCGAACAGTCTCCCGTGGGAGTTTTCGTTCTTAACGGCGACAAGTTTGAGTATGTTAACCCCAAAGTGGCGCAGATTCTCGGATATACCGCCGAGGAGTTGCAGGCGATGCCTTCTTCACACGGGCATATTCATCCGGAAGACAGGCCGGCGGCTGTAGATCTGCTGAAACACATCATAACCTCGGATGTGCAGACAATGTCCACCAGCTTTCGCGTAATTACGAAAAATAAAGAAATTCGACATGTCGAGGCGCAACTGTCCAAAATGTCTTACCAGCAGATGCCGGGTCTGGTTGGGACTATTTTCGATGTTACCGATCGCATTTTAGCTGAGGAAGCCTTACAGGAGAGCGAGAAGAATTTCCGTACTCTCGCTGAAACCAGCGCTGCTTCCATTATCATCTATGACCTCGATAGAGTCGTATACTCTAACCCGGCGACATCCGTAATAACCGAGTATAGCGCCGAAGAACTCAGCGGCATAAGGGCCTGGGAACTGGCCCAGGCAGAATACCGTGAGGTGCTAAGACAGAAAGCGGTGGACCGTTTGTCGGGCACTGATACGGGGTTTGATAGTTATGAGATACCGATTATCACCAAATCCGGTAAACAGGGGTGGGTTCTTTATACAGGCGGACTGATCCAGTATAACGGCAAACCGGCGGTGCTCGGAACGGCTATCGATATCACCGAGCGCAAGCGGGCTGAGGCCGGCCTGATGGCGGCACAACAGGAAAGGTACGACCAGGTAAAGCAAATCGCCGGCGGAGTGGCACATGAAATCTATAATGCCCTGTTTCCCGCCAGCAGTACTCTCGACAAACTGCGCGAAAGACTGACGCTGAAAGCGACCGATGATAACGGTCGGGACCTGAAACTGGTCGGTCTCGCTGAAACATCGGTGTCGCGGGCTATCGAAATGACCGAACTGGTTACGCAGTTTTCCAGACTGGATCACGAGCGGGACATACACATGCTCGAGTTGAAATCTCTCATTACGGAACTGATACTTGACAGGGACAAAATCGAGAGGTTGGGGATTACCGTCAATATTGACATAGCTGACGACATATACATCCGCATGAACCGGATCCACGCCCACAGCTTGTTCAGAAATATAATCTACAACGCCGTGGATGCTCTTGAGGACGTTTCGCAGAGGCGGATTGATGTGATTGCCCGGCGAGACGGAGATGAAATCCGGGTCGAAATTTCGGATACGGGTCCAGGCATAGAGCCCCGCATACAGGAGAAGATATTCAGCCCGTTTTTCAGTACGAAACCGGGTACCGGCAGTGGTCTGGGGTTGGCCATTTGCAGAAGAATTGTCGATATATACAATGGTGAGATATCGGTGGTGTCCAATCTTGACAAGGGCGCTACTTTCAGTATATTATTGAGAACATAGCTTACAAGGTCTTTTTTGAATTATAAGGCAGCGATGGATAAACCGGGCAGAATTCTCGTGGTCGATGACGACCCGCTCGTCCTGGAAGCATTGGATCAGACTTTTTCCGATGAGTATCAGGTCGTTACAGCCTCCTCCGCAAACGAGGCCATACAAATCATTACGTCCGATGGCGCAATTGAGACGGTTGTGCTGGATATAAAAATGGCGAAGATGGATGGTCTTCAGGCCGCCTCGAAAATCAAAGAGATCGACCCGGAACTTCCCATCATTTTCCATACCGGTTATCCGGGCGACTACTCCGAGGACGATATCGAAAAAGGGCATCGCCCCTTTGACTACGTTGGCAAGAATGAGCGACCTTTCCGGCTGAAGCGTGCGGTTAAGAATGCTATCAGCTTCTATCGACTAAAGAGCGGCCATTCGGACCTGGTGGCCATCGCTCGCGACGATTATGGTATGGTTGGCAGGTCAGCGGCGATGCTTGATGTGTTCCGCACCATCGAGAAAATAGGTCCGACCGATAATAAGGTCATGATCCTGGGGCCTACCGGCACCGGCAAAGAGCTCGTCGCCAGGGCCATTCACAGAAAAAGCAAGCGAGCTGAAAACCCGCTGGCCATATTCAACTGCAATCACAAGGCCCCTGATCTTGTCGAGTCAGAGTTGTTTGGCCATCTGCGAGGCTCGTTTACGGGCGCTGTCGCCGATAGAATCGGGATGTTCGAATTTGCCGACAACGGCACCGTCTTCCTCGATGAAATCGGTGACCTCGACATCACGACCCAGGCAAAAATCCTCCGGGTGTTGGAAACGGGGGAGATGCAGCGAATAGGCTCGCCGCAGGTAGTGAAGGTCGATGTCAGGCTGATTTGCGCTACGCACCATGATCTACCCACCCGTGTGATGGAGAAAACCTTTAGGGAAGACCTGTATTATCGTCTCAAGGGAGTTACTATCAAGCTGCCTGCCCTGAAAGAACGCCGCGAAGACATCCCGGAGCTCATCGACTTTTTCTCGAAGCGGTACTGTCGGCGCATTGGCAGTGGCCTCAAAATCTTCGAACCATCGGCAAGGGATTTCCTCATTGAGTACGATTGGCCCGGTAATGTCCGACAGCTACTCGACACCATTCAATCGCTTATCGACCTCTCCGCCTCTTATTATATCACCAGGAAGGAAGTTGAGCGGTATCTGGCGGCGATTGACCAGCGCGGCAGTTTCGGTGGAAGTCTGACCGATAGCGTCAGGGAATTCAAACGGACATTGATTCTCAAGACTCTCGATCGCAATAAGCAAAATATCAGCGCCGCCGCCCGCGAACTCTCCATGGACCCGTCAAATCTCCGGAAGCTGATGAAAGACCTTCAGATTCAATTAGGTTGATTTTACCCGACAAAAACTTCGTTTTTTTGGTGATTTATACCTGTCGCTAATTTATGACTGTTTTGTGGTTTCGATAAGTGCTGCTGCGACAACGTCTTGCGTATCTCACGAGAACCTCTCTGTTGGCATGGTATTTGTTTATATCTGTAAGTGGGTGGACCGCAAAACAACAGGTACCAAAGCGGCTTTGTCTGGTTTGGTCTATGGGATAGCAGAGAAGACGAGAGGCAGTCAGCAACTTTTGGCTTGAAAATGAGGATGCTTTTAGAATAAGCGCTTAGAAATTATAAAGGTTTCGGAGACAGGGGGACTGACAGAGACCCTGCTTACTTTATTCATCCTGTGCAAAAAATGCCTAGTGGAGATCGTGCTCACTCCATTAGGTATTTTTTTATCGATAGCGGTGATTCGCCTTCCGCCCGCATTCAAACCTCCTACATAATTAAGATTGAACCGCGAGCCATTTCTACATAGTATTGATTAGTCCAATAACCCTTTGGAGAGAAACGCGTGCACGAACTCGCTATTGCCAACTCGATTGTCAACACAGTGCTCAAACAGGTTGAAAAGCAGAACCTGGGTCGTGTTAATGCCGTGGGATTGAGAATAGGAGCGCTGTCCGATGTTGTTCCGGAAGCCTTGGAATTCGGATTTTCGGCTATTATCGCCGGTACTGCGCTGGAAGGTGCCAGGCTGAAGATAGAGAACGTACCGGTTCTGGCGACATGCACTGATTGTGCCGCGACATTCGGAGTCAAAGAACTTGTTTTCGCATGTCCGGAGTGTCGATCAAGAAACGTGGAGTTGGAACAAGGTCAGGAACTGGATATTGTATATATCGAAGTTGAAACCCGGTAGGGGCATCGACTTTTTGCTGGAGAGAGAACCGATGACAGAGAAAATAACAATTGAGACAAAAGTCCTTTCGGAAAACGACAGGATTGCCGCCGAAATTAGACAGAAACTTACGGAAAAAAGGATCCTGACACTTAACCTGGTCAGTTCACCCGGTTCCGGAAAAACGACTTTACTCGAAAGAACTATCGAGGCGCTCAATGACCGGATAGGTATCGCGCTCGTGGCGGGCGATGTCCAGACTGAGAACGATGCGGCCAGGCTCGTAAGAGCCGGGGGGAAAATGGTACGTCCCATCGTCACCGGCGGGGCCTGTCATCTCGATGCTCGGATGGTGGCGAAAGCACTCGAAGAAATCGACCTGGCCCAAACAGACCTTCTGTTTATCGAAAACGTCGGTAATCTGGTGTGCCCCTCGAGCTATGACCTGGGAGAAGACATGAAAGTGGTGCTGATAAGTACCACCGAAGGCGATGACAAGCCTCTGAAATATCCCGGTATGTTTCGTCGGTCATCGGTGATGGTCGTCAATAAAACTGATCTGATAGGAAGCTCTGATTTCAATATCGATGTTGTCAGGAAGAACGCCCTGCAGATAAACGGTAAACTTATGATTTTTGAGACATCTTGCCGCACGGGTGAGGGACTCGAAGAATGGTTTGAGTGGCTGGTGAGTGAAGTAGCGGCGAGAAAGGGTTAGTCCCAAGCCGGGTGTCTATCCATGTCTGAAGAACACCACGTCAGAAACACCGAGCATGGCGAGAGATGCCGCCGCCGAATCCGAGTAAACGGGATAGTACAGGGCGTTGGTTTCAGGCCATTCGTGTATAACCTTGCGCGCGAGATTGGCCTGGCCGGCTTTGTGGCCAATGATACCGAAGGGGTCATAATCGAGCTGGAGGGCGCCCGGGAAGAAATAGACATCTTCATCCTGAGACTTCGTGAAAACCCTCCGCCGTTGTCTCATGTGGTTGGCTTTGACTCGAGCGAGGTGACCGTTAAAGGGGATACCGAGTTTACAATCAGTCGCAGCCAGCGGCAGCAGCTTGCCTCGACTCTTATATCTCCGGACATAGCCGTCTGCCACGACTGTCTGAGGGAACTCTTTGACCCCAATGACCGTCGCTATTTATATCCTTTCATAAATTGCACCAACTGCGGCCCGCGTTATACCATTGTCGAAGGTATTCCTTACGATCGTCCGCTGACATCGATGAAGCGTTTTCCGATGTGTCCGGATTGCGACAGAGAATACCATGATCCATCCGATCGCCGTTTCCATGCTCAGCCCAACGCCTGCCCGGTTTGCGGTCCGAAGCTCTTCCTGCGTGACTCGAACGGTGAGGTACATACGTCTGACCCGATAGCATCCGTGGTTGAACAACTCAAGCAAGGGAAGGTTGTCGCCGTTCGCGGCGTTGGTGGGTTTCATCTGGCGGTGGATGCACACGATGAAAGGGCTATCGAGCGTCTTCGGAATCGCAAGGGGAGAGCCGAGAAACCGTTTGCTATGATGGCGCCGGATATTGAAAATATCCGCCGTTACTGCTCTGTGTCTGACGACGAACTGGAACTTCTGACACACCACACCCGGCCGATTGTTCTGCTCAAAAAGCTCGAAGACTGTAGTCTTCCTGATTCCGTTGCCCCCAACAATAAATATTTGGGGTTTATGCTGCCCTACAGTCCGCATCAGTATCTTCTCCTAAGGGACAATTTTGACGTCCTGGTGATGACAAGCGCGAATCTTGCGGAGGAGCCGATAGCTATCGGCAATGATGAGGTGATGGAGCGACTGAACGGTATCGCCGATTTATTCTTGCTTCACGATCGAGAGATAATCCAACGTTGCGACGATTCCATAGCCACCGTCACAGGCGGGTACACGCACATTATTCGACGGGCGCGCGGGTTCGTGCCGGCCCCGGTGTTTGTCGGCGAGAAAACATCTCGCAACATTCTGGCGTGCGGCGGAGAATTGAAAAATACCATAGCGCTCTCACGGGGAGATCAGGTTTTCTTAAGCCAGCATATCGGCGATCTCGATAGTCCGGCGGCGTTCAAGTTTTTCGAGGATTCGATTGAACATCTGGGGAGAATACTGGAGATAACACCTCAGGCGATCGCGTATGATTTACATCCCGAGTACCTGTCCACCAAGTGGGCTATTCGGCAGTCGCTACCTTCGGTGGCGGTGCAGCACCACCACGCGCATCTTGCCGCGGTGATGGCTGATAACGGGGCGAGTGAGCCGACGATAGGGATCATACTGGATGGCACGGGGTACGGGACCGATGGTACCATTTGGGGCGGAGAGGTTCTTATCGGTGATGCTGCCGGGTTCGAACGGCATGCCTGGCTCGAGACGGTAGCAATGCCCGGCGGAACCGCGGCTGTCAGGCAGCCATGGAGGATGGCGATAAGCTATCTTTATCATATCTATGGCTCCGGGCTGCTCGATCTGCGACTGCCAATTCTCGGAAGTGTTGACCGCAAGACAATTGAAATAATTCTACAGATGATTGATAAAAAGGTCAACAGCCCGGCAACATCGAGCTGCGGAAGGCTTTTCGATGGTGTCTCGGCGTTGCTCGGCATTCGCGGCGAGGTCAGTTTCGAAGCGCAGGCGGCTATTGAGCTGGAAATGGCTTCCTGCCGTGATTACCAGCCGCCGTCAATGCGGTTTGAGTCTGCGACAGCTTCCGGGGCGCTCCCCTGGGGAGAGATCGTGCAGGCAATAATCGCCGGGCTGTCGCGGGGTGACGATGTAGCGAAGCTGGCCGGGGAGTTTCAGGTCAATCTGGCCGAATTGTTTGTATCAGCTGCCCAAAACGCGAGGGGAAAATCAGCAATAAATCGAGTAGGTTTAAGTGGCGGTGTCTATCAAAACAGGTATTTTTCGGAATATCTGGTCAGGCGGCTGGCCGACGAGAAGTTCGATATCCTCCGCCACCGTCAGGTACCTACCAATGACGGTGGCCTGGCGTTGGGACAGGTTGTTGCCTCGGACGCCATGTTGCGGCGGGGCAACGAGGCGAAATGAAGAAAGGATGCGCTCAACATGTGTTTGGCGATACCGGGGAAAGTAGTCGAAATAACCGAAGAAAACGGCGTGCAAATGGGGCGAATTGACTATGCCGGTACGGTCAATACCGCGTGCCTGGCGTATGTGCCGGAAGTGAAAGTGGGTCAGTATGTGATCGTGCATGCCGGTTTCGCGCTGAGTGTTATCGATGAGCAGGAAGCGGCCAGGACGCTGGCGCTTTTCGATGAGATGGTTCAGAAGGCCGCCGAAGAGGGTCAGGATGTTTTCGGTATGCCTCTTGATGAGCAGGGTGGGGATAAAGAATGAAGTATCTCGATGAGTTTCGAGATCCAAAGATAGCCCGCAAGTTGCTTGATGAGATAACGGCAGCTATAACCAAACCGTGGGTGATAATGGAAGTATGTGGCGGACAGACTCACGCCATAATCAGAAACGGCATTGATCAGCTTCTCCCTCAGGAGATTGAACTGGTACACGGTCCCGGATGTCCTGTCTGTGTGACACCGCTGGAGATGATAGACAAGGCGCTGGATATTGCCTCGCGTCCAAACGTAATCTTTACTTCGTTCGGCGATATGCTTCGTGTCCCCGGATCAAAGAAAGACCTCTTTGTGGTCAAGTCGGAGGGCGGCGATGTCCGCATGGTGTACTCGCCGCTCGATGCTGTTAAAATCGCCAGGAAAAACCCCGACAAGCAGGTGGTCTTTTTTGCCGTCGGTTTCGAAACGACCGCGCCCCTGACTGCCATGGCGGTGTGGCAGGCTCACCAGCAAAATATCGACAACTTCTCAATGCTCGTGTCTCATGTTTTGGTGCCACCGGCTATGGAGGCCCTTTTAGGCTCGCCGGACAACAGGGTTCAGGCTTTTCTGGCTGCGGGGCATGTTTGTACGGTGATGGGGTGGGAGGAATATGTTCCGATCGCTCAGAAGCACAAGGTTCCGATAGTGGTCACCGGTTTCGAACCGGTGGATATACTCGAAGGAATCCTGATGGCTGTCAGGCAGCTTGAAGATGGGCGGGCGGAAGTAGAAAATCAATACGCCAGAGTAGTCAAACGCGAGGGGAACCGCCCGGCAATCGAAGTCATCAGAAAAGTTTTTCAAGTTACGGATAGAAAGTGGCGGGGGATAGGTGAGTTCCCCAGAAGTGGATTCGCTTTAAGATCCGAGTTCGAGAAATATGATGCTGAGAAGCGGTTCGCGCTTGGGGATATTTCTGTAGAAGAGCCGCCCGAGTGTATCAGCGGACTGATTCTGCAGGGACTAAAGAAACCATACGAATGTGGTGAGTTCGGCAGGCGATGTACACCTCAAACCCCTCTGGGTGCCACGATGGTGTCCTCCGAGGGAGCCTGCGCGGCATACTTTGCTTATCATCGCCAGAAAGACGATAGTGTGGAGAAGAATTAGGAAATGGGTAAGACGATTAAGCCTGAAGATCTCAAGTGTCCGCTGCCGATAACAGGGCACGACACGATACAACTCAGCCATGGAAGCGGCGGAAGGATGAGCAACGAGTTGATAAGCAAGTTGTTCGTGTGGGCGTTCGACAATCCGGCGCTCCGCAAGCAGGATGATCAGGCGGTGGTCGAGGTCAACGGTCTCAAGCTGTCATTCACGACCGATTCGTTTGTGGTTGATCCCATATTCTTTCCCGGAGGTGACATCGGCGACCTGGCGGTGAATGGGACTGTCAATGATATCTGTATGAACGGGGCGACGCCTCTTTATCTGAGCGCCGGGTTTATAATAGAAGAGGGTTTTCCTTTGAAGGACCTTCAGGCCATAGTGATTTCCATGAAAAGGGCAGCGTCTGAGGCCGGAGTGCAGATAGTCACGGGTGACACGAAAGTCGTCAACAAGGGGAAAGGGGATAAGATTTTTATCAATACCGCCGGCATCGGTCTGATTGAACATGGTTATGATATTTCGTCGAGCAACCTCAAAGCAGGCGATGCGATAATACTCAGCGGGACCATTGCCGATCACGGCATTGCTGTTATGTCGAAGCGCGAGAATCTCTCGTTTGAGACGCCCATCACTAGCGACACAGCGTCATTGAATCGACTGGTGGCTGAGATTGTCAGGGTGGGTGGGGTCCACGCCATGCGCGACCCGACTCGTGGAGGTGTGGCAGCAACGCTGAACGAGTTTGCGATGGCCTCTCATGTCGGTATCCGCATACACGAGGACAGGATTCCGGTCAAGCCTGCGGTGGCTGGTGCTTGTGAGATTCTTGGGTTGGATCCGCTCTATGTTGCCAACGAGGGAAAGCTCGTTGCAGTTGTATCGCCGGATAAGGCAGAGGCGGTTTTGGCGGCCATGAAAAAGCATTCCCTGGGAGTGGATGCTGTAATCATTGGCGAAGTTGTCTCAGGGCAGTCCGGAATGGTGTCTATGACAACTCGCATCGGCGGGCAACGAATTGTCGATATGCCCGTCGGTGAGCAGCTTCCGAGGATATGTTAGCTCGATATCAGGCTACCCGTTTGGTCAAGGACTGACGCGCCCGAAACTATCTGTTTTTATAACGTAGAGGTCACAAAGATCTTCCGAAAAACTCATTGTTCTTCCGACAATGACAAACCCGCCGTCGGGTGTGCAGACAATGTCCTGACCTTCCTCAAGTTCGGTTCCGCCGAAGGTGTTTTGCCACAGCACTGTCCCGGTTTCATCTGTTTTCACAAGGTACGCATCGGCGTTCCCAGCGCCAAAGGAGTACGTATAACCTGCAATAGCAAACCCGCCATCCGGAGTCAGTACAACTGATCGCACCAGATCATCGGAGTTTCCGCCGAAAGTGTTCCAGTGAATCTGATTTCCAACGTTGTCAGTGATCACTATGAAACCTTCCCAACCTCCCGTCGACACGTACGATTGTCCGGCAATAGCATACCCGCCACCGGCCCTTTCGCATATCGACATACCAAGATCTCCTCCGCTCCCGCCATAGGTTTTCTGCTGAATCACATTTCCATCGGCATCTATAAGGAGCAGAAATGCATCGGCGGATCCAGTACACCAGGCGCCCATCTCACCTGTAATCGCGTAAACACCATCCGAAGATGCGATGATTGACGTCCCGCGGGATCCGGGATATGTCTTGTGCCACAACAAGTCTCCGTTGGAATCAGTTCGAATGAGACAAACTCCCTGGTTGCCATCAACATATGAATCGGTCGATCCTACTACAAGGAAGCCCCCGTCCGGTAAGCCGACGACGTCGTACGCAGAAGCGGCATTGATGCCTTCGAACACCTTCTGCCATAGCAGGTTTCCCTCAGCGTCGAGTCTGAGCAGGTCAAAGTCGAAGAGCATGAGCGTGCCGTCCAACGTCCGCAGACCGCCCACAATCGCGCAGCCACCATCGGAGAGTGAGACCACCGATCTACCCCAGAACGAACCACCGGCATTGTAGTATCTGTTCCAAACGAGGGAGCCGTCATCGGCTATCTTGGCCAGCCTACATCCGCCGTGAGAAACAAGGGTGAGGTATCCGCCGTCGGGGGTGCACAACACCTCCTGACCGTCCTCATAGCCTCCGAGATTGTAACTCATTGTCCACGTGCGCTGCTTGCCGATGCCTATCCTGAGCGTATCACCTGTCTGTTGGTGGCCGTCGGACACAGTGACGACCATTTCAGCTGTGGCATCCTCACCAGGTGCTGTCCACAGCACCGAACATGAGTCGGTGCGATCAAGAGTGCCGCAGTCCACCTGCCAGGTGGTTGAGATAGCGTCGCCATCGGAATCGCTCGAGACACACGTAAAACAAAGTGTGCTTGAGGTCGGAACGGAAAAGTAGTCCGAATGGGAGAAGACCACAGAATCAAATTTTACAGTTACGGCGTCTATCTTTGGAGGGAGATTTTGCTGGACGACTGTGCCGTCATCAGGTAGAGTATCGCTATCGGTGAAATGGTTGGGAGAGACAGGTTCGTTCTTGCTCCCACAAGATAGGACTATCATGGCCGCGAGTATCGACGTCGCAACCAGTACTGTGCGGGTCTTTCGCCATATCATTGATTTAACCCTCCTACTCAATCGATTGGTTTCTAAATGTTTTACGCCTCTGGTGCGCAAAAGTCTAAACGTATCACTTAGGAACGTTAAATTGTCGGCATTAAACCGGACAATTTGTCCCGCATTTACTCTCTAAACAGAATGCCATTCGCGTCGATTTTCATGACGAAGGCGTCATAGCCTGATTCCGGCAGATACACACTTCCAGCTATCGTCATCCCACCATCGGAGCAAGGTACAACCGCTTCGCCGTATATTCTGTTGTCAAGCGCGAAACTCTGTTTCCACAATACGGTGCCGTTGCCAGAGGTCCTGATCACATGTGTATACCGGGGGAGACCGTCGCTGTAATCATCGGTAGTGCCGACAAGCGCAAGACCGCCGTCAGACAGGACTGAGACTTTGCCACAAAGATCATCGTCGCCGACATCAATTACCTCATCCCAGAGCACGTTGGCGGCGGCGTCAATTTTCATGAGGTATATGTCACGAAATTCCTCATAGGTAGTCTGGTCGAAATATCGGGACCTTCCAAGAATTACAAAGCCACCGTCCCCGGTGGATGCGATGTCGAAGCAGCCCAAGCCGGTCTCCGTATTAATGAGTTTCTCGTAAATCAGTTCGCCCGTCGAGTTCACTCTCAAGACATAGTACTGCTGCGCATAGTCCCATGTTGATGCACTGTGGCCGATAAGCATCAGGTCGTTGTCGGGGGCCAGGGCGATCGCATTCGCCCAGGCGTAGTCGGAATTTCCGAGAGATTTCTGCCAGACCAGTTTCCCATCGCTATCAACTTTGAACAACAGGATGCTACGTGTTGTACCGGCATCGCAATTTCCGGTAGCCACAAACCCACCATCGGCTGTCTCAACGACATCTACAGCCTCATCAAAGCCGTCGCCAGCGATTCTGTTCTCCCAGATGAGATTGCCTTCATTATCGACCTTGAAAATGTAAGTGTCTCCCACCGCTGTGTCGGAAGTCTGACTGTGACCGACCGCGACAAATCCGCCGTCGGATGTCGCCGTGACAGCGTTGGCCCAATCGTAATAGTTTCCCCCGATTAATCTCTGCCACACCACATCGCCACTGCCGTCGACTTTGGCCACAAAAGCATCCCGCAGTATCGCCGGGTAATTATCCGTTCGCCCCACAATGACAAAGCCGCCGTCATTGGCAGCCGCGATGTCGGTAGCGTAATCCATCCCTTCGGTGCCAACATTGGTGTACCAGGTTACCTGATCTGATACAACCGGGTTGTCACCACAACCCGAAACGATACCGAGCACCCAAATGGACACTGTTATGTGAATTATGTACTTACGGAATTGTGTCATGTTCTATCCCTCCTTGTTAAGTGGCTGCTTGAAATTTCACTATGTGTGACAATCGCAGATGCTATTTCAAAAATAAGGTCATTCGGGTTTCCTGTCAAAGAATTTGGTCCTTCCCTGAGCGTAAATACACCCTTCCTCAATTAATAGTAGACAGGCCTACCCATCTCCCGATTTTTTTTGTTTTTTGATAAAAAAAGTTTTGACACGGCCGATTTGTTGACTTATAGTGGAACAACTATACGCCGTGTACGTAAATGAACTTTTGAGTAACCAAAACCCGTAAGGAGAGAATGCTGATTTCATGAATAAGTTCTATGTGACAATTCAGGTATCCCCCCTCGGGAAGTTACGCGGCGGAGGCAGTGTATCGAATAAGTGATGTTATTCACATATAAAGACTTAGCCCGCCGCGACCAGAAGGTTCGGCGGGTTTTTTTTATGGTGCGTCCGTCCGAGCCTGTAGTCGGCACCGTAAACCATAAAGGCAAGGACTGATAAGATGTCTGCGGATTTATACGAACACGAAAAGATAAGTGACCGGGAGAAAGATATAAGCTCCCGCAAGGCTTTTGCCCGACTTCTGCCCCTATTGAAAGAACACAAGGGTGGTCTCATACTGTGCTTGTTCCTTTTGGCCGGTGCCACTCTGCTGTCACTATACTGGCCGATTCTGCTTCGGCGAGCCCTCGATGTAAACATCGCCAACGGCGATCTCAAGGGTTTGCTGTACACCGTTGCCGGGATAGGACTGATCCAGATAGTGACCATAATCATCCAGTACACCATGAGGGTGAAACTGGAGATTATCGGGCAGGATGTAATGCTGTTGCTGAAGCGCAAGCTGTACCATCACATTTTGTCGCTCGATGTATCCTATTTCGACAAGAACCCGGTGGGCCGATTGATGGCCAGGGTGGAGTCGGATACCGAGGCGCTGCGCATGCTGTTCACCAACACGGTTGTCATGCTGGTAGGCGACGCCATATTGTTGGTTGGAATATACAGCGTCCTTTTCTACACGGAATGGCGTCTGGCGCTGCCGCTGTTTGTGACGGTGCCAATAATCGGCACTATGGTATGGTTCTTCCATCGGAAAACGACCCCACGCTTTCTGGATGTGCGTAAGAAGATGGCCGAGGTCACGGCATCGCTGACGGAATTTCTGCACGGTATGTCGATTATACAGATATTCCATCGTGGAACCTATGCCCGGTATAAAGTCTTTAAGGCGAACGAGGCGAAGTTCAAAGATGATGTCTATGTAAACCTGGGTGTCATTGCTTTCTTTAACTCGGCCTTTCTGCTTGAATATGTGAAATTAGGCATGGTGCTTATACTGGGACCGATTTTCGGTATCACCTATGGTTCGATTCTGATGTTTATCGTCTATATCTGGCGGTCGTTCGAACCGATCTGGCGGACCTCCGAGCAGTTATCGACCATCCAAAAGGCGATTGCCGGTTCGAAACGGATTTTCGCGCTTTTGTCGCAGGAATCAAGACTGCCGCAGCCCGAAAAGCCGGTCGCATGGAAGAAGCTTGAAAAAGGCATCAAATTCGAGAACGTATCGTTTTCATATAACGACGACGGCAATTATGCCCTTAAGGATGCTACTTTTGAAATACCGGTCGGTAAGCGGGTAGCTCTGGTCGGTGTAACCGGAGGCGGCAAATCGACCGTGATTTCGCTGCTTTTGAGGTTCTATGACCCTCAGAAGGGGAAGATCACAGTTGATGGAATCGATATCCGGGATATGTCGATAGATGAGCTTCGTTCGAGACTGGCGCTGGTGCTTCAGGATATAGTCCTGTTCCCCGGCGATGTTGCTTCGAACATTTCGCTCGAATCCGAATTGATCGGCGCGGCTGCCGTCGAAGCAGCGGCTCAGACGGTGGAAGCGGACCGATTTATCCGGATGCTGCCATCGGCATATTCGACCGAGGTGTCCGAAAAGGGCTCCAATTTCAGCCGGGGTGAAAGACAGCTGTTGTCATTCGCGCGGGCTCTGGCCTTCAATCCGGATGTACTGATTCTGGATGAGGCTACCAGCTCGGTCGATCCTGAAACGGAACGGACCATCCAGCAGTCGCTGAAGAAACTGATGGAGGGTCGGACCTCGCTGATTATCGCGCACCGTCTCTCGACTATTCTCGATGTTGACCAGATTCTCGTGATCAGGCGCGGCGAGATTATAGAGAGGGGGACGCACACGGAACTGATTCTGCAGAACGGCTACTACTCAAAGCTGTTCCACCTTCAGTTCAAGAACAAAAACGGAGTATTAGCAAATGCTGGATAAAATAAAATGGTTCTGGAGATATTATCGGCGGTATCCATACGTGCTGCTGGTGCTGCTTCTGTTGACGCCGGTGCAGACGGCTCTCCAGGTAACGATACCGAGGATGATTGACTTTACGGTCGATTTCCTCGACACCGGCCAGGTGCCCTCGGACAGCCTCGCCGGGTGGCTGAGCGGTCTGGGCAGTGATTTGACACTTACGCCGGAACTCAGCTTCGGCCTGAGTTTCATTTTGCTCGGCCTGGCCTCGACCGCTCTGTACGCGTTCGTTCAGGGACACCGGGCGTGGATGAACCTCAGGCTCGAGTGGTTGTTCCGTCAGGATGCGTTCGATGATATTACGCACAAAGGTCCGGATTTTTTCAGCAAGTTCCGGACCGGCGACCTCGTGACGCGAATGACTGATGACGTTGCGGAGAAACTGTCGTGGTTCGCCTGTTCGGGTATATTCCGTCTGTACGAGGCGCTGCTGATGGTGACCTTTACGATCATTATGATGCTGTCGATTGACCTGAAACTCACGTTGTGGGCGGTAGGGCCGCTGCCGGTATTGATCGTGATCTTCTTTAAGACATCGTCGCTGCTCGACAAGCGGTACGATCATCTGCAAACGCGGATTTCGAGGTTTAACGATGTCATGGAAGCCTGCTTTTCAGGCATCCGCGTGATTAAGGCATATGTTCGGGAAAAAGCACAGAAGGCGAAATTCGAGACAGCGGCGATTGACCGACGGGATGCTGAGATCGCGGCGATCAAGACACACACGATTATCGATTCGCTGTATATGTATATCTGGCAGATGAGCATTCTGATAATCCTGATTGCCGGAGGGTACATGGTGATGAACGCGGAATTGTCCCGCGGTAAGCTCGGCTCATTCGTGTTTTACACCGTCTGGCTGGTTTTCCCGATGTTTGACATCGGACAATTTCTCGTCAAATCGCGGCAGTCGGCGGTTTCCATCAACCGTCTGGAGGAACTGGTTGAAATGAAGCCGCTGGTGCTTGATCGCGCCGAAGAACCGGGGGACGGCCTCGTATCCGGGCAACTGTCTTTCAAGAACGCGAGCTTTGCATTCCCCGGTTCCGACAGGTCGATAATTGATGGCGTCTCGCTCGATATTCCGGCGGGTTCGACAGTCGCGCTGGTAGGTAAGGTCGGTTCGGGAAAGAGCTGGCTTATTAACCTGGTGCCGAGGCTGGTGGACCCGACTGGCGGAAGTGTCGAGCTTGATGGCCACGACTTGCGGAAGTTCCGGCTGGAAGATCTCCGGCGTAATATCGGCTACGTTCCGCAAGAACCGATACTGTTCTCCGATACGGTTCGAAACAACATCCTGCTCGGCAGGGATGACATACCCGACACCGTTTTGGAATGGGCGGTCGATGTCGCCCAGTTGAAGGACGAGATTACCGGATTTCCCAAGGGGCTGGATACGTTCGTCGGCACAAGGGGAATGTCGATAAGCGGCGGTCAGAAACAGAGACTGGCTCTGGCGAGAGCCCTTGTCGGAAAGCCAAGGATTCTTATTCTGGACGATTGTACTTCGGCTCTCGACTCGAAGACGGAATCAGCTCTCTGGGAACGTCTTCACCAGGTGTTGCCTGACATGACATCCATCCTGATCACGCATCGTCCTGATACCCTCCAGAGGGCGGATCGGATCTATGTGTTCGAACAGGGGCGCATTGTCGAATCAGGCAAACATCAAGACCTGATCAATAACGGCGGCACGTACGCCAAGATCTATAAGCGGTTCGAGCTGGAAGAACTGGTTCGATAGCCGCTCCGCACAGGTAAAAGGCCCGGACGGCACCAGATGCTGTTTGGGCCTTAATTCATGGTGGTTCGGACTTCTTGGGCGATTCCATATCCACTCAACACTGTGAACATTCCCAAAAGATTCACGTCTAATAGAATATAGTAGAGCATTGAGCCTATAATCAGGATTATAAAGCTCACCTTTTGGCCCTGCGGCACATTTGGCCAACCGGCAGTTGACATTACAGAGGCTTACGGCTTAATTGCCTGAGCGAGCACACTATAGGAGGTGTAGGCATGGGGGATTGCTCAAGATTAATTCACAAAGCGGTTCTGCTCTCGTTAATTCTATTCTCACTCTTTCTTGGTTGTTCCGATGACAACGGTGTGGAGCCTGAACTTGAAGAGATGATAGTCTGGCCCCAAACTATCACCAAGACCGTGCAGGTGGGTGGTTCTCTCATAGTGAACGTTTCACTAGATAGGTAACAGAATAGACTCACCACATGGGTAACACTTTTTGGGTTAAAGATCAATGTTGTTTCCTTCTCGTGACTTTTGGTTTTATAAGCATTTTCTTCCTTTCGTCGTA
>JBFLZR010000007.1:0-93665 GCA_040756055.1 Candidatus Zixiibacteriota bacterium
GTGTATAATATAGTGGTTGATGACGAGAAACCGGGGCAGCCGGGGACGCCGGTCGACAGGTCGGAGACGGAGTCATCGGGGGGCGGTTCGGGCGATGTTGTGCTTGAGGGTCAGCCGGGGTCGGGGACGACGATTGTGTACAAGTTTCTGTATTATCATCTGGATCATCTGGGTACGCCGATGGCGGTGACTGACGGCGCGAAGGATGTTGTCTGGAGCAGTGATTATTATCCGTTTGGGTCGCTGTATGATGAGCAGGTGGTGCAGAGCAACGAGTTGCGTTTTCCGGGTCAGTATCATGACCGGGAGAGTGATTTGTATTACAATTGGCACCGTTATTACGAGCCTGAGTTGGGGCGGTATGTGACGCCGGACCCGCTGGGTCTGGGGGCTGGGGACGTGAATCTGTATCGGTATGTATATGGAAATCCTGCAAACTACAGTGATCCAACCGGAATGCAACCTTTCCATCCCAGCGAGGTAGATATGGAGTGGCCAACTTCTGATTCACAAGACTCCGAAGAGAAATGCGAGGAGCCTAAGTGTGACCGTTCTTGGGGCTGGTGTTACACGAGGTGCATTGGGACCCTTGCCCCGGGATTTGAAGGATTTTTCATTGGGTCACAGTTATTGTCCAATGTTCCGTACACGGTGAAGCCGCTAATCGTTTCGCCGAATCGTGTTATCTTCGTTGAAAAGCCGCATGTATTCGCAAAATTACTTCCACGCACCTGGGGTCTTGCCGCTAAAGTATCGAAAGTCGCGAGGCCGATTCAGGCTGTTGCTTTTTCGTGGGTCGCAGGATCGTCCTACGGATGTATGTTGAGTTGCGCGCTTGATCCGTGCAGTTATTGAGGAGAAGCGAAATGCAGGTTATTCCTCTCATATGTGCCGTCTGTGGCGTAGAGCTCACGTCAGAAGAGGGCATAATATGCTCTCGGTGCGGCAGATTTGTTTGCCTTGAGCACGCAGAAAGAAGAGAAAAGGATGAGTTTGTCTGTATTCAATGCTTCAGTCAAGATGAGGGAAATCGAGGTGAATCGGAGTTGCCTTAGGCAAGGGTCTCCAGGGTTGCATGGCGAACACAAGTGATCGCATTTTACCAGGTGACCGACGGCGCGAAGGACATCGTGTGGAGCAGTGATTATTATCCGTTTGGGTCGCTGTATGATGAGCAGGTGGTGCAGAGCAACGAGTTGCGTTTCCCGGGTCAGTACCATGACCGAGAGAGTGATTTGTATTACAATTGGCACCGGTATTACGAGCCGCAGTTGGGGCGGTATGTGACGCCGGACCCGCTGGGGATTGGCGCCGGGGATGTGAATTTGTACAGGTATGTAGTGGGCAACCCGCTTAGCTCTGCGGATCCAAGTGGTATGATTCTAGAGTGGATATTCGACGATCCGAATGAGAGAGCCGCCCACAAGGATGAGGCGACAACGTGTAAAGAGTTCGTGGAGTGGGCTCGGGCGTTCGATTATTCGTGGGACGAGGCAATGCACTCGGGTGATACACAAGACCGATGGAATGAGAGCGCAGCGGGACCTATGCAGGGATGCCGCTACATGATTGACCCCGCGAACCCGAATCAGGTGATAGATATGCGCCATTTCCTTGTGGTTGGGAAACACGGTGGAGAACTCGCTGGCCTGGTCAACGAAGTGCTTCAGGGGCTGGAAACTGAGTTAGCTGGTACCTTTGTCGGCGACTGGTTTGACCTTCACCGTCATTCTGGAATTTTTGATGCTCAAGATTTCCTTTCTAACACCTTGGGAGCAGAGTTCTACTACTTTAGATTGTCTGTGTGGGGTAATGACTTCCCATCCCAGCTAGAAGCTTGGTGCAAAGAGAGGGCTAAATTGAGGAAGTGCGAATGAAGAAGTTTAAGAAATACCTGATATGGTCGGCAGTGATAGTGGCCGGTCTCTTTGCCATTCTCATAACTCCAATAATCTATTGGAGTGTAACGAGCGATGCACGGCCATACGAGGAGATTAGAAAAGACATCAGGCGGATCGAACTGGGCATGTCGAAAGAGGATGTCCTTGAGATAATGGGGCAACCCGTAGCCGTGAGGCGGGCAGAGCTCGAGACGTGGCTTTTCGACGATCATCCTCTCCTGTCAGAACCGCCAAGGTGTAGCTTTGACCAGTCCGGTCGCGTGGTAGGTATCGTGTGTGACGATGACTATCGCATATGGGCCGAGGGGGTGGGGTGCGGATCTAGCTCGATATTGTACGTTGGTGGCTATCCGACACCGCAGGAGATCGATCTTCAGATCGAGAGGTATAGGGAAGCGACTGACCCGGGCCCCAGAGTAGACACTCTGAAGGCCATGCTGAAATCGCTAAGTAACCCGACCAGCGTGGGAGAAGATATGATAATAAGGGGAACGCTTAGTGAGCTGGCAGAGATATATCTTAAGGAGCATGACGAGGCTATACTCATTGCCGTAGATGAGACCCCAATTCAGGCCGGTTTTGCCAATTTCGTTTGTGATTTCTACAGTAACCTGGCGGAGGATTCGCTCTTCAGGGAGCGATATCGCCGGGACAATGGTCCTCTGAAGAGATGTGTCGGAATATCGTTTAGTGAGAGCGAGGTTGATAGTCTTCTCAAAGGGGAGTGACGCACCCCGGTGGGCCGCGTCTTACTGGATTCCGGTCCGCCATCGGCGGATTCGGAATGACTCAAAGAATGGCAGGAGACTGAGAAGGCTCCTGCCCTACAGAAAGACCGGGGGGAGTAGACGAAGAGGAAATAAGAGTTTACGGCAGAACCACTGCCGGGTTCTGCCCTACTGGGACTTCAATACCGGAACCGCAGATCGTCTTTGGGAGGAGTGGCGAACGATAGAAGAAGAGAACAAGATCAGGAGAGAACATGGTTTACCGGAAAGAGATCCCCATGCCAGGTAAGGCAATTTTTATTCTGTTCACCGTAACCCTGCTAATTGTATCATGCCACACGGAGCAATCGCCGCGAACATGGTACGGGCGGGACACGACACAGGCGGTGGTGGCGAGCGACAGCACCGTTGCCTCAGTCTTTGACGAGGCATCGTACTTTCAGCAGCGAGAGTCTTTGCTGAGAGAGGAGTCAGCGTTTGCCGTTCAGACTATCGAGCAGTTTGAGACCGTACTGGCAGCGTGGGCAGACAGCGATCTGGCAAGGTCGTTTTGGATGAGTATCCGCATCGACTACAAAGTTGTAGATGTGCCGCTAACGTTAGAAATCGGCGGCCCGGAGGAACCGCGTTATACTGGCAGGGCGGTTATTGCTACGGATTCGGGGATATTTATGGTGCGGTCGAACACTCTTATACCTGGGAGGAAGGTCGCGCTGGAATACAGTGGGCTCACCGCTGAAGAATTTCGCGCGATAATGCGGCGGATGGTGGATGAGTACCGGGTGTTCGATTTAGAGTCCGACTTGTCTGGAGGCGTTGGGTTTAACCCAGCGATGACAGTACTTCAAGTGAGGTATCAAGGAGACAGCACCTTGCTGCTGTTTGCCGAGTATAAGAAAACGCGGAGCGACGTTGCTCAGCGCATGTTTGACTACCTTGACAGTCTTTTCTGGGGGGAGTAGACGGAAAAGAAAGAAGAGTCAACGGCAGAACCACTGCCGGGTTCTGCCGTTGACTGGGACTTTCTCGGATAATTGCGATAAATCAATCGGCTGCAAAATCTTCAGCGCTTCGGCGAAGTTTCTGGCGAGTACCAACTGCTCGGCTCTCTCGATATTATTCATATCAAAGTCTCGTATTTCGATATCCTCTGGTGCGCTTTACGGCTTTAGGAACCGGATGTTTCCCTCTAAAAGCTGTCAGCCGGGGCACTGTTCAGGTTGGACATTAGCGCACACCGCGAAACGGTATGCGGCAGGCTCTCCTTTGTGTTTATGCTGCCTGAAGATAACCCAAACATTCTCATCTGTCAAACCGAGTTGGAGACACCAAACACTCATCTACCTATCAGACGTTTCAACCGCGGAAAAATAAAAAACCCGGCGCGAGGCCGGGTTTTTTGCGATGTATATAAAAAATAAGAATGTCTTAGTACATTCCGCCCATGCCGCCGGGCATACCGCCACCCATATCGGGCATGCCACCCTTTTTCTCTTCGGGCTTATCAACAATAACCGCCTCGGTTGTCAGAAGAAGTCCCGCGATAGAAGCGGCATTCTCCAAAGCGGCGCGGGTGACCTTGGTCGGGTCAATCACGCCGGCCTTGTAGAGGTCCTCAAAAGTGTCAGTTGCGGCGTTGTAACCGTAGGCGCCGGTCTTACTCTTGACCTCGTTGACAACGACCGAACTCTCGGTGCCGGCGTTGTGCGAGATCTGGCGAATAGGCTCTTCGAGCGCCTTGCGGACGATATTCACACCAACCATTTCGTCCTCGTCGACCTTGATGGTGTCGAGGGCTTTGATGCTGCGAAGCAGGGCGACACCGCCGCCGGGAACAATGCCTTCCTCGACAGCCGCGCGGGTAGCGTGAAGAGCGTCTTCGACGCGAGCCTTCTTCTCTTTCATCTCAGTTTCGGTGGCGGCGCCGACATTGATGACTGCCACCCCACCGGCCAGCTTGGCCAGGCGTTCCTGGAGCTTTTCGCGATCATAATCCGAAGTAGTGTCTTCGATCTGCTTGCGAATCTGACCGATACGTCCCTTTATCTGCTCCTTGTTGCCGGAACCTTCGACGATCGTGGTGTTGTCTTTGTCGATGCTGATCTTTTTGGCTGTTCCAAGATCGCTCATGACAGTGTTTTCGAGCTTGAAGCCGAGTTCTTCGGAGATAACCTTGCCGCCGGTAAGAACGGCGATGTCTTCGAGCATGGCCTTACGGCGATCACCAAAGCCGGGAGCTTTGACAGCGGCGACTTTTATGGTGCCGCGAAGCTTGTTGACTACCAGCGTCGCCAGAGCTTCACCTTCGATGTCTTCAGAAATAATCATGAGCGGACGACCCTGCTGGGCGACCTTTTCGAGAATCGGCAGAAGGTCCTTCATGTTGGAGATCTTCTTGTCGTGGATGAGAATCATCGGGTCTTCGAGCACCGCTTCCATTGTGTCGGGGTCGGTCACGAAATACGGCGAAACATAGCCGCGGTCAAACTGCATACCCTCAACAACATCGAGCGTAGTCTCGGCGGTCTTAGCTTCTTCGACCGTGATGACGCCGTCCTTGCCGACCTTCTCCATGGCCTCGGCAATCAAATCGCCAATCTGTTTGTCGTTGTTGGCGCTGATTGTGCCAACCTGCGAAATCTCTTCTTTGCCGGATACCGGCTTGGACATCTTCTTGATCTCTTCGCCAATCGAGATGACAGCCTTGTCAATGCCGCGCTTGATAGCCATTGGGTTGTGGCCGGCGGTGACATTCTTGAGACCCTCGCGGTAAATCGCCTGAGCAATTACCGTGGCGGTGGTGGTACCATCACCGGCGTCGTCAGAGGTCTTCGAAGCAACTTCCTTGACCATCTGGGCGCCGATATTCTCGAAATGATCTTCGAGCTCGATTTCCTTGGCGACCGTGACACCGTCTTTGGTGACAGTCGGGGAACCGAATTTCTTGTCGATAACGACATTGCGGCCCTTGGGCCCCAGCGTTACCTTCACGGCGTCGGCCAGCTTATCAACGCCTTCTTTGAGTTTGGCGCGGGCCTGAGCATCGTAATTTATGAGCTTTGCCATTTGTACTTCTCCTTCAGCGGTGGTTATCGATTAATAATCGCGTAGATATCGGACTCGCGCATGATCAAAAACTCTTCACCCTCGATCGAAACCTCGGTGCCGGAGTACTTGCCATACAACACGCGGTCGCCCTTTTTTACTTCAAGGTCGATTCTCTTGCCTTCTTCGTTGATACGACCCGGGCCGACTTCGATTACCTGACCTTCCATCGGCTTCTCTTTCGCCGTGTCGGGTATAATGATCCCGCCCTTCTTCATTTCCTGCTCTTCGAAAGGCTTCACGATGACACGGTCCGCAAGTGGTTTTACCTGCATTTTGATCCCTCCTGTTTAGTGGGAGTTAAGTGATTATTCTATATATGGTTTTCTTTTTCTTATTGTTAGCACTCATTGCGAGTGAGTGCTAACAGGCGAATATATATTAAACGAGCGAGCTGTCAAGAGGTTTCCCCGATTGTTATTATTTTTTTGCTTTGTTTGGCCATCGCGATGTACCTTGTAAGTGTCTGACATACAATGACAAAGCTGCTGTTTTCGAGGTTTAGGAGCAAATTCAGGCAAAAAAAAGCCCCCCTGAAAGGAGGGCTTGAATCGTTAAATCAATCGATTAGAAATCATCACCATTGGTGGTGCCGAGAACGGCCTTCTCAACATCGACCAGACCATTACCCTGCTGGAAGGCTGTCAGGCCGATGTCTTCGGCACTGCCGTTGAGAAGAGCCCGAATCTGCTCGTGAGTGTAATTCGGGTACTTCTGCATCGCCACGGCGGCCGCGCCAACAACCATCGGGGAGGCCATCGAGGTACCACTCAGCGGCCAGTATTTTCCCATCTTGTAGGTCGACAAGATTCTCACGCCGGGGGCAATCAATTCAATTTCCGGACCAAAGTTGGAGAAAGACGCAAAGGCGTCATACTGATCCGACGCTGAAATCGCCATTATGAAATCATATTTGGCCGGATAGCTGACCGGACCGGAGTTGTTGCCGGCTGAGGAGACCAGCAGGATACCCAGATTGTACATCTCCAGCATGGCCGCGCCTTCAGCCGTATTTTCATAGGCGCCACCGAAACTCATGTTCACTACCTGAATGTCGTTACCGGCGTCACCGTCAAAATGTGTCCCGATAATCCAGTCTATTCCGGTCAGAACGTTATCGGTGTAAATGAATTTGTTGTCGCTGATCTGCACGGCATAGATGTCGCAGTTCGGGGCTACGCCGACGACACCGATGTCGTTGTTATTGGCCGAGACAATACCGGCGCAGTGCGTGCCGTGTCCGACTTTGTCGTCAAAATCACTGGGATCGTCGTGCACCGCTGAGAAGCCGCCCGCCCAGGTGAGGTCAGGATGATCCATGTCACCGCCGGTGTCGAGGATAGCCACATTGACTCCTGAGCCGTTATAAACGGTGTTTGTCCAAACGTAATCAGCGTCGATACGGTCAACGCCCCAATCGAGGGTTTGAGCCGTGAACTCCCTGATATCGTTGTTGGCAATATAGGCGATGTTCGGGTTATTTCTGAGGCGGTTGATGTTTTCCTCCGGTACCGATGCGAATACGATCGGAAGATATTTATATTCTTTTTTGATCACGGCGCCGGCGGACGTTAGGGCGTCATCCGGGCGGCCGTTGGAGAATCCAATCAACACATCTTTCATTCCGGGGGCTGAATCCAATTTCTGACTGAGCACATTTGCGGAATTGTCCGGCGAGGTGGACATGTCGCTTGAGCAGCCGATGAAGAGGAATATGGCGGCTGCAATCAACAAGGAAACGATGAGAACGATAACTTTCTTCATTGATCACTCCATCTGTTGAACGTTTTTAATTAAAACCGACGCGCAATAAAGTGCTGCTTACCACCTCCCTTCAAATAATTGGAGAAATACAGACTTGTGCCATGTCCGAGCAATGGTATGAAATTGTTACTGCTGACACTTCGATAGTTGCTGCGTTTTTCCGGGTTAGTATGTATTAACGTAACCGAATGTTGACGGTTTTGTCAAGCAAAAATGTTGTCGTGCCCCACGCGGAACAAAAGTCTGACCGCAAGCAAAAGCGGGTAGACCCCGAAGATCTACCCGCTGACACGAATTCTTGCGAAAAAAGAGGACTATTTTAGATTATAAAATGTGTCCACGCCCGGATAAACGGCATGTTTGCCGATAGTCTCCTCAATGCGAATCAACTGGTTGTATTTGGCAATCCGATCCGAGCGGCACATCGAGCCGGTCTTAATCTGTCCTGCGCCAGTGGCGACCACGACATCGGCTATCGTGGCATCCTCGGTTTCGCCCGAGCGATGCGAGACTACGGCGGTGAACCCCGCTTTCTGAGCCATAGTGATGGCATCGAGTGTCTCCGTCAATGTTCCGATCTGATTGAGCTTAATCAGGATGGAGTTGGCGGCCTTTTCTTTGATGCCTCTGGCAAGTCTTGTCGGATTGGTCACGAACAGATCATCGCCCACAATCTGGATTCTATCGCCCATTCTGGCGGTCATCTCCTTGAAACCCTCCCAGTCATCCTCCGCCAGACCATCCTCGATGGAAATAATGGGATACTTTTTACACAGGTTTTCATAGAAATCGATCATCTGGGTCGAGGTCAGTTTCTTCTTCTCCGCGGCGAGATTATATTTCTTTGTCTTGGGATCATAAAACTCGGTCGAGGCGGGGTCCAGAGCGATGAGGATATCTTTTTTCGGTTTATAACCGGAATTTTTGATAGCTTCCATGATTACTTCAAGAGCTTCTTCGTTGGATTTCAAATCCGGGGCAAAGCCGCCTTCATCGCCGACCGCGGTATTGTAGCCCTTCTTTTTCAGTACCTGCTTGAGGTGTCCGAACACCTCGGCACCCATCTGCAGCGCCTGTCGAATATTCTTGGCGCCGACCGGCATGATCATGAACTCCTGCAGGTCGACATTGTTGTCGGCGTGCTTGCCGCCGTTAAGGATATTCATCATCGGTACCGGCATTATCTTGCAGTTGCTTCCCCCGATATATTCATAGAGAAACCGTCCGCGAGATTCCGCGGCAGCCTTGGCCGTCGCCAGTGAAACGCCAAGTATCGCGTTGGCCCCGAGCTTGGATTTGTTCTCGGTGCCATCGAGCCTAATTAGAAAATTGTCCAGCTCTATCTGGTCATACGGGTCGATATCGTCGCGCACCAGGGCCGGGGCGATGATATTGTTGACATTGTCAACGGCTTTGGTGACGGCCTTGCCGAAATACACCTTCTTATCGCCGTCACGAAGCTCCACCGCCTCGTGAGCGCCGGTCGATGCTCCCGATGGAACGGCGGCCCGGCCGAGAGTGCCATCAGCCAAACATACATCAACTTCAACAGTGGGTGTGCCGCGACTGTCGAGAATCTGGCGGCCGTAAATGTACATGTAATCAGACATGGCATATACCTTTCTTGTCTATGTTACTTTCGAAGTTCAGGCAAATTATGCTCTTAAGCATGCCGAAGCAAGGTTAAACTTGTCAGCCTTCAGGTATATACGATAATGTCAAAAGATCGATTGTGTTACCCACATTATTAATGGGGACTGATCCTTACCCCTTTCGGTGAGGGGGTCGGAAAGTCCTTAGAAAACAGTGAGATACAAGATGGCACGATATTTGATAAGTATGTCGGTGAAACAAGGTCAGTGGATTTGAAAAAGACTGGCCGACAAGCCGGCGTGAGCCGGCTTTTATTATTGCACCGGTATTCCGCCTGAGGCCAGCGCCTTTTAGCCAGCTTCAAAGGTCCCGCTTGGTTATCCACAAGGGGGCAATAGACAAGGTCAAGATTCTCCTTACGCTCAGATCCATACTCTGGTGATTTGCTCCATGACAGCCCTGGTCATTATCACGACCGGCAACTGCGCCAGCGGCGAAACCGGGGGCGTGCTCACCATGTCATCTTTTAACACCGCCCTGCCTTTATATGGCCGGTGGATGGTTGTCGGTGGCATCATGCTCTTTGCCTTTACGACAGTTCTCGGATGGTCCTATTACGGTGAGAAGGGAGTCGAGTACGTTGGAGGAGAGAAGGCCAAAGTGCCGTATAAGTGGGTCTATGTGATATTCACGCTGCTCGGGGCGCGCTTCGATCTCACGACTGTCCGGGCATACGCCGACACGGCCAACGGCATGATGGCGGTTCCCAACCTCATCGCGCTTATGGCTCTATCAGGTGCGCTGGTGAAAGTCACGAAGAAATACATGGATGAAAAGTCACGGGGGCTTCACATACCATACAAGCAACGTCTGAAAGAACTCTCAAGGAAGTCTTAATGGCCGGGTCGGTGACCCGGTTTTTTTTGCGTAATGCTAAGACAGGGATACCCGTGCTCGTGGGGATTAATGCTTGATGTTGGGCCGATGGTCCGATAAATTTCGTTTGCATGCTATCAACAAATCAGAAATCGATCCTCATCTTTTTTGCCGCGGTTGCGACCCGCCTGGCATATCACTGGCTGACAGGATTCACGGCCGATGACGCTTTCATTACTTTCCGCTATGCCGAAAATATCGCCTTCGGCAAGGGCTTCGTTTACAACGAAGGGGAGAGGGTCCTTGGAACGACCACGCCCCTGTTCACCCTGTTGTTGAGCCTGCTTGCCGTTTTAAGGATTACCCCGCTTCATGCCTCGTTGTTTATATCGCTGGTCTCTTCGGGCCTTACGGCCGCGATCATCTACCGGTTCGCTCTTGGACTGCGCTTTACCCGGTTCGCGGAAATTCCGGCGATTCTTTACATTCTGTGGCCGAGATCCCTCGCCGCGGATACCTGCGGCATGGAAACGGCACTTTTTACCATGCTCGTGACCGCTTCGTTCTACTATCAGCACAAGCGCTTGTTCTTTTACAGCGTTGCCCTGGCCACACTCTCCGCGGTAACGCGGCCGGAAGGTCTTTTGGCGCTTGCGCTGGTAGCAGCCGGGGCCTGTCTGAATGACCGTCGGAACCGGATGTCATATATTGTCGTGCCGATGGCGCTGATTGTGCCCTGGCTGCTGTTCTCCAAATTCTACTTTGGTTCGGTCGTGCCGCACGCTATCACCGCCAAGCTCGCTCTCTATAGCAGATTCGGATCTGACGGTTATCTTAACAGCCTGTTGCAACTGATGGGCTGGCACAACCCCGCCGGATGGATTGTCACTGCCGCCTTTTTCGTCGGGGCCTGGTGGCTCAACCGCAAACAGAACGCGGGATGGCTGGAAATATTCTGGGTTTGCGGTCTGATTGTCTTCCTCACTTTCACCAAAACCCACATCTTCTTCTGGTATGTTGTCCCGATCTATCCAATGTATCTGCTATTCGCTTCTGCCGCCGCCCCGCTCATTTCCGAGCGTTTCAATTGGAGCCACGGGCGAATCCGTCTGGTTGTCCCGGTATCGTCAGTTGTGATTGCCGCGTTGCTGATTGTCGCCGTGATTCCCAAAGTGGAATATTATCGGACTTTTCAACTGCAAATGGATAGTGTTCACAAGCAAATAGGTCTCTATCTTTACAGTCACGCCGACAGAAAAAACGATTCGGCCGCACTCGAGGATATAGGATATGCCGGGTATTACTCGAAGATGCGGATATTGGATCGCGATGGTCTGGTGTCGCCCCAGGTAGTCCCGTATAATCGAAACGGCAACTATATGCAGGCGGTGCTCAGCAGTGGCGCCGAATGGGTTGGAGCTGCGATGGGAAGCCATATCAGTGCGTTCGTGTCCGACTCGACTTTCCTGGAAAGATACCGTCTCGAGAAATGTTTTTCGTATGAAGATTACCCGAATTATTGTATCTATAAACGTATCAGGTAATATTTCATTTAGAGGAGGGTGCGTATGAGAATAGCGAGGATATCAGCAGGTGCATTACTCATTGTGGTGAGTCTGGCATCGCTTTTGAGGTTTCAGCCAATACTTGAACTGTTTTCTTTCCTGAGCCCCGATGGCAATATCACCGCCCTTATGCAACTCTCGCTTCGGCTCTGCCTGATTTCGCTGGGCGCAGTAGGACTTTGCCTGATACTGTTCCCGGCCTTGTCAAAGTTGGCGGTGAGTATTAATGCCGCGCTCATGAAACCGGGCAGAGGTAAATTTCTGTGGTACGCGTTGGGAACCGCGGCGTTGTTGCGGACTGCGGTGGTCTTATTCGTCCCTCTTAATCTGTGGGCCGATTACCGGTTCTATGATGAACTCGGATGGCAGTGGGCGCTCAAAGGAGGCTACTACAACGGTGACCATCTGACCGCCTACTGGCCGCCCGCCTATCCATTCGTATTGTCGAGATTATATCTGCTATTCGGCCACGTTCAATATCTGGGAGGAGTGCTGAATATCCCGCTCGGAACAGGCATCGTGGTATTTACCTATCTGATAGTCAGACGATGTTGGGACGAAAGCGTCGCTCGCTGGACAACGCTGATAGTAGCCCTTTTCCCCAGCCAGATATTCTTTACCTATCTCCCGGCATCGGAAATATTGTTCACCTTCCTGCTGCTCGCCTCGATTCTGTCTTTCCTGACTCTTGATCGCAAGCTCACCGGCAAATGGTATCAGGTTCTGCTGGGAGGGATACTGCTTGGCCTGGCGACTTTGACGAGAGTGATTTCCAAGCTGCTATTGGTCGTCATAATACCGTTCTGGCTGTGGGAGACAAAGGATCTGAGTCGAACGATCAAATACGGTCTTGTGGCCCTCTGCGGTTTCGGGTTGGTCATAGTCCCCTGGATGGTGCGAAATTATCAGGCGGTGGGGGTGGCAAAAATCAACACCAACACCGGCATTAACCTGTTCATTGGCAACCAGCCCGGATCGGGTATGGGCTACAACTCGAACATCGCCACCCAATACGATATGAATTCACCAGGGCAGGAAGCCGATATTGATTCGGCGAGTTGGCACCGGGCCTTGGACTACATCTACGAGCGTCCGGGAGCTTTCCTTCTTCGCGGTCTCGCCAAAACAGCATTCTTCTATGCCGGGGACACCGATCCCCTGCAATTCGATCTTCAAATCGCGGCCGAAGAATCCCGCTTCAACTACGCGGTGGCGTGGTCTGTGCTGGCACAATCTTACTATATTGTCGTCTTGGTCGCCGCGCTGCTGGGATTGATTATCTTTTTCAGGTCCGGCCCCGCGATTCGCCATCCCCGCGGCTATCTGCTTCTCGGGATAATCCTCTACTGGACAGCCGTACATTTTGTCTTTTACGGTGTCGGTCGTTATCACTTTCCGATTATCCCGATAATTTCCGCCTTCGCCGCGCTGTACATAAAGAGCGTGGTTGATAAACGTATTAAAATGTATTAGCTTGCCTTCGCCAAAGTATTGAAGAGAGGTTTCCCGTGATAAGCCGCTGGCGGAACATTGTAACGGCCGTTTCGTTATAGATGAGAGCAACCGCAGATACATTGGCTGGGACATTTAATTAATTCCAAAGGGGATTACTGAATATGAAATATCTCGTGACCGGTGGCGCCGGATTCATAGGCTCCAATATAGCGACTCATCTTATCGACAAAGGGGAGAAAGTCCGCATTCTGGACAACTTCTCGACCGGCCGTCGTGAAAATCTGGCTGGTATCGAGAATAAAGTTGAATTGATCGAAGGCGACATCAGGGATCAGGCGACCGTAAACGATGCCGTCAGGGGAATCGACTACGTCCTCCATCAGGCCGCTCTGCCATCCGTACCCCGCTCGGTTAAGGATCCGGTTACTTCCAATTCGGTCAATGTTGATGGTACCCTGTTTCTATTGGATGCCGCCAAAAACGCCGGTGTCAAAAAGTTCGTGATGGCGTCATCATCATCGGTGTACGGTGAGTCCAAAGAACTTCCCAAACACGAGGGTATGAGACCCGACCCGCTTTCCCCTTATGCGGTGACCAAGCTCACAAATGAGTATTACCTGAAAGTATACTGGGAACTTTACAAATTCCCGACCGTGGCGCTGAGGTATTTCAATATCTTCGGGCCCCGGCAGGACCCCAAAAGCGAATATGCGGCCGTCATTCCAAGATTTATCACCGATATGCTAAGCGGGAAACAACCGGTGGTCTTTGGCGATGGCAAACAGTCGCGCGATTTTACGTATATCGAGAATTGCGTCCAGGCGAATGTTCTGGCGGCCACCAACGACAAAATCGTCGGCGACTATTACAACGTCGCTATCGGCGGGCAATTCACGCTCAATCAGATGCTTGATTTCCTTCGCAAAATTATCGGCACCGATATCCAGGCGAAATATGACCCGCCGCGCTCCGGCGATATTCTCCACTCGTACGCGTCGATAGACAAATTTAAAGCTTTCGGATACAGTCCGACCGTGGGGTTCGAGGAAGGTCTCAGGCGCACGGTGGAATTCTATAAGAAACGTATGTGACGGTTATTGACAGGCCGTATTAGAATAAAAAGGCGGGGCGCTTTGGGCCCCGCCTTTCTTATATCGAAAATCTCCATCCGCAATAATACTTCTCACCGGCTTCTGGGTCCGGCGGGCAGCAAATACACTCGGTCTTTATGCGCGGATCGATCGTCTTCGCGAAATTGGTGTACTCGACAATCCCCACGCTCTTACACGGGAACAGCGGCATCTGCTTGCGTTTGCGGGCCGACTGCACCCGGCAATCCGTCATATAAAACTCGAACGAATTCTCTGTCTCGTTGCCGATTACCTGCGTGTTTATGAAAGCATACAAACGCAGCCCGAGCGCCTTCTTGAGACCCTCAAGCCCGCTGTTTTCCGGTATGTTGTGACGGGCCATGATCCTCTTGGCCTCGATGACCGTGAATTTGTCCCAGGCGTCGGTGTCTGCCTCTATAGCCGCATCCATCCCGTATTTCTTCTCAACCACCTGAAACCACAAACCGTCATGGGCCAGCCAGTTCTTGGCGAAATCAACCAGCATCTCTTCGAGAGTCTCGCGGCTCAACTGCTTCATGTTGCTCATTACAGATTACCTTTCGATATCTTTTGCATGCTACGTGAATCAGGAACAATTTGGTTTACATTTTCCAAGCATTTAGGTATCATTTTACGTTATTTAGAGCAGAGAATCAAATGTTAATGATAATCTGCCGCCGGTAAAGAAGACTACGAAAGATCGGAATCGGACGCGCAAAAAAAGTCTACTCGCCGAGGAAATATTATCGCCTTTGCTTGTTAAAAGGATAAGAGCGGCCCGGCCGCCGGGAAGACACCACTATGAGTCGATATCGGTTTATATTGTATTTGCTGCTTCTGGGCTTTTCAACGATATCCGTATCGGCAGGTAACCTGTCGGATGAACTCACTGACCTGATAGCCGCGAAAAAATCCTCCGACATTGTCAAAGTCTGGATAAAGCTCTACGATGTCGAGACATCGGCCGAGTTCAAAGCCAAAATCTCATCACGCTCATCGGCCCTGTCCGATATTCACAAATCGGGCATCGACCGCCTGAAAGCCAACCATACGGACGCACAGGACGAATTGCTCGATCACTTGCGCGCGATGACATCAAATAAACAAGCATCGGTTAAATCGTACAAAGGCCACTGGATCGCCAACATAATCGAAGCCGAGGTCTCGGTCGAGCAACTCCGCCAACTTGAGCGAAGATCCGATATCGAGACCATATACTCCGAGCCCCAAATCGTATCGATTCTGCCGGAGCAGGCCGTGTCAATATCGGCAAAGACCGCGATAGTCGAATCCAACATTCAATATATCAACGCTCCCGCCGCCTGGTCCGCCGGATATACAGGACAGGGGAGAGTCGTATGCTCGTTCGATACCGGCGTCGATGGCCTCCATCCGGCCCTTTTCAACAATTGGAAGGGCCACGATGGTGACTCGGCGGCGGCATGGTTCGACCCGGCAAGCGGTGAATCCTTCCCGCATTCACTGGACACTCTTGTGGTGCCGCTTGCCTCTCCCGGTCACGGCACGCACACAATGGGCATTATCGTGGGGCACGACGATGCTACCGGTGATACGATCGGCGTGGCGCTCGATGCCAAATGGATCTCCGCGGGAGTAATCGATATCTACGGTGCCTCTATTATCGATGCGTTCGAATGGGCGGCGGATCCCGATGGCGACCCGAACAGTATCGATGATGTCCCCGATGTTATCAGTCACAGCTGGGGCGTCTCCGATGTCGGTTGTGACAATATTTTCTTCACTATCATCGACAATGTCGAGGCCCTCGGTATCGTGAATGTCTTTTCCGCCGGTAACGAAGGCCTTCAGGGGGCAGGCACAATACGCAATCCGGCTGTCCGGGCCAACACCAATATCGACTGTTTTGCCGTCGGCAACATTGATGACAGTGTGGGTGTAATTGCGCAGTCCTCCTCTCTAGGTCCATCCTCCTGCAACGGTGCTACCAAGCCTAATGTCGTGGCTCCCGGCGTAGGTATTCGCTCAGCGTGGCCGGGAGGGGGGTACAGTGAATTGGGCGGAACCTCACAGGCGGCTCCGCACGTGGCGGGGTTGGTGGCAATGTTAAGGCAGAGAAATCCGAATGCTACGGTCGATGAAATCAAGCAGGCTATTCTCGTCTCTACGAACAAACTCGGCCGCAACCTCCCCGACAACACCTACGGATGGGGACTGATAGACTGCATGGCGGCGCTCAACGCTCTCTCAGAAACCAACGCCACGCCAAATATCAGGGTCTATTCGTTTGACCACGACCCCATCAGCCCGGGTGACGAAGTGGTCGGCACGCTCGTCCTGCAAAATCTGGGAGCGCCCGCCACCGGCGTAACAGCTACTCTCGTAGACCACAACCCATCGCTCGATATTATCGCGGGGCTTGCTTCATTCGGCGCCATCACCACCAATGAAGCCGCGACGGCCGATGTTGACTTCAGGGTGATGGTATCGGATACCGTCACCGAAGGCTCCCTGTTGTCGCTCGAGCTGAACATCGACGGTGACGGTTACTCGACCACAACCAGACTCTATTTCCAGATTGGTCCGGTCAGTCAGCGCAATTTTGTCACTCACGATGTCGGCAATATTGATTTCACGATATCCAACTGGGGCACTTTCGGACTCGGCTCTGATTCGTATTACCCCGCGGGCGGCGTCGGCTTTCGGTATATGGGCGGCTCCGATGAGATTTTCGATGGCGGCCTGATGATCGGGGTGGCAAGCGATAAAGTCTCCGATGGCGTGCGCAACGCATCATCGGAACCCGATGGCGACTTCGCGGTCCTTCCCGGCGGCGAGATGAGATTCATCACTCCCGATGACAGCATCACCCAGCAATCATGGGCTGTCTTCACCGACGCCAGAGCGGAAAACCCGATTGGTCTGACAATCGAGCAAACCAGCTACGCTTTCAATTACGAACCATACCGCGATTTCATTATCATCCGGTATATAATCCAAAATACCGGCACCGCCGGCCTTGGCAATGTATATGTCGGACTCAATTTCGATTGGGATGTGATCGATTGGCTCTACAACGCCGGTGGCTACAGCAGCGCCGGCGAGTTCACCTGGGTGGCCTATCACAGCGGTACCCTGTTCACTCAATACCGGGGCGTCAAGCTGCTTCATGGCCTTATGAACACGGCCTTCACGTCGCCGACCGACTTCGCTTACTGTGTCCCAGACAGTCGGGGTTTACCGGTCGACTGCTATACCAGCGCCCGGAAATTCGCCGCGCTCACGAAAGGCATCGCTTCACCGGTCGAACTTGAGACCGCGTCCGATGACCTCCTTCAACTTCTCGCCGCCAGAATCCCCGGCATGTCCGTCGGAGAGACCGACACCGTCGCTTTCGCGCTCATAGCCGCCAGCACCTTTACCGGAATCGAAACGGTAGCCGAGCGGGCCTACCACGCCTATGTGGAATTCCTGCACGACGGTATCCCCCCCGAACCGCCGACACCAAAAACCTTCGCGCTTCGACAAAATTATCCGAATCCATTCAACAGCGGCACGACCATCCTGTTTAACCTGCCGGAGTACTCGAACTATACCCTGACTGTTTACAACGTCCTCGGTCAGAAAGTGCGTGAGTACAAAAATGCCGATGGGCCCGGCGAAGTGATGGTTACGTTCGATGGCGGCTCGCTCGCTTCGGGGGTCTATCTGTACAAACTCGACGCCGGCAACAACACCGAATCTAAGAAGATGCTCCTGCTTAAGTAGAGGCACAAGTAAAACTCACCGCGCAAATACCACTCTCCGCCGAAATAGCGCTCGCCTCATCGACTGTCCGACAGATGAGAATCAACTTGTCTCGGTCAATGCGTGACAGATCCAGATCCCCGCGATGCCTGTATTCGTTCTCACTCGTCCAATCAGCCTTCTCACCTTTTGACTGGCACAGCCAGCTATCGCCGTTTGTTGGGCGACTTTCATCCGGATCGGTATATTCAACCGGCATAATACCGAGGTTCTCTGCCGTTTGAGTCTCAATGCCGATCCCGTACGGTTCGAACGACATGTGACGGTATCGCGAACGCCACCGAATAAGCTCAAGCATCTTGCACGGCGCCGTTTTCGAAAACGCTACGGCGGCAATCTTACCGGGCATGTGCTTTGACGATGCCTTCAGCGTCCGTGTCGCCGCAATATTGCGGAGCGTATCAAACGCGCTTCGCGGATAAACGTCTGACTCGATTACAGAGCGATAATAATCAATCGGCCGCTCGGTCGGCCAGGGGCCATCGAAAGCCCTCGTCCAGTGAATCAGGAATTTCCCTTCGATTTCGCTCAAGTGGGGGTTAAGCTCCTCCGGCGCTATCGTATAACTCACATTGGCGCTTTCACTTTCGTATTCAACCTGAAACCGTCGGTCTATTATCTTGTCGGTTCGGTCCGCTTGTTCGAGAAGATGTTCCAATCTCCCGTCAGGCCGAATAGAAATCGGCACCAGCATATCGGCGCGGCCCACAATCCAACTGTCACGGAGCTGCCACAGCGCCCCTTTGTCGGCGCAGCCATCCGATGGTACCGGCACGAATGTCGTCAAGTTGGGGCAGAGGTCGAAATCGACATGAATTTTCTCGAGTTGGTCGCGAAGGTCCTCGCCCCGGCTTCGCGGAACATAGAGGTTGAGCCGCAGGCGATAAATCGACCCAAGACTTGTCAGAAGTTCCCACGTGGACATGCCCACCGAAGAACACAGAGCGATGTCTTCTCGCTTGAGCCATTTGATGCATTCGATTGATTGCGTCACCCATTTACTGCGCGCGCACAGGCGCATGGACTGACGCGACAGCAGAGCCGCCGCCGTGAGGTTCATGTTTTCCTCCCCTGATGAAATTATCTATCCAAGCATATTATCCATAGCCATCATAATTACGAAACCGACCATCACCCCGAATGTCGCCAGTCGCGATTTTCCTTTCGAGTGTGTTTCGGGAATGATTTCGTCGCTGATCACGAACAACATCGCGCCAGCCGCGAACGCCAGACCGATTGGAAGGATCGGGTGAAACACCGATACCGCACCTGCTCCCAAAAGCCCCCCGACCGGTTCCACCAACCCGGTGAGAGTGGCTACGCCGATTGCCTGCCACCGCGGGTAGCCCAGTCCCATCAGAGGCATGGCGACAGCCAGACCCTCGGGCATATTCTGCAGACCGATTCCAATCGCCAGCGCCGTTCCCGCGGCGACATCACCCGCGCCGAATCCAACCCCAACCGCTAAGCCTTCGGGAAAGTTGTGTATCGTAATGGCGATCACGAACAACCAGATTCTCTTTATCCTGCTGTCGGGTCCTTCGTGGCCGATAAAAAAGTGCTCGTGCGGCAGCCACTTGTCGATACGATCCAGCACGACTGCCCCGAAAAGCATCCCCGCCACCATCACCCAGGCGCCCATCCCTGGCCACAGCTCGTTGCCGTAGTCGATTCCGGGCACTATGAGCGAGAACGATGTTGCCGCCAGCATCACGCCTGCCGCCCCGCCCAGCAGAGTGTTGAGAACCTTATCGGGGACATTTTTCAGAAAAAACGCCGGAAGCGCCCCGATTCCCGTGCCCAATCCGGCCAGGGTGCTGGCCAGGATTCCCATTTCGACTATAGTCATATATCAGCCTTCGCCCTTATTATTTCCTATCGCGTCTTATTATTACAGATTGATGCACAACAATTTGAGAAGAGACAAGGTTCACAGTCAATAAAAAACGGCAACTTGCTTGTCACAATCTACCTCGAACCTTCCGAACTCAGCAGATCATAATTTCCTATTGCCCAAGCGGCGCGAATTGCCTTCCTTACAGCATGGGAATAAGGGTGGTTTGGACAATAATGTTGTCTGTCCTCATAGCCACGTCATCTTCGACAGCCGTCACGCTTACGGTTC
The DNA here is from genome assembly GCA_040756055.1 of Candidatus Zixiibacteriota bacterium. Classification (NCBI taxonomy): domain Bacteria; kingdom Pseudomonadati; phylum Candidatus Zixiibacteriota; species Candidatus Zixiibacteriota bacterium. The sequence goes on from JBFLZR010000007.1 coordinate 20,011, forward strand.
AGCGCGGGTCAGACCTTCAGTCGGTGATAGATTTCGCCTCCGATGGCGACACTATTTCCCTCGCCCCCAAAATCTTCACCGCCCGACCATCGAAATTCATCGATCCCCTCTGCGGCAATTGCGAAGACCCCAAAACCGAAGCTACTGCCACCCGCGGCTATATCATCAGAAACAAGGCGCTCACGATAGTCGGCCAATCCCGCACCGAGACAATCCTCGAAACCAAAGCGGGCTACGGAATCTATTTCGAGAACTCCTATGGTTCCACGCTGAGCAATCTCACTGTAACCGGGGGAGTACGCGATGCCGATGGCAACGCGACCGATGCCGCTGTCGTGGTGCGCAAATCACGGGTAACAGTGCAAGGCGTCAACATCATCAACAACGATAACCGTATCGACACCGTAGTAGTCGGAATCGGCGGGATTTACGGCCGCGAAGGCGCCGAGATCAACGCGGTCGACTGCCGCATAATCAACAACGGTTGGGATGGAATCGCCCTGTACCGGGGCGCTGTGGCTACAATAATCGACTGTGTCATCAGAACCGGACGGGGAGCGGGGATAGGCGTAACCTGGGATGCCTCTTGCGTAGCCTACCGCAACGAGGTCTCCGGCTACTGGAAAGGCATTGGCGCCTTCGGCAACTCCTGGGTTATCGCCCGCAACAATCTCGTGCGCGATAATCTCGGATGGGGGATGATCGCCACCGGGCAATCGTACATGGACATGACCAACAACGTCATCTATCACAATGGCAATTGCGGCATAGCTCCCTGGTCGAGCGAGAGCCGCGGAAGAATCGTCAACAATATCATCACCCAAAACGGTTGGCGTGATGAGTGGGTCTGCCCCTGTGTCGGGGTCTGGAACTATGGCGACTGGGCCAAGTGGGAATTCGCCAACAACATTGTCTGGGGCAACAAAGATGACAACTACCGCGATATCTGGGACCACACCGGCTTCAACGGCAATATCAGCGAGGACCCGATGTTCACGGGGGAAGGGGACTTTCGTCTGCGCGATGATTCTCCGGCCATCAACGGCGGCAACCCCGGCATATTCAACGTCGACGGAACCATATCGCACATAGGCTTGTACGGCGGCCCGCAAGCCTGGCGACGGTAGTCAAGAAAATCGTAACAAACGAATAATAAATTAAATCTTGATTCGTCAGCGTCCGAATTAATCTTATATCTGCTGTAACCGAAATTAACACTTTTCAATTCAGAGGAGGAATTGTGATGAGAAAATTGATTTTATTCGCCGTGATTATCGGATTGGCGCTGTCGGTAGTTGTCGGATGCGGCGATGATGACGATACCCCGACAACCCCGATCGTCAAGGATGATGGCGAACTGAATGATCCGGAGTTCCTGGCCGCCCTCGAGGCATATTACACGGCAGGGAGTATGTCGGACATGATGCTTGGCTGGATTGATATTCTGATAGACACGGTTTTCGAGGACTCGGCTCTCCTGAGCGCTTCGGGTAAGCCCATCGTGATCACTGCCACCAGCGACTCTGTCTATGGCACTTACCACTCGACCAGCAACTACTGGTATTTCTACGCCAGCGCCGTTGACACCATCTTCGGTCAGGGCCAGGTTGTCGAAGATATAGTGACCTTTTTGCTTGAGGATTCGATCCAGTTTTTGCACGGGACAACTCCGGTGCAATGGCCCGACTCGACTCTCTTGACCGCCATAAAAAACGGGGTCGCCCTTACGCTGGATTCGGGTGAGGGAGACCTGACGGCCGGGCAATTTCTTACCCTGACAGGCGATATTGTTATGCGAGGTGATGTTACCCTGACGGGAAGCCGATCGTTTGATATGGCTATCTACGATGAGAGCGATGATACCTGTACTCTCACGCTTGATATGACCACAACCGCCAGCAGTATCGAAGGCAATCTCACCGTGTTGGAGGAAGGCGGCTGTCCGTCGGCGGGTAGTTTGACCAACGCCGGTATCATCGGCATCAATTGCAGCGGCGATTCAGCTTGGTCGTTCAACGACAACTGGGTTGTCACGGAGACTTTCTACGGCGACAGCTCGGTGGTTGTGTTCGAGAACACCACTACTCGTTGGACATTTACGGATTACTGTGAAAGCGGTATAACAACCAAACCTCTGGCCGATATAATGGCTGCTATCAAACCATAGTTTGGCCGGGTAAATTGTCTGAAAAAAGGGAAAACCTCATGGTTTTCCCTTTTCTGTTGACAGAAACCGCCTGTTTCCTGTAATTCAGTTTAATAACGCAGTAACTGGTCAATGAATAAAATAGGGACTCGAAAGCCGCAGAATCAAATCCGCAGCCGAGACATCCCAAATCAACAGTTAAGGGAGGATGTAATCTCATGAAAAGACTTATCTTACTGGCGGTAATAATAGGCCTGGCCCTTTCGTTAGCGGTAGGGTGCGGCGATGACGACGCATCCTTGAATCCGATTGTCAAAGAAGATGGCGATTTCAGCGATCCCGAATTTCAGGCGGCCCTCGACGCATATAGGCAAGCTTCTATATATACAAGTTCGACGCTCTACTGGGTCGATGCTCTGATTGATATGGTTACAGTTGATTCCGGTGCCCTGATTATATCGGATAGATGGATCACCGTCCACACAGCCAGTGATAGCTATCTCCTCGAGTACCATAACAGCAGTCAGTATTGGTATCTCTGCGTTTGCCGGATCGACACGATTCGGGATTATGCCCAGGAGATTGTCGACATACAGTCATACTCGCTGGAGGATTCGATTCAGTTTTTGCAGAGCGCGACTCCGGTGCAGTGGCCGGATACCTCTCTTTTGACGGGGATGAAGAATGGAATCAGGTTGACCTCATCTTCGACCGCGACTGCGAGAAACGTCAACCTGGGGCAACTCATTACAGTTACTGGTGACTTTATTAATATGGGGGACGTGACCATTGAAGGTCGTCAGGACCTTGAGTTCACAAAGTATCTCGTTGACGCTGATTCCTGCGGATACAATGTTGACGTTTCCACCACCGCGCGGGATATTCAGGTGCATTTGGGTGGTCTGTTTCACGGCGACTGTCCAACCAACGGTACCCTGAAAAGCTCCGGGAATCTGGGTGTCAGTTGTAGTGGCGATACAACGCTCTCGTTCAACGATAATTGGACAGTCACAGAAATCTTCTATCCTGACAGCATGCTCGTTGTGTTCGAAAACTCGACAACCCGATGGAAATTCTGGGAGGAATGCTGGTACGGCGGAACAATTGTCCTTGAGCCGTTGGGAATTCTCATGGCATTTAAGCCATGACTGCCGGCATTGTGAGATATATTTAAAAGGGAAAACCTGTTGGTTTTCCCTTTTCTGTTGACAGAAACCGCCGATGTCTTGTTATTAGGCACGGCATCGCTGTGCCCGGGTAAGATGCCGATCTGCCCGTAATCTTCGACCAACCGATCGGAGGAGTGGCTGAGTGGTCGAAAGCGGCGGTCTTGAAAACCGTTGTACCGTATGGTACCGTGGGTTCGAATCCTACCTCCTCCGCCATAGTTCGGCTTTTGGCTCTTCAACGAGATAGTTGAAGGGCTTTTTGTATATGGGATATAGGGATAGCCCCTTGATGGTGCAGTTCGAAAGTAGGTTGGAAAGTAACTTCGCCTGTCCAATAGGTTTCCGCGTAAGGTGCTCAGAATAGGCACACTGTGCGAATTCTAAAAAACTGACTCCGGACTGGTAGTAATCTCGGCATGTTCCCTCAAGGCCTTTCAGACCCTCTCCTACAGCGTCCTGGTCCTGAACCAGAAGCGACTCTTGCCCGCCCCCTGTCAGGTCACGGATCACCAGGTCGATGGAGATTTTATCCCGGGTGGAGCAAGAAAAAATCACCCGCAAAAAATCATTGACAAGAGTGACTACTTTTGGCTAACTTTCGTACGGTCACACACAACCCTACAAAATACTCATGAAACCCATAGGGGAGGTCTTATGCCAGTTTCTCTAAAAAGGCTCAGCTTGGCTTTGGTAGTCTTCTGTCTTTGTCTGCCCTTCACAGCCAGCGGAGGCGATGACGACGAATACAACACCTTAACTAATAGTGTCACGCCTGGTTCCTACAGCGCGGGATCATCGATAACGGCTTTCACCGATCCATCCAACACTGGATCCCTTTCCAGCTCCGTCAATTTATACACCGGCCAACACCAAGAGTCATTCCCGCTTGTTTCTATCCCCGGCCGTGGCGGTTTAGGCGTATCGCTGTCTTTGGACTACAATGGAAATGTCAGCCACGTAATGTTGGAGGAAAACCGCAAAGCGCAGGCTTCTCCATGGGGGCTCGGCTTTGACCTTGGTCTTGAGTCAATCAAATGTAATCACATGGGTACAGCGGATATCCGCGACGACGAATACGTGTTCATACTCGGCACAGCTGCCGTCAGGATGATCAAGGCCAACCCCGACAGCAGCCGTTATATACTTGAAAACGGCGAGCCGTGGGTGATATACCCGTCCACCGACCTCGTTGGCGGCAAAACATGCGTTATCGGCTGGACCGTTATAAAGCAGGACGGTACTGTATACAAATATGGTGATTTTAGTACGGATTACTCCTCGTGGAACGCCACTCGCAATGTATTGCGCTATGGCAACTTTGTCGGCAGCGGCGTTACCACCGGCGATATCCCTTATCCTTTCCAGTGGGACCTGGCCCGAATTCAGGATGCCCAGAACCTCAACTGGATCAAATTCACCTACATCCATGAGCCGGGATACCTGAAGGTGCGAAATGCCACCGGCGATGATATAACCGACTCTGATAACGCGTACACGCGGTATTCATATCTCAAGACCATTGAAACGGCCGACAGCAATAGGATAGAAATCGAATATGGCACTCGAGAAGACTATCAGCCGTTCTATGGCGTTAACATTTACGAGTTCTACAGCAGCAAGTTTCCCGTTAGAATATTCCAGAAGAATCCCTCGGGGCAATTCATCTCGTACTTGATTCTGCACTATGGATATTTGAATGACGCGAAGGGAAGCTCGTTTAAGAAATTGGTATTGAACAGCATCGAACCGAGGGACATCACCGGGCACAACGGTGATGGCTGGTTCAACTACGCGTGGATCCCTTCATGCCATTTCGAATACGATCCCGATTACGGCAATATGACCAAAATTACCTATCCCAGCGGGGCTGTGAAGGAACTTCAATATCAACAAACCACGGCTGACCAAATAGTCTCGTCGTTGGACATACAATTATCCGATATGGTGCCGAGTACAAATGCGTACACCAACGTTGTAGGAAACATCTTTACGCACAGGCAGAGAAATGGACATCTCGAACTGGGGGTCTGGGATGGTTACTGGAGAATCGATACATTGATGGAGAATTGCGCCCTCGACGACAATACAGCGATTTCTCCAGATGGGTGGATGGTGTATCCGTCAGGCAATGAGTTGATTGTCAGGCGCTGGATGGGCGGTTACTGGGACGTCGATACCCTGCAGGACGAGATCTCGCGTGACTGCAATGTTTATCTCTATGCGGGAAAAGATTGCTTCGTTGCGGCGACAGGAACCTACGACTATAGTGGGTATGATGAAATAGGTTCGTGCCGTCAGATCGCACGCGGGTATTTCTACCGTTGGGATGGATCCGAATGGCACGGGGAAAAAGTCCTGGATGACGGGGAATGGAACTTGGGCACGGACTGGAACTTGGGCAAAGTTGAATTGGGTGTGGATTGCTATGTTATCTCTTATTGGAAGCAGAACTCATACGATGAGGACAATTCCCGCGTAGGATATGTACTCGGCAAGTACGACCCGATTTCATCTACGATCAAAAAACGCGGACCATTTGACCACGCTTGGCACAGCTTAAACACGGGAAGTGTAGTCGCTATGGGGCCAGGGGATATGATTGGGGCGTTGTACTACAATTATTATAGTTCGGTTAACGGTGTTTGGATTTGGCATTGGGATCCTGAATCAGGTGACTGGACCTGGCAACCTGAAAAGCGGGTAAGCGATTGGCTAATTCCGCATAATGTGTTCGCTCTACCCAATGGAGTAGCAGCATGCGTTAGCGCAGGAGATGGGAAGCACTATCGTTTAAATACATATCAACTTGACAGTGTGCAAAGAACGTCTGAATTTGTTTGGGAGTTGTGGGATGAAGCCGAGGCATACGTCGGAGAAATCCACGGTACCCCACACTCGCTTGGACTAAAGGTTCGCTGGTATGGTGGTGGCGGACCGGTGGTAGTCGCACCGTGGAATGGGCTGCGCTTCGGACCGTCGATACTATACATTGAGGGAGACGTCCCTCCAGAAAAGCGACTCTATATGTTTGGCGACGGTTGCGCATTAGGCCCACCGGTGGGACAGGATGGCGGTCCTTTCAATATCATCTCGCGAAGGTTCGAAGGAAACGGATCCTGGGCCACGGAGCAGTTTACCGTTGTATGCGACGAAGCCGCGAAGGGTTTTACAGCAACCGACGAGGCAATATTGTTTCGCTCACAGAAGAAAAGCTTCATGTATTGGTACGATTCACGGCAGGGTGACTATACTGGGCCATATACCCTGGTGGATTATTCCAGCCTACCGCTGGATATGTTCGTGGAGAGCGCTGAGCACCACTGCCAGGGCGGTAAAGGGCGGACTTTTGCGATCGACTACCATATACAGCAGGGTTTATTGTATCCCATCTTCTGGTCCAGCAGCTTCTGCTTTCATGTTCAGCCATCCCAAACGGGGCTACGTTGGAGCGGCCCCCCTGTCCATCGCGTCATATCCTCAATTTCTCTCTATCCAAACGAAGGCTCTGATGCGACAATACAATCCTTCAGCTATTTCGGCGGAATTTCCGATCCCTCCACCACGACGCCGCGATTCGCCAGAGCTGAGGTTTCCACACCTTATTTCGCGGGTGATGCTCCCGATGGCTACACCCGGCACTACTTCTATAACGATATGGATAGGGGTGATGAACAGTTTCAGTCTGTCTTCGATGCCGATCCGAACACAGAAGTTGATCTCAAATCCGCCGCTAAATATGGCGGTATTGCCAACGGTGGTTACCAGCTTGATGGTCAGGAGTACTACAGCTATTCATACTCAACCAACCCGAGTGATACTGTGGATTGGACCCGTGTGTTTCATTCATTGGCATACACCCCCGATAACATTAGTGGTGTCTACCGTACACGCATAGACAAATCTGTCGCCAGAAAAGACAGCCTTGAGACGGAAGTCATTTATAATTACGACGATTACAGCAACCAGGTCGTTTCAACGAGGACGAAATTGGCAGGGGAAAACGAGTATCTGGTGGATTCTGTTGTGTATGCATTCCGCGAACGTATGGATAGCGCGGACCTGCGAGAAATTTACAACGCCCTGACCCCGGTGAGCAAAAAACTCAGTCTCTATGAAGCTGGCGCGACTGACTCCGTATTAGCGTTTGCCGGAGATTCACTTGAGCTGATAGGTAGCTGGATTCCCGTTGAGACTTACACTTTCGGGCACTTAAATCCGTTTGAGGACTCTGTAAGCACTTTCAAGACTCTTCCCGATGGTCAAAGCTTTGACCAGTGGGGTAATCGGATATCGAGTATAGGTGCTGATGGTGATACTTCGTGCGTTAAGTACAATGCGAAGGGGAACCAAATCGTAGCTACCGGTCAGAACTGCTATCTGAGTGACTTTCTGGTTCAGGATTTTGAGCAAAGCGAAGGATGGGATGGTTGGTATGAGCGGTATGAGTACAGCAATATCTCTCTTGTGACGGACGATGTGTTTACCGGAACGCGTGCTCTAAAGATAGTTGATGATGCCAACAGCAGCGCCAACAACTGGGGACCGAGTCGTGCTATTTCGGTGGATGACCTCACAGACAGTGTCTACTACATGTCCTGCTGGGTCAAAACCGATCACGACGTGAGTGTATACCTCTGGCTCAATGACTACAGCAAGAATATCTCATTCACAGACCTCGTTCCCAACGAATGGCAGAAAATTGAGGCCGTATACCACATTACGGGGTCCGATCTGGCCGGACTGGACAACATTTCGGCGGAGCTGGTATTGAGAGATAATGAGACTGCCATTCCGGGAGTTTCATATGCCATCTTCGATGATTTCCGGTTCCATCCGCTCGATGCGGTAGTGTCAACCAAGACCTACGACCCGGTTTCCGGTGTGGTTACTTCTGAATCCGGACAGGACAATTTCCCGATGAAATATGAGTATGATGCTTTCCTCCGGCCAATTGCCGTCTATGATCACAAAGACGAGATTCTGAGCCACACATACTACAAGGGAGCCAGCCAGTTCACAGCAGACAATCCTTACCATGTAAGAACAACATCATATTCGGCTAACTCACAGCCACTAAACTCCGTAACGTACTATGACGGACTCGGCCGGGTTCTGCAGACTAGGTCAGAAAATCCAAACGGCGCTTCGGAAGTGATTGTCTCCACATCGGAATACGACAGCCATGGCCGAGCCACCAAAGAGTACAAGCCGTTCCTGGAGAATTATACCATGGATTTGGATTCCACAGCGTATCTCCAGGTCGCATACGACCCAATTTTGTGGAATGATTACTACACCAATTCGGACTATGGCAATCTGGCGTTCTTGGACGTGGATACTCTGGTTTACTACATTGGCACCAGCAGTTTTGATCGCACCACCGGATGTTGTTGCGAGAAAGATCCGGAAGCGAATGATACCCTGTGTCTCGACGGGCGCCAGGGACGTTTCTGGTGGGAACTGTATATGGAGACCAACTATGAGCAGGAATATTGCGAGATACTTCTCAATGGTAACTCGGTAGCATATCTGGCGCTGCCCAATCTGCTTCGGGCCGCCGACGGTTGCGAACAGATATACCTGTCTGATACGGGATCGTTCCTGATTGAGGAGGGGGATACGGTCATGATCATCCTCGACAACAGCTACGGATGGTGCAAGTACTCCACTCCTCCGTCGAGCTACTGCAAGTCAGCCGTCTGGATTGCCGCTATCGACTCCACCTGGACATACTGGGCTGTCGATACGACGACAACTAATTGGGTTAGAGACTTTGACGCGGGTGATGTTGCCGCCAAGGTCCTGGCCTATTATGACGCCGATGGTCCCGGTGTGGATTGCGGCGGATACCCGTTCTCCGAGTATGCTTACTCCAAAGAGGTCAACTCAAAGCTGGACAGTGCCGGCGCGCCGGGTGAAGATTGGTTCATCGGGTCCGGCAGGCCCGTAAAGCACCAGCAGCTTACCGATGTGGCGAAAAAGGAGTATATCAGCAAGACGATCGATCAGGATGGTGTGGAATTAATGGCTACGGCCGATCACTGGGGTACCTATGAACGGTCGTATGGTGTCATCGATGGAGATACGATTGTCACGACCACCTACAAAGACAGGCTCGGACGCGATACCGCCGTCTATTTGGACACTTTAGCCGGAACTGCCCCGATCCCTCTAAGGCGCACGACTTATAACGACCGGGGCATGGTAACCAGTACCTGGAAAGTCGACTACGGCACAATAAGAATGCTCTACGATCTAAGCGGCAATCTTCGTTTCATGCAAAATGACAAGCGGTTGGCAGAGAACAAGTTTGTCTATTTCAAATACGATCAGCAGGGGCGCAAGATAGAAGAAGGTATCATGGGGTCGGCCGCGTTATACTTTAAAGAGGCCAACGCCCGGATAGAATCATTCCCGGACACCAGCACATACGATCCCGATGTGCAATACCGCTGGTACTATGATTACTACGACAAAGGCGACAGCGTTATTGTGGCTCCCGGCAAGCTGGTTCGGGTAGAGGACAACGGTTTCGGAGATTATAAGTACTACAGAGAGTTCTATTACTACCCCGAGGACTATTACGATATCACGCTGGTCAAAATGCCGGTCGGTGGTCATACTCTCAAGGCGATTCGGCATGACTACAACTTTGACGGCTCTCTGAAGAAATTAACAGTGTACCCGCACTGGCCTGACGACACCGACGCTCGGCAGATCAACTATAGCTACGACAAAGGCGGTAACATTTCAATCCTGGCGAATCCATCGACCTCCACAGAGCAACTGCTTCATGCGCTTTACTATAACGGCCTCAACGGCCGAGACTCCACCATCTACGGTTGGTCGGGGTGGAAATCGGGCGGCAGTTGGCTATCAGAATTCGCTCAGAAGGTGAATTACACCTACGACCCACGGGGGATGCTCACGGGAATAAACAGTCCATCGGGTGTGGTACCGTCACTGACCGGTGGAGGCGATACCAACGATCACTTTGGCCTCACTCTGGACTATACCGCCGATGACAACGGGTACTTCAACGGTCGCGTGAAGAATCTTTATGCCTCGAATTCCGGCGATGGTACTGTTATAGACAACGATTACAGCTACACCTACAACGACCTCGGCTGGTTGACCGATGCCGTCCATCAACAGGATCCTGCTCGCAGCCGTCACTATACCTACAACCGCATCGGCAACAGAACAAGTCTCGTAGCCGGCAGTGACACCATCACTTACGACTACTACGACTCCCAGGGGTCGTCGAAGCTTCGTTGGTTCACCGGTATGGGTAACGACACTCTGCAGTATGATATCCTCGGCAACCTTGTGGCCGACTACTCCCGCGATCTGTTCAGCATGACCTATGACTACCGCAATCTGATGAATGAGGTCAAAATGAGTTCGGAGGTATATCCGGATCGGCAGGATATTGTCCGCATGAAGTACGACCAGACGGGCCAGCGGGTCGAAAAGACCTACATCCGTTTCTATCTCGGTGAGTGTGAAGACGACCCGAATCCACCCGGACCACCCAATCCGACACCCGACAATGTGACTGAACTGGGGACAATTGAACTTCCCGACGACCTGAGCATCATTGTGGACGATCAGGTCGCGATACTGGCTTCCAGCTCGGGGGGCGGAGACACCTGTATCTTGTACGATGCCTATGTCACCCGCTACCTGTATGATAACGGGGTGCTGGTGGCTACATTCGATGAAAACGATAACGTCATCGATATGTTCGTCAACGGCCCTGAGGGCATGATCGCCACCTACCACGAAAACGACGATGCCCAGCTTTACTATTTCCTGACTGATCAGATCGGCTCGCCGAGAGTAATAATGCACTCGCCGGGCGGTGGGATTACTCCGCAGGTGGCTCAATACAATAATTATCATCCATTTGGGCAGATCCATCAGAGTTGGGGGAGTTTCAACACGCCTTACACGTTTACCGGCAAGGAGCAGGATGACGATGGTGATTTCAAGTTCCACTATTTCGGTGCTCGTTACTATGACGCGCGGATTGGGATGTTCTCCAGCATTGACAAAGCCAGCCAATTCGCCGGCGGGTATTTGTATGGGGGGAATAATCCGATATTGGTGATTGATCCGGATGGGAATTTCGGTATTGCTTGGTGGGAATTAGCTAAAGCGGTTGTCCAATTTGGCGGAACATATCTTCAGTCCGCGATGGAGACGGGTGAGTTCGGGAAGGCCTCTCTGAATGCGGGATTAAACGCCGCGAATGGACACCTAATGAACTCGGGCATATTCGAAGCAGATCTAGGGAACATCGAGATGCCTACGAGTCACCATGTGGCGGACGCTCTTGCGGTAATTCCAAATTCCGTTCATGATTACTTTGTCCGGCCCGTGGCACAAGGAGCCGTGGGATTTGGGGACGGCGCAATGCACCGCGGGGAAGATCTGATTGACACGGATATTGGAGATGTCTATAGGAATACCTTCGAGGTGAGCCTGACGGAACATGCGGTGAATTTGGCTAGAGGGCTTCGAACTTGGCCCGGCGAGACCTGGCGACACATGAGTTCCGGTCCTTACGCGTTCGGCCATACCTTGGGTTATTACTCGCCGGAAATCGGCCTTGCAGCTTATTCGTTGGGTAGTGCAAGCTCAGCCGAAATCGGAATCATGCCGCGTTCCTCTTCTTGGACACGAAGTAGCTTTCAGGGTGTAAAGGTCTATCAGCGAAGTGACCTATTTGACCCACTAGCTTCAACTACTTGGAAGGTCGGAGGTCACGAGATAGTTGGAACAAATTTGGAACGAATGTCATTCGGAAGGGCTCCGATAGGAATTGACGGGAAGCCCATTTGTTTGCATCATTTAACTCAAACAAATACCGGTGCCATTGCTGAGGTGACGCAAACTTTTCATCAGGGATACTACCGGACTATTCACATCAATTTTGGCGGATCGGCTTCTGGACTAAATAGGACAGGTTTTCAATTGTGGCGCTCTGAATATTGGAAGCACCGGGCAAATTTATACTGATGATACAAAGGAGGCAAACGGTGGCGGAGAGAAAACGTAGACTGGCCCGACTTATTGAGACGTCTGACAATGTTGAATTCGGTCAGTATGGTCAGGGGGCTTCGGATGACTTAGTACGGAATACGGAAAACCAATTAGGAATAAAGTTGCCGCCTTCCTATGTTTGGTGGCTACAGAACTACGGTGGTGGAACGGTATTTGGCGATGAGATCTTCAGTATCTACGAACAGGAGTCTGACGAAGTCGTAGGTTGTGATATCGTTCGAATGCACAGAATAAACTCCGAAAAGAATTGGTTTTCAAAAGATCAGCTAGTTATTTGTGAGACTGATGAAGCGGTTTACTATTTCGATGTCAGTCAGCCGGATCAAAATGGCGAATTCCCCGTATATGAGCACTATTCCGGACAGAAGATTGCAGACGACTTCATCGAATTTCTTATAAGGCTAATTGAACGGTGAAATTCGGTGATGCGGCATATATGTCATCCAAACAATTAGCGAAATATCACGGAGCGTTTCCTGGTTTTTCTATAGAGACACCGAAATACACCTATTGAACAGGAGTCTACAATGGGTACTAGAAATACAGGACATCTTGCCTCAGTAGTAAAGGATTGGCTGAAGATTTTCCCTCGACTCTCGGAACACGGCAATTCTAAGATCGTCAGAAGAGTCGGACCGGTTCTCATTGGTGTAGAGTTCTTCAGGCCCTTCTCAACTACATACAGACCGGAGTTCATACTGGTCAATCTAATGGATGCGGATTACAAGAATCCGCGAAATGTCATTTTTCAGTTCGTCCGCAGCCGAAATAATGTTCAGGTTCAGATCCCATTCGACAAACACGAAAAGCTGTATGCTGAAACGGCGGAGTTGCTCCGGAGGCAGTCAACAATCAGTCTGGTAGACGATGTGTCTGTGGGCGATATACTAAGCGGTGTCGCGCTTTTTTTGGAAGAGGATTATATGAAAGGTAGCAATTGCTTCATTCAATGCAAAGCGATTATACATTTCGCCAAGCTGTTAGGTGATCAAGACGCTGAGGGCAAGTGGTTCGATTTTGCAAGATCCAAACTTGAGGAGTTACCGACAGACATATTAGAGCAGGAAACAGGCGGTTATGAAATCTGGCTTACAAAAATGTCAAAAATCGGCGTTGAGGATCTATTGAATTCAGCCCAGCAAAACATCACTAGGTGGAGGCTGGACAGGTTGCCGGTGTCAAATCTACGTTGACTGCAACCGGTCAGGAGCCGGTACTGACCGCCAAACCGGTCAGTGATGAATGTATCGTGTCAGATGTTTACATCACCCGCTACCTCTATGATAACGGGGTGCTGGTGGCTACATTCGATGAAAACGATAACGTCATCGATATGTTCGTCAACGGCCCTGAGGGCATGATCGCCACCTACCACGAAAACGACGATGCCCAGCTTTACTATTTCCTGACTGATCAGATCGGCTCGCCGAGAGTAATAATGCACTCGCCGGGCGGTGGGATTACTCCGCAGGTGGCTCAATACAATAATTATCATCCATTTGGGCAGATCCATCAGAGTTGGGGGAGTTTCAACACGCCTTACACGTTTACCGGCAAGGAGCAGGATGACGATGGTGATTTCAAGTTCCACTATTTCGGTGCTCGTTACTATGACGCGCGGATTGGGATGTTCTCCAGTATTGACAAGGCCAGCCAGTTTGCCGGCGGCTATTTGTATGGCGGGAACAATCCGATTCTGGGCCGCGACCCGGACGGGAATCTGTTTTTCCTAACCACCCCGTTTTTGTTCAGCGTGGGCATGGCAGCTTTTTCCGGTGCTGGAGCATACTACGCCGAAGCGACTCACAATCCTTATATGAATGGTAGCATTGGAGGTGCGTTCGGGGCGGCTGCCCTTGGTGGAGTCCAGGGAGCCATTAGCGGAACCATAGGCGCTGGTTTGGGATGGGCATCAGGCCAAATTGGCTGGACCAGCACTTTCGGTTATACTGTGCGGGGAGCGGCATCGAGCGTTATTGGGGGAGGTATCGGAAATTCAATGGACGGCAATCCCAGGACCAGTTTCTTTAGTAATTGGGGTTGGTCTGCGTTGCAGGGTGCCTATACGGGATATATGGCGGGAAAAGAGTATCAACGTTATCTCGCAAACAGACTTGCGGATGCTGCACCGGTTATTAATCCTAATTCCCCCAATGACGACTTACCACCAAGAAGAGGAAATGTTGAAGGAACCAGTGGGAAGGAGGCTCTTGGCTATGCGCCTGATCAACCGCTTTATGGGGATGTGCTGATAGAGGGTGCAAGCGGAAACTGCGGATGCTTCGGGGTCGGATTTTCTGCTTACGCTCAGGCAGGCGGTGGTGGCGCCGCGTTGGTCTGTAGTGATGGAATATACGTCCGGTTGGAAGGAGGACTTGGGTTCTACTTCGGTATCGGGCCCGGCGGTGAAACTATACCAGGTGGAGTGACTGTTAGAAATACATCTCCGAAAGCGCAGTTTGGTGATGTTGGTGTCGGGGTTTTCATGAAGGGCGCTGCGATTGGCAACGTCAGGTACGATATTCCTTACTACCAGAGCGATCGCGGCTTTTTCCCCGGTACATCAGGACCGGTGTTTGGTGTACAGGCAAGCTTTGGATATTCCGAGGGCGCTTATGTTTGGGTCAAAGTTGTCTCGTGGTGATTGCCTGGTCAAGCTATAGGAGTTCTGTTGAATTATGATTTTCCCGTTTTTTGTAAGACCTGAGGACCAGAGGAAAGCTGACGAAGAATGGTTGGCGGCCCGCGGCGGCGTTTACCCTCGTCCTTATGGGTTCTACCTCTGGGTAAGCATGAGTGGGAGTATCTACCTGCTGTTTCGAATTTCGGTGGGTTTACCGGCGATTATTGCTCCCATTCTCGAGTTTGTGGTTGTAAGGACTATTCTTGTGATCCTGTCGATTACCTCTATTCTGGTACTCACTTGCTGGTTTGGGAGGATAGCGGCAAACCGGGGCATAGTCCGCACTCCTTACTGGGTACTCCGATACGGCGAGGACAAACACCGCAATCTTAGTGCGCCGGTCGGTGCCATGTTGCTACCATTTGCCATTGAAGCAGTGTTCGGAGTCCTTTACCTATTGGAATGGCTATATTCGCTAATTACCTAGTCCGAGCCAAATAGCCCGCACTTTGGGTGGGTTTCGAGAGGCATTATCCGAGCATAGTAATCTACGAGGCTCACTTGTCGAGTGAGCCTCGTTCCGCTTTATGCGCTACAGTATGCAGGTGCCAGCCTTGCCACAGAGAGGAGCAGGTTCCAACGTTGACCGGGCATAAAGTCGACGAAGATAAGCTACCGGAGCAACAGCATCTTTCTGGATTCTGAGAAATCACCTGCCCGGAGCCTGAAGAAGTAGACTCCTGAGGCCGTTCCCTCACTATTCCAGATGACGCTGTGCATTCCAGCGAGCCAGACACCGTCTGCCAGGTCGGCCACTTTCTGCCCCAGAATGTTGTAGATGTTCAGACTGATTTCGCAACTTGTCGGCAGGTAGAATTCTATCGTAGTGGCCGGATTGAATGGATTCGGATAGTTCTGCCAAAGAACAAAGTCCCCGGCCACAAGTCGACGAACATCAACCGTGAACTGCTGTACGGCGTCGGGGGCAACACCGTTTGCCGAAACGACGTTCACTTCGAATTGACCGGTCTGGGCAGGAGTCCATTGGATCAGTCCCGAGACGGGATTAATCGTCATGCCTTCCGGGCTTAACGCCAAAAGAAAAGTGGGGGCCGGGTTCCCGCTGACCTCCACATCATATTCGTAAAGAAGTCCCCCGGTGGCCGCTAATGGAGGGAGGGAGAAAATATTAGGCGAGAGAAGAGACCAGGTATTTCGGCAGTTGAACAGGACATTTACACTGTCGCTGGCATAACTCGCCGTTACGAGGTCAATGTCACCGTCGTTGTCAAAATCTGCCGCGCCCAGCCCCCTGGGGGAGTATCCGGTGCCATAGTTCTCAGCATCTTCAAAAACCCCATCGCCTCTGTTGCGAAATATCGAAATGTTATCCGTATGCTTGTTTGATACTGCTAAATCGCAGTGGCCATCCCCGTCTAGATCGCGCGCAACCGCCCCCAGGGGAAGCATGCCGCCACGATAAGTAGCTTCATGTGATAGCGCTCCCGAGCCATCGTTTGCCAGAATAAGAATGTCATATTCATCGGTATCGAGCACTGCCAGGTCGAGGTCGCCGTCTTCATCGAAGTCACCACTGACGGCATTGGTTGGATAGTAACCTCCAGGGAAACTCCCTCCAATCTCAAATGTACCATCTCCTGAATTCAAGAGCAGTGTTACGTTGTACTTAGATAAATATGAGTAACAGTGATTGACCACGTAGAGATCGCAATCTCCATCGCAATCATAGTCACCCGGTACAACGCAATTCGGCGAATCGCCTGCTGCCCATTTTTCCGGTTCCGAAAAGTCCGCATTTCCGTCATTTCTGAAGATCATGATACTGTCCATGGCGCTACAAACCACGATTATGTCTTCATCACTATCCCCGTCAATATCTTGAGTACGGACCTTATCAGGATAGGCTCCCGAGCTGGGATATCCGCAAGTAGCGTAAACGGAGGCATCAGAAAACGTTCCTCCACCTGCGTTCAGATATACGTACAACTCACCTACAGTATAATTGGCTACAACAATATCATGGTCGCCGTCACCATCCAGGTCCCCGATCGTGAGTGTATTGGGGGCGTCTCCGGCGGGAAGACTTATGGGTTCTCCAAAGCCACCTTCGCTATTGTTGAAAATAATTGAAATATCATCGGAATCGTGGTTAACAGTCGCTATATCCTCGTATCCGTCGCCGTCGAGATCCGCCGTAGAAAGCGCTACGGGGTAATTCCCGACCAAAAAATTGTCTGGAAGTACAAAGGAACCATCGCCCAGGTTTGTAAAAACGCTCAGGTGTGTGGCGATGGCAATGAGATCAAGTGCTCCATCACCGGAGATATCTGCTAACACGGCGTTTGTAGGAATTGTCGGAACCAATATGTGGCTTAGATCGCTAAAGGAGCCGGTGCCGGTATTTAATAGGATAGTGACATACTCATGCAATCCGTTCGTTATTGCCAGGTCCAGATCCCGGTCACCGTCGACATCGCCAGCATAGAGCGAATGCGGTCCGTATCCGCCCCACCCCCAATCCACCCGTTCAACGAAATACCCATCGACATTCTTGTAGATTGTAACGCTGGAGTAGCTGCCATTCAGGATAGCAAGATCGGCATCATCGTCACCATCAAGGTCGGCCGCAACAATTGCTGTGGGTGATGTGCCAACGGGGTAATCTACCGGCTCCGAAAAAATTCCGTCACCGTTGTTTGTCAGTAAGGAGACGGTCTCCGAATAGCCATTCACAACTGCGAGATCGTCGTCGCCGTCACCATCGAAATCTGAAACTGTGATGGCAGACGGCCCTCTTCCCACCAAGTAGTATATTGGCTCAGAGAAGGAACCATCCTCGTTAATCAAGATTGATACTGCATCCAAACCCCATACTGCCGTAACGATATCAAGATCCCCGTCGCTGTCTATGTCGGATACGCAACTCTGGAAGGGAGCATGGCCGATCGAATCGCGGATTGCGTCCGCGAATGTTCCGTCGCCATTATTTATGAGGACTGAAAGCCAGTCAGAGGCCGAGCACGTCACAATCAAATCTGCATCACCATCACCATCAAGATCTCCAGCACATATCGACGTCTGCCCCAAACCAGTAAAGTAGTACCCAGACTCTTCAAACATTCCTTCTCCATCGTTTAGGAAAATAGCGACATTACCAGAGGTCCATGTGTCAGCCCCGACGGCAAAATCCAGATCACCATCGCCATCGAGGTCGCATGACGCCAGCGCTTTTGGGTCGCCGTTGATCAGGTAATCATTCCGAGTTTCGAAATAAGGCTCCGCGGAAGCATTCCCCGTTACGAGCAGAATGGATATAGATAGAATTACCGATAATGTTCTATGCACTCAATGCCTCCCTGTGTTTTTCAGCAAGCTTTGTCGGCTGGATCACAAATAAAGCACCGGCTAGGGGCCGTGGTGATTGACCTCCCGGAAATTGTTAGTAATCACAATCAAGATACTGCTATGGGTTCCGGAAGTCAAAGGAAGAAGCTGTGTAATGGCGCGCAATCGAGGTAACGAGTGGGGAAGAATGCAAGCCTAACTTTTGGCTGCCAGCGCTTGGCTGGTGATACATTTGGGCAGTATATTACTGTGGGGCACCGACGGCAAGTATGTGCAGGTGGGTTGCGTAACCAGCGTTTGTCCCGAGCAGAGGGTATTTCTGGCTGGACTATAACGCAAGTCCAACTGCGACTCTATCGGGAGGGCAACGAAATGAGTAAATCGATGTATGATTTGATGCAGCCACCCTGCTATCTCTCGTCTCATGTATGATTAGGACACAGCACAAGGGCTGCCGATTCCGGTATTGCCGGGATGTGACAACAAAGTAAAAGCGCACTCCTATCGCATCATCGAGTCGTCGATGATTGCCCTGAGCTCGCCGGTCTCGTCGATCTGCCACTTGTCGATGGCAGGGTCATCATCGAGACGCTCCGCCGTAGCCGTAGCCACAAAATGATCGAGATCCCCGGTGATAACATAGGTGTACCGGGCTGACTTCATGATCTCCACGCCGATGCTGTCAAAGGCATAAGGGTTGTCCTTGCTTGCCACAAACCCGGCATCGGGAATCCAATAGCGATCATAGTTTTGCCGGAACGACCGCTCCATGAGATATATCTGGTGCAGAAGCTCTTTGGCCTCGACCTGCTTGGCCTTGACAGTTGAGCTCATGTAGCGCGGTATGGCCAACCCGGCAATGATAGCGATAATGACCAGAACAATCAGCAGCTCTATGAGGGAAAAACCCCTGTTGGAGAGAAGACGCGTCTTATTTCTGCAGGTACTTGATGACAATGTATTCATTCTTTACTACCCTCCGTATTGAATCGGTAAGGTTCCTTTCATCGGAAGCCACAAGGTATATTTCATACAGCCCCAGAGGTATGCCTTGCTGTTCCTTGTTTAATATAGTGCTATCAGCGTATTTTGGCAAATCCAACCTCATGATCGCCATAGTGTCGAGGTGTACTCCGGATCGCAACAAAGCCCGGTCGTTTTCGAAAACCTGCCCGTCGTGCCACGCGTATGTTGTTGCCTCGTTGAGGCTTGAGATACACATCAGGCTGTCGGCGTACGGGCTCACGAATCTGCTCGAGGAAACACAGGTCGCTATCTCGCCGCTGACGAAGGCGAGTTCCTCGAACAGATTGTCGCGGCTTTTTCGCTCTTTCAGGAAATCCTGCACAAACAGACTGCCCGACACCACGAATATCAGCAGCATCGACGACAGCGCCAGCGCTACTATCAGTTCCACCAGCGTCACGCCGCGGTTATTTGTCAGGTATGAATATTTCATTGTATAAGTGTATCAGTTCCTTCCCCGATGATTCACGGGATATTGCCAGGTCCACACTCAAGCGGTCGTTGTCGGTGCTGACGTCTCGCACGACCACCATCCTGAGGCCGGAGTACTCTATAGTCGTGTCCAGTGAGGTGGTGTCGCCAGCCACGAGTGTTTCTGTCATCAGTTGTTGTCCGAGGTTGTTGGCCAGTTCCAGTTCTCGGACGGAGAATTTTAGGAAGACATTGTTCAACATCAACACGAGCACGCCGAATCCGAGCATGAACACGGTGGCGCCGATCAGCACCTCTATGATAGAGAATCCCTTGTCGTTGTTGAGGACGTTAGGCATCAGTTTAATTTGTCCTGTCTGAGTATTCTATAAGGTCGTTGCGATTCGTCTCCGGTAAGCACCGGCAGCACCGGGGAATAGAGTAGAGCGTTTCTGTTAACATAAAGGTCTCTGACCCAGTTTACATAGGTGGTTGGCGGCAACTCGTAAAGGAACTGTTCTGCAACTATGGATCCATACACATATCCGCCGATATCGGCCAGTCCCTCCGACCAGAGGATGCCGATAAAGATGGCGGAGGAATCAAGAAAGAGGGTGTAATTCTTTCGATCAACATCATTATTCGCGATCGACAGAAAGCTTACTGATTCCATGCGGCCCCTGCTCGTCAAGAATACACCGCCCTTGCTTTCCGGATCGGTGTCGTTGGCCAGCAATACTAACGATGATGGGTAGGCCGATGAAGCTTGGCCTGTAACTGCGATGCTTCTATGGGCCATGGCCACACCGGAAAACATGGCATCCCCCGAGAAAACTATCGAGTCACGAGCGTAGAGAAGCACATTGTCGAGCACCGCGGAGTCTCTGACATATATTGAGCCGTCGGCGACGATCTCCATCAGCCCGCTGATTTTAGTGTCGCCGCGGATTTCGACAAAGCCGCTAACGAATAGCGACGCTATGCCGGATGCTACGTTGGCATCCCAACCATTTAGTTCGAGATTGTTTTCAATATATATTGATTCATCCTGCGAGACGGTCCTGGAATCCGCGACTCGCAGCAACACCGACCCCTCCATGACGGAAGCCGTGTTGACCCTGCGGGTGTGCATCTCGCTGAGATACTGGTTCAGAACGGTGGTGTCAAGCGGCGGAATATTTATGTTGGCTGAAACGACAACATTGCCGGTGTGATAGTCGTCTGACGTGACCCCTTCACCCTTTATCCTCCCCATGGCAACGCCCAGGTCACCGGTATTAATATCGCCAATGATTCTCGTGTGACCAGCTACCGTAAAGGGATAATTCTCGTTGCCAACAGATATTGCGGCGGAACAAAGGGGGGGGAGGGAGGATCCAATGAGGGAGGAGGTTGTTACTGTCTGGTTGGCATAGGTTCCATCTGATGTCACCAATATAAACGGTCCCCATGCCATTGTGGTTGTTCTGAATGATCCCCCGTTGGGAGCCAGAATGTTGTCGATAACAACGGATTGGTCGCCGTTGTGAAGATCGCTCAACGAACGAGCGACACCAGCGTCCGATAGATGGGCTGCAACCAGCCGGCTCTGCTGCTTTTTGTAGTGGCCATATCGGGTTAAGCTGAACGTCATCGCCGCCAGAAATACGGTCAGCAGCACCGCGAGAACACCCAGGACGGTTACGAGGATTGATCCCCGCTGGCTGTTAACACGCCTCAGGGCTTTGTACCTTCGAGCCATAGAGTATCTCGAGCCTTTTCTCTCCGAAAGATTATCTGCCGGTCTCCGATTTTGACGAGTTCCCATGAATGGAGGCTGTCGCCGATTGAGAGCACTTTCGATGTCCCATCATTGATTTTTACGACAGCTTGCGGCGTTTGTTGTTCCACAATCAACCCCTTGAGAACGCTCCCCATGCTGGGGGTGATAGACTGAACAGGCGAGGCTGTCCGATTCCTGGAGAGTTGAGGCTTCTCAGGCTGAACCTGAGCGATTTCCCGCTTGAAGGGATTTATCCTGGGTTCTTCGTATTCGATACGACTTGCCGCCGCTGACACCGGCCGGGGATTTTCGAGAATATCCGGTGGCGAGTAGGAGGTGTTGCTTGAAGAGGCCATCATTTGAAAGTTACCCCACCAAATGTAGCCTGCGACGACAATCAGCAGAACGAGCAGCACCTTTTTTACCCTGGCACGCTTCATATCCTAGCCCTCATCATCCTGTATCAACAGGGACAGGCTCACGGCGATAACCTCGCCTTCATTATCGACGGGATATAACAATACGTGTTCGCTGGAGAAGATGTATTCGGCTTCGAGTTGACGCAGAAAGCGAACGGCTGCGCCGACAGTACCCTGAACGGTTGTATTATACTTACTGAGAGAAACCGAACTCTGATCGGAGAGGTTTACTTTTTCCGCGCGTTCCAGTTTGAGGTTGTGCTTTCGGCATAGCTCTTCAAATTCACGCAGGTTGGGATAAAATCTATTCCGGGACGAGGCAACCTCCGCACGTACCAGATCGACGTCAGAGCTGAGGCTTTCCAGCTCGCTAATGATACGATCAAGGCCAGCCTCGGAGTAACTCTTCAGCTTTACGGTCCGAACGTCATCAATCACTCTACGTGACAGGAAGTCTATTCCGATCAGCAGTAGTATAGACATGATAGCGTACGCTGCTATCAGGATGTAGACGTGTGATTTGCTAATGGTGATCCGCATCGATCTTCATTGTAAACTTGAAGGTTATGGTTGTGTCGGCCGCGCCTCTTGAGTTCGTTATTTCGGGCTTAATCGCGTTTACAGACAATACATATGGTTTAACAGCCTCGCTCAGCAGATCGTGATATCTGAAAACGGCGTTCTCAGTATTAGCGGCCCCGGCAATTTCCACCAGGCTGCTGTCGGGTGCCATGTTGCGGATGAGAATCCTGTTCAGGTAAGCGGAGGAAATTCGCCGCTGACAGAATGCGGAAATCACGGTCGCGTTGTTGAAACTTCCGGAACCGCGAGCCACCAATTCGGCCGATTCGTGTTTCAGAGAATCGAGGGTCGACTCCAACTCCAGTTTATGCGAGTAGTGTTGCTGGTAAATATCGATTGTATCATCGTTGCCCGATGTCATGAAACCCGTTGTCGCGGCTACAAGAGCCAGGGCCAAAAACAGTACGGTCAGAATCGATGTAAGGAGTTTTGCGCTGTTGATGGCAACTTTGAGGGCCAGCGCAAATAGAGAGTCCTTACCTTTGAATGCCAGTTGCCTGAGCCTGGGAATGCCAGCCAACGCATTTTTCAGAATCGGTCCGAAGGCCTTCTGATCAAGAGCTCGGTTTTGAGACAGATTCAGAACGTGTGTTTCTATTGGTATTTGGCCGGGCTGTTCGAAGAATGTATTTCTCAGGCTGGAAATGGTGGATGGCAAGTCCGACGACTCGGAATTTCCCAGGACCACACCTTTGTCAATTTTATCAATTATGTAGGACACTGTTCCATCCGGCAGTTCGAAGGTTTGGATTGTTTCCTGACGACGCAAGATTGCCGGGACACTGAACAGCGCCACGGGGAGAGTGCTGATCCCAGTAACGTTTATGTTCTCCGCGGCGCATGCACAGAGCAGTTCCTCGAGGTATGTCTTTTCCACGCTCTGGGCGAAAAAGATTGTATCACCCTTGTCACGAATGACCCGGTGGCGACATTCAAGGTGGGCATCGGCCAGTGAACGGAGTCGTTCCAGAGCCACAGTCATGCCGCCCTTACCGACTTTCGCAATGTAGGACCAGGAATTCCTGTCGTCTATCAATATTGATAGCGGTTGACCGTAGTAAAGGCCTTTTTCACAGATGTGCCTAAGGAAGCTCTGTATGCTGACAGTGCTGGAGTCGTCTTTTCGGTATAGCATGTCAATCTTTGATCGATGTCCAATTCTGACCAGGTGAATCGACTCGTTCAAGATGAGAATTGCATATTCAATGGAGAGCGGGTAGAGGATGTCTCTTACGAAGCAGCTCATTTTGGACAAAGATAACATACTTACTTTCTCGGTACGAGACTGTCTATATTCACCGAACCTTCCGAGCCATAGTAAATGTGGGGCGTGATATAGATCATGAGTTCCGACTTGGTGTCAGTGGTCGTGCGGTTCTGGAAGAGTCGTCCGATCAGGGGTAGCGAGCCGAGTATCGGGAATTTGTCTATTGTCTTGCTTTTTGTGTTTTGGACCAGCCCGCCAAGGACGATGGTCTCGCCATCCTTGAGCCGGACCGTAGAATTGAGCACACGTCTGTTAATTGTCGGTGGTATGTCGGGGTCGAAGCTTTCTGCCGGAGTGTTGAATTCCGGTTTCACTTCTACGATCAACTCGCGGTTGCCGTTAACGAACGGAACGACTTCCAGACTCATGTCAGCCTCGATCACCTCGAATCTCTGTGAAGTCTGGGTGTAAGGGTTTGTCTGGCTGGTCGGGTATGAGGTCTCGCTGGTCAAAAGGTAGTATTGTGACGTACCAATTTTAATGGACGCTGGATGCCCGTTGAGAGCGGCGATTTTCGGGTGTGATTGTACATTGGCCGTTCCCTTCTGTTGCATCATCCGGAGCCTGATAAAGAAGTCCGTATCCAGTGTGCCCAAATTTGATACTCCCAGATGGCTTTCCAGCGAGCGCAGGCCCTTGTTCAAATTTTCTCCGATATCACTTACATCGATTTCAGGATAATAAACTTGACCCGGTAGACCGGAATCGCCGCCGAAATTGTTGGCGGTTATCCTGAATTCTGCCCTATCGGTAGTCGTGTAGTCAACAACGAGTACTTCAAAGAGCACCTGCGCCATGGGAACATCGATCTCGCTGATGAATGATTCGAGTTTAGCGATGGATGTTCTTGGTCCCGTGAGGACGAGGCCGTTGTGCTCCTTGACGGACTTGATCGTGAGCTGCTTGGAGAATGACACCGGTATGACTGATTCTACGGTTGCGGCAATCAGGTGGTTGAGTTTAACCAGTTTTGTGTCGTAGAGATCTTCCGAAGTCCTCGCGCCGATGAAGTAGATGCCGCTCGACTCCTTGAAGGTGTATTGAGAATTCAGAAGAAGAAATGTAAGGGCCTCGTCTATGGTCTTGTCCCGGAAGCTGGCTCTAATGTCACCTTCAAGTTTTGTCTGGATAAAGATACTGATTCCGCATTCTCCTGCCAACAGCGAAATAACGTCAGAAAGCGATTGGTTAGCGACCTCCAGGCTGACCAGTCCATCCTGGCACTTTACGCTGAGGTTCCTCGCGATTGCCGCTCCGTGAGGTGCCCCTTCGCCCTGGCCGACATAAGCAACATCGTCGACCACTCGGTAAACGAAGTTGTTAGTCGAGAAGATGACTCTCAGGGCCTTTTCCAGTTCAAGATCGGTCAGCTTACCACTAATGAAGCCGCGAGTGTTGCCTTCGATAACGATATTCTTTCCGGTCAAATCAACAAGGTCGCTTACGAAACGGTTAAGATCGACCCCCTTGACGTTTAGAGACAGCAGCCCGTTTTCATAGCCTATATTGAGCGGCGTTTCCTCAGGCGGCGGTGGTATGGGCTTGTAGACTTTAATGATCTCTCCCGTTTTCTCCCACGCCAGATCGTATTGTCTGATTATAAATTGCAGAGCATCGTTGAGGGTTACGTTATCGAGTCTGAGGTTAATCAGTCCGGTGACTGACGAGTCAATGTATATCGATAGGTTATATGCTCTCGATAGCGCCGTGATGGCGTCGGTCAGGGAGACGCTCGAGAACTCAAGATGCGGTATGACCACGACAGTGTCAACAATGGTTGGTTCCGGAACAGTGGCGGTACTGGTCGAGTCAATTGAATCAACGACTGCCTCCGGCGGCGATTGATTTTGAGGTAATGATGGTAGAAATTGCGCGGAGTCATTAACATTATTTTGGGCGAGAACGCGTGTGCTAATCATCAGAAAGCACAAGATTATTAGATACTTCAGACACCTATTCACTAAAGCCACCGTTATCTTAAATGTTTATTTCTCTTAGTACTTCCGCTGGAGTGGTGACTCCGGCGTTTATAATATTCTGTGCGACATGCTGCATTGTTTCGAATCCATTGTCCACTGCCACGCGGAGAGTCTGCATTTCCGACAAGCCAGATGTAATGGCGTTCTTGACTGGTTCATCTATGTGGAGTACCTCGTAGATAGCCGTTCTCCCCCTGAAGCCTGTGTTGTTACAGTATTGACAACCCTTACCTCTTTTTACGTCCTTGCCGAGGACTATATTCAGTTTCCTGGCGGCGGCGGTATTGGATTCGTCGAGGCCACTCTCAGAACATCGGGGGCAATTCTGCCGAACAAGCCGCTGCGCGACTATTGTCCTTATGGTACTGGCGAGCAGTGTCCTTTCTCCACCCATGTCGACAAGCCGGCCGAGAGTCGCTATGGCGCTGTTGGTATGGATAGTGGAGAGCACCAGGTGACCGGTAAGTGATGCGCGTATGGCTATATCAAGAGTCTCCCGGTCTCGAATTTCACCCACCATCAGGATGTCGGGGTCCTGCCTCAACAGCGCTCTGAGCATGCTTGAAAAAGTCAGATTAATCTCTGGTTTGATCTGAGTTTGATTGATCCCTTCCAGATTGTACTCAATGGGATCTTCGACGGTCGAGATATTGACATCCGGCGATTTTAAGTGTGTGATGGCGGCATACAGCGTTGTTGTCTTGCCGGAGCCGGTTGGTCCTGTAACCAGAATGATTCCGTTCGGGGACTGAATGCCGTTTTTGAAAATCGTCAATTGTAAGTCCGAAAAACCGAGTGATTCAAGACTTAATTTGAGAGATTTCTTGTCCAGTATTCGAAGTACCGTCTTCTCTCCGAAATCGGTTGGGATAATCGACACGCGTATGTCTATCACCCTGTTGTCGTAAGGAAATCTGATACGTCCATCCTGGGGACGGCGTTTTTCCGCTATGTCCAAACCGGCCATAATCTTTATTCTCGAAACCGTCTCGGCTACTTCTTCCCGTACAATTGTCTGTTTGTTAACGAGTAGGCCGTCGACCCTGGCTCGACAAGTCATATACCGCTCTTGAGGTTCAAAGTGGATATCCGATGCTCTTTCGGCGATGCACTCGTTGAGGATATTGTTGATTCGTTCGACGACTTTGTTGTTGTTGGGGCCGGCTTTCAAGGCAGATTCTCGTTCATATCCAGAGTCCTCGTCTCTAACGTCCGACTTGAACTGTTGGAGAATCGCAGTTTGGAGCTGCTCTGCGGACAGCCTTTCAATCGCAGGTTGGTCAGTTAGTCTGCGGCAGACATAGTCCAGCACAGACAAATCGGTTTCGCTGGAGATTAGGACTTTGATGCCATCGGCGGTACGTTGGGGCAAGATGGTGAATCTTTCGCAAAACTTCTGCTCGAATATACTTTCAGGTAGGTTTGTCATTAGATATGGTTTACAAGGTGGTCCTCCTTGGTTATATTATACAAAAAT
Source organism: Candidatus Zixiibacteriota bacterium (assembly GCA_040756055.1). Classification (NCBI taxonomy): domain Bacteria; kingdom Pseudomonadati; phylum Candidatus Zixiibacteriota; species Candidatus Zixiibacteriota bacterium. Next base: position 47,307 of record JBFLZR010000007.1, read on the forward strand.
CACCGCAAAAGTAAAGCCTTATGCCAACATATCGTTATATCGGTCGGCTCATAGATGGCACGGAAGCCACCGGACAGGTCAGAGCCGGTAACGAGGTCGAACTTGAGTCGAAGCTGGTGAACAAGGGGATTTCGCTGGATAGCTACCGCTCGGTGCACAGCCGCTGGGCAATGCTCCGCGTGAAGTTTTTGCGCCGAGGCGAAATCACGAAAATTACGCGACAAATAAGCGTTTTGCTCAAAAGCGAAATATCGATTCTTGAAACGCTGGAGCTTGTGAGAGAGCAGATAGCGGACCGCATTCTCGTTGAGATATTTGACAGCGTACGGAAGCAGGTTGAGGCCGGGAGGTCGGTTGCTGCGTCTCTATCTGAATATCCGACTATTTTTGACCGGTTATATGTATCGATGGTGGATGCTGGGGAACTATCTGGTGAATTGGATACAGCTTTTGACCGGGTGGCTTCGTACCGAGAGAGTTGGGACAACACGACCAGGAAGATTAAGTCGGCAATAGCTTATCCACTTCTTGTTATTCTGGTGGCATTTCTGGTGGTCATGGCTCTGGTCTTGTATATAGTGCCGGTGTTTTCGTCGATGTATGAGAATTTTGGCGCCGACCTCCCCAAGCTGACTCAACGTGTCGTGGGTTTCAGCACAATGTTCAGGTCAACCATCTACTACTGGGTTGCGGTTGCGGTCGTTTTGCTGGCGGGTTTGGGGTATCTCAGTACGGTCGACAGGGCTAAGTTCTTTTTTCACAGGGTCTTGGTCAGATTGCCTCTGATACGGAACTTGACGATCAAGATGATTTCTGCTCGCTTTTGTCGCACCATGGGGTCTTTACTCGTATCGGGTGTCGATATAGTGCGTGCCCTCCAGATTTCATCAAAGACGACAGGAAACTTGTATGTCGATTCGCTCCTTCGTGGAGCTGAACTAGACCTGTTACACGGGGTGTCATTCACAGACGCTGTTTCATCGACATCGATTTTTCCAAGAGCCATGCTTCGCTTATCCGCTTCCGGTGAAAAGACCGGCCGGCTCGGAGAAATGTTGGGTCGAGCTGCCGACTACTACGAGAAGGAGACCGAAACGGAGATCAATACACTGACAACTCTTATAGAACCGTTCATCATCCTAATTCTCGGAGTTTTCATCGCATTCATTTTGGTCGCTATGTATCTCCCTCTATTTGAGCTTGTAGGGACGATCTGAGCGGGGGGCGATGGTAGCTGTGGAAGTGAACAAGCTTCCAAATCTAAACCGCTGAGAGTTTGCGATCCCCCCAAAGTTGGACTCTATTGCGAGGTGAAGTCCTTTTCCTCGGAAAATCGCTCCGACCTATGCCTGTTAAGACTATGCCGCTGTTCGAAAATAGTCCACGATGGCCCGCTTTAATGGTATATTCCGAGCACATCCTTTACAGTTCATTCCGGGCAGATGGTTTACACATTGGCATATATTTACCTTGAAGGAGGTATTGTATGCCATGGAAGGAGACCAGCGTAATGGACGAACGGATGAAATTCATAGGCCGGTTATTGTCGGGCGAGAAGATGGCCCCATTGTGCCGTGAGTTTGGGATATCCAGGGTTACCGGCCATAAGATCCGGAAGAGCCCCCTTGAAAATAAAACGTGTTGCCCGTTAAAGAGTTAACTCAACGTTCAAATTCCCGCCGTAACAGAGCCCTTTCAAACACCCTCAGAAACATAGAAAAATTTTCCAAATAGGACAAAAAAGTCTTGTTATTTAGTGAAAACGTATTATTATATGTCGCACGCAGGATAATTAAAGTAAGAACATTTAGACATGGGGCAAAAAGGGGTTAAGGGACTGTGTCAGCGCAAGACTTACCTTCATTTTTTTACTACTTACCTTTAAACCTCACACCTTGGAGGCGTTTCTGTGTTAAACAATTGCATCCGTGTGTCGATCACTCTGCTGGCAGTTGCGTTGCTGGCAGGATGCTCGGAGGGACCAACTAACAGCAGCGTCAGTGAAACCGCTGACCTCACGAATTCCACACCACTGTCTTCGGCGGCACCAAGTGCTTACGTTAACTGCCTGTCCTACCCTGTAGTCTTTGCTGAGGGGCATGGATTGACAGGCGAAGATGTCGCTCACTTCACCGGCCTTCGTGGCACCGCCGGCGTCGAATCCTTCATCGAGCCTTATGATTATATCGATGGAGTGCCGGTTTACCAGAATCCGTCCGTGAACGAGTGGCAGGCCGAGTTTGCCGATGGTACCACCCTGGGCATGGTCGGTTGCGAGATCGACTGGGCCGACAATATGACCCGCCAGACCTGGAAAGATAAGTCCAAAGTCCGCGTCGAAGTCGTGCTGTTTGCCGAATTGACCAACCCTCTCACCGGCTACAACATGTTCTCCCTCGGCGGAGAGAAACTCGAAGAGGTCTTTGTAACCGATGCAGCCACCTACGAAGGCTACTCGGCTACCGTGTATTCCAACGTCGCCAGACTGAAAATCGAGAAGCTCGATGCTCAGGGCGGCAACCCGACTCTGGTTGTCTACGACAGCCCTTGCTACGATGCTTATTTTGTCGACGGTCCGACCGATGCCTATTCGGCCGAAGTCAACATGGGCGGCAAGTGCATCTATGGCTTCAACTGGGATGTCAGAGAGGTAGAAGCTACGGTCAAGACCGGCTGGTATCGCTTGACGTTCAGCCTGGATGATCAGGCCACTTATACCGATTATGATGGCGTTGCGCACACCTATGCGCGTAACACCCAGATGACGAGCATCAATCCGCTCGATCTGTTTGGCGCCAATGACCCCGAAGTTGTACTCTATCAGCCCGAACTGAACGCTGAAGGTACCGCTTCGGTACTCGAAATCTACATAGCTCCGGGGAGCGGTGGCAAGAAATAGCGACTGCTTCCTACGACGCAGTGGGGCTGTACCCTCACCGGCCCCACTGTGCTCGCTTTATCCCCAACCACAAGAAATTACATAAATTCAAATAGAAGCCGCTTGCCGCCTGTAAGCCCCGGAAAGCAGGGTCGAAGGGGTCTCCGCGCGCGTCGGGATGCGCCATTTGTTGCGGAAGTAGCTGATTTGATTCGCCGCGTTATCAGATATCACCTGTAGATAGCATGAAGGATGGAGGCAGCTTGACTCCAGTAGCAAAGCGATCCCCCTCTACCGGAAGCGCCTCCACCCATGCGTTCCCTCCCTTTTTTGTTTCCCCTCCTAAAGCGATTGAGTCGTTGGCACAAGATAGCATTCACCACTGTCAGGTGATGTCAGTGGAAATCAAAGAAAGTAATGAAGAATTCTGAAAAGTTGGACCGACGCCGCCAAAGCGTCAGCCGTTATGAAATGCCGATTGGCATATGAGGAAAAACAGCATCAAGTATGCTGTCGGGTGACTATCCCGTTCAACTGTCGGAAGCGGTTCGCTGCTGCTCAGCGGTGATCTGCTGCACCTGGACTTCGTGCCTTCCGCCGGCATCGTAAATCACCACTTTATCCACCTTCTTGTCCATCGGAACTGTGACATGGTGGGTAAAAGGTGTGATTTTGTTCAACACCGTGCTGTTCGAGGCCTGGTGCATAAACGAGAAGTGGGGTGGGAGAATAGTAACTCCGACTCGCTCAAATGAGACTTCGTAGCCCGTCTGGTGGTGAACACCGTTGGCATAGATTATTAGAGACCCGGCAATCTGCTGCGCGTGGTAAGTAGCCCGGCACATCTCTTTAATCATGATATATCCCTCGGCTTCGGGCTTAAGATAGCCCTATCGGTTAGCGTGTTGCATGCCTTTCGTCATATCTGCCGGCGGCCGAGACGGGTTCGAGACAAGCCCGTTAAAAATCCGCCCGACAACCAGTAGACGTCGATAGCTGAAAAACCGTTGTCACGTATTTAATTTGATAAGGAGCAATTTTCTTACAACGAACCGTCGCGCCGATTAGATTCGTGACGGTCACTTAAGTTTATGTCAGCAAAGCCTTTAAGTCGGCGGAATCGCGCGTCAATGATTTTGAGAATAACAACGTATTTATTTCACGCTTTTGTGCCAAGACAGTTCGCTGATGCCGGGCAGTTCAGTGGCACAAATTACGGGCTTGTTCAAAGGAAAACTCAAAGGAGATTTGTCATGCCAAGCCTTGCCAGGATCGAGGGTATTGGAGTGACCAATGCCGAGAAGCTCAAGAAGACGGGGATCACCACGACTCAGGCCCTGCTCGAGCGGGGCGCTACTCCGAGAGGCAGGCAGGAAATCGCTCACCTGACAGGAATCGACGAGAAGACCATTCTGAGGTGGGTTAACCTCTCAGACCTCTTTCGAATAAGGGGGATCGGACAAGAATATTCCGATTTGCTGGAGGAGGCCGGGGTTGATACTGTGCCGGAGATAGCACAGCGCAACCCTCAGAGTCTGCACGAAATTCTCACAAGGGTTAACGACGAAAAGCATCTCGTCAGGCAGATGCCGTCACAGGCGACTGTGGCGACATGGATTGAAAGCGCCCAGAACCTTCCAAGAGTCATAAGGCACTGAGAATGCGTCATCATTGCGCTGATGCACGGGTCAAATACGCCGAGCAGGCGCGATTCGTAACACAAGGATGTAACAAAAGGAGGCTTCAATGGACCTTGTAAACCAACTGGTGGAAACACTGGGAATCACTGAGGAGCAGGCGAGGGGCGGAACCGGGCTGATCATGAGGGTGGCCAAACAAAGATTGAATCATGGTGATTTCAATCAGGTCGCCAACACCATCCCCGGCCTGAACAATATGATAAAAATAGCACCTGAAATCACGGGCACCGAAAAAGCACTTCGTACCGCCACTTCCACTACCGGTACGGCGGCTAACCTTATTACCGAGATCGGAAATGGGTTTACCGAACTTGGAATGGACACCGGAATGGTAACGAAATTCGTTCCGGTCGTTCTGACTTATGTCCAGTCCACCGGTGGCAACACCACCAGGAGCATTCTCGAGAAGGTGCTCAAGTAGCTGAACGGCAATGGGGATTGGGGTGGCAGTCACTTTCGATATGACGGGGCGGGTTGAACCCCGCCCCACCCGTCCATTCGGCAAGGCATCTCGGTTTGAACGGCAGGTGGAGCGACTAACCATTGACAATTTTCGGTTTTTTGTTATTTTAAATAGATATCAAAAGTTACTGCCCGAGAAGTAATTACTGCTAAGTTGAGCTTGAAAGGAATGGGGGTATGTCCTCAAAATACTGGTATCTGTGCCTGACCGGACTTCTGGTTATCGCGGTCATCTGCGGCTGTTCCGGTAATGAGGAAAACCCGATCATCATCATAGATGAGGACACCGAAGGTGTGATTGGCCCGGAGGGCGGCACAATTCAGCTTGCCGGATTGGTTTCGCTGACAATACCTCCCGAAGCCCTTTCCGATACTATCCGATTCACCATCACCCCCTGCGCGTCACCGCCCTTGATAGCCGATGACATTCTCTTTGTTTCGACTTGCTACTCAATTGAACCATCAGGGACTATCTTCAACTCACCAGCCGTGTTGACCATGTCTTACGGTGACTCCTATTTCGCTGGCGACATTGAAGAGGATTCGGTCAGGCTTTTCACCCACGACGGAACTTCATGGTCAATCCTGCCGACATCCATAAGCACCACTTATAATCAAGTGGCGGCGGCAATTACTCACCTGTCGGATTTCGTGGTCGCCGCGGACACCAGTACATTCGAGCCGCCACCGGCTGAAGGTGTTTTTGCCGAAATACTGCTCGGACGGTCAATATATCTCGAAGAGGGGGAAATCGAGCCGGAGCGAAATGATGTTATCATGGCCAGGTTCGACAGCGCCTACGCCCCTGACAGCCCAATAATTCCGCTTCGAGCGGATTCCGTATTATGCGGGGAATATTGCCTGAGCTGGAACGAGGCGGGGTATTACGCCTACGGAAGTCCGGGAGACATGGATTTCCTCGAGTTGGGAGAAAAGTATCCTCTTCTGGTTTTCGGCAGTGAAAGCGTGCCGGCGCTGAGTGACTCAATAGCGTTTCCGATGAAAGAACAGTACGTGATCGATCCGACCAACGAAGATACGGTGTCCATCGATGGCTTCGAAATTTCCTGGACAAATCCCGGCAGCGGGTATGTTCGGCTGGTGATTGTCGGTGGCGAATCCGACTCACTGGTGATTGTGGAGGGTATCAACAACAACGGCAATTATACTTTTTCTGCCGAGGAACTCTCCGGGCTCAACCCGGGAGATTACGAGCTGGTTTTGATACGCGAAAACACGAAGATGATCGCGGCCGAGGGTTATGATCCGCGGAGTGAGATTGTCGCGCGGATAACCAATGTCACCATGCTCCATATCGAGTAATCGAAACTGCCAACCCGATTATCCGAACCCCGCCGATGCGGGTTTTTTTTGCGAGTCGGACGCGAACCCCGAAAAAGAGTTTGAGATTCACCGGCCGTTGAGTTAGAATTCAGTATGTGCCGCTCCATCATAAACCCCCTGAAAACTCCGGCTCCTTTCTGGACTCAACCTGAATACTCAGCGTTTGAAAATGATGATATAGAAGCGTTTCACCGTTCCATTAGCGGATACGAGCCGACCCCGCTGGTATCGCTTTCGTCGCTGGCGCGACACCTCGGAGTCCGGCGGTTGCTTGTCAAAGACGAATCACGGCGCTTCGAGTTGAAGGCATTCAAAGCGATGGGAGCGTCGTATGCGATTTACCGCTACATCAAACAGGTGTGGGAAAAACAATTCGGCGTTCAGTTCGAACTGACCAATCTATGTAAGCCCGATCTTCTCGAGCCGCTGCACCTGATGCCGTTCTGCACGGCAACAGATGGAAACCATGGACGAGCAGTGGCCTGGTTCGCCCGGCTGCTGGGACAGAAAGCATATATCTATGTTCCCGCCGGAACGGTCAGGGCAAGGATGGACAATATCCGCAATGAGGGTGCCGTCGTGGTAGAGGTCGATGGTGACTATGATGCTGCTGTGGAACGGGTGGCCGAAGATGCCGAGCGCAACGGCTGGACAATCATATCGGATACCTCATATCCCGGATATACTCTTATTCCCGCTTTTATAATGGCCGGGTACACGACCATGTTTCGGGAGATAGACAACCAGCTTTCGGATTTGAGAGTCGATCCCCCGACACACATCATCATTCAGTCCGGAGTAGGCAGCTTCGCCGCTGCCGCGGCATGGTATTATCACCGTTACCATTCGGAAAAACCACCTGCTTTGATTTCAGTCGAGCCGACCGAAGCGGACTGCCTTTTGGAGTCGGTTTGCAGTGGCGATGTTACCTCCAGCAAGGGAAGCCAACAGACGATCATGGCCGGCCTGAATTGCGCGACGCCGTCTCTGATAGCCTGGCCCCTGATTCGCGACAGGTTCAGCCTGTTTATTTCCATTCCCGATAATTATGCCAAACGGGCGATGCGGAGTTTTTTCTATCCCGATAACGAGGATCCTCGGATAATCTCCGGTGAATCGGGTGCGGCGGGGCTTGCCGGTCTGATAGCCCTTCAAAGCTCTCAGCCGCTGGCTCAAGCGAAAAGGGCCGTAGACCTCGGCCCGAATTCCACAGTTCTACTGTTTAATACCGAAGGGGATACGGACCCGGAACATTTCCGGGAAGTCACTTCGAAAAGCTGATTCGCCGGTTGTGACCTTGGAATCCTCGGTTATGAAACACCGCATATCCGGGCGGTGCGGGGTAGAGGCTGAAATTCAAGCTCTCCCTGGCGGTTTTTGTTGTCTGTTTTGTTGTTGTTGATGTTGGTTCGGTTTCTTATTATATACGGTCCAACTGAAACCGGTAGAATGGATTATCGTAGTAATATTAGAAAAGGACAGTGTTGCTGGACAACGAGGCACAAATTATAGCAGAGGCTCTGAAGGGAAGTCAGAAAGCTTACGAGAGCCTAACGGACCGACATCGGCAGGCCATATTCCACATAATCCTGAAGATAGTCGGCAACAGCGATACGGCTCATGACCTTGTTCAGGAGACGTTTATGAAGGCCTTTTCGTCACTGGCCAGCTACCGGTCGGAATACAGGTTTTCCACCTGGCTATACAAAATCGCCGCCAACTGTTCTATTGACTACCTGCGCAAAAAGCGGATCAATGCGTTGTCGCTCGATCAGGAGATTGAGACCAAAGATGGTACGGTGGGAATCGAGGTCCCCGATTATTCATTCAACCCCGAGCGGGAACTCGAGCGCAAACAGCAGCGATTCAGCATCGAAGAGGCCATAGACTCGCTTCCCGACAAGTACCGTGAGGTCATTGTATATCGCCACAAGGACGATAAATCATACGAAGAAATAGCCGATTTACTCAATATACCGGTGGGCACGGTTAAGGCCCGTATTTTCCGGGCCCGTGAACTGCTGAAAAAACGTCTGAAATCGGTCATGTAACTTTCGACCAGCGGGGAATTTTGTCTATGTCCGACACAAAACCCGGAATTTTTCTGTTTGCCATCATGACTCTCTTGATAGCAGCGTCGGCCGTGGCCGACGAATATACTTTTGACTACCAAAAGATTCTGGATATTACCGCGCCGGCTGAAGTGAGCCTCTATGTCGTTAAGGGCAATGTAACCGTCAAGGGCGGCGATCAGAATAAAGTCGTGATCGAGGCCATTAAAACAATCGCGGGTTCCAGCAGGGAAGAGGCGGAGGAAGTGGCCGGCCATGTGGAGATCAAGGTCAGACAGGAAGGTTCCGCGATTAACGTCGAAACCAACTATCTCAAGATGGTCAATCGAAGCGGTTCTTTTTGGAGTAAGATCTTCGGAGCCGGTGGTTCGGATTCCTATGGTTCGGTGGATTTCACGATTACCGTGCCGACGCGCACCTCGGTGTCGATCATGTGCCTTGATGGTCAGGTTAATTTGTCTTCGCTGGAGGGACAAATTCTGGTGGAGAACCGCTCCGGTTCGAGCCGCGGCGAATATCTTTTCGGCCCGGTGACGCTGATTCAAGAAACAGGCGATATCGAACTCAACTGGGTTGAGGGCGATATAAAGATAAAGTCGACATCCAGCATGATATCGATTATCCAGGTTAGGGGCGCCATTGACCTGACGACATCGGCAGGCAAGGTCAACATTCAGACGGAGCTCGACAGCCCCAACGATTTCTATGTCGAGACAACCAGCGGCTCAATCGTGTTCTCGGTGCCGACGTCGTCTTCGGGAATGCTGGATATCGCGACCGAGTCCGGCGAGATCAGAACCGAGGTTCCGATAACGGTAAAATCGGTTTCGCGCAAACGACTGGTTGGAGAATTCGGCTCGGGTGGCCCGACAGTGTCGCTGTCGTCGGTTACCGGCGATGTCGACGTAGTGTTATATTAGTTTTATCGCCTGAAACTGTTTACATGGGATGTAAGCGTGGGCATGGTAGAATTGCTCAAAAAATATCTTATCCTTTCCGCCGCCTTTCTGGTCTGTCTGGCAGGCGATATCGCGGCCCAAGATGAGCCGGCATATGGCGATTATGCTCCGGCCGATACCGTTTTCGAAAAAATCAGTCTTGGTACCGATGGTGTCACCGCGCTTGACACCGCGGGACGATTCTGGTACTACGATTTCACATTCGAGACATTCATCGTCGGCGACCCGGACGAGGGACCGATTGAGGACGGGGGATATGAAAAACCCGGATTCGGCGTGGATATTCCCCCCGTCGAAGAGCGATGCACTGAAGAACGTGTCATTAAGCCTTTCGTTAAATCAGCCCTTATCGGATTAGATGAGTACGTCGATGGCGACATTGTCGCCTATGGCCGCGTTACGATCAAAGGTTGGGTGAAGGGTAATGTCAGGTCAATTGACAAGCGGGTGCTGGTCACCGAAACCGGCCGCGTGGATGGCGATATCCAGGCTCCCGAGATTGTGGTCAAGGAAGGCGGCATTGTTCTGGGCGAGCAGATTATGAGCGAAACGCCCCTGCAGGGACTCGAAGGCATTATCGACAGGTATTCATATGATGGCATGATCGTTGTCCTGAGCTTTACCGCTGTATTTCTGTTCTTCGGATTTCTGGTGACCACCCTGATGCCGAAACAGATGCAGAACTTCAACGAGTGTTTGATTCGCGACAAAATCAAATGTTACCTGCTGGGATTCTTTTTCGTGCTCATGATGCCGGTCATCATCCTGTTAATGGCGCTCACAATTGTGGCTGCTGTGCTCATACCGCTTCTCCCGCTTGTTTATTTTTTCGCCATCGTACTGGGCGTGATATCCTTCGGTAACTTCATCGGCGGGCTGATCACTATCCGCTTCCTCCAAAGCCGGCGCAGTCTTTTGCTTCAGTCATCGCTCGGTATCGTGGCGCTCATGCTGTTGTGGTTAGTCACGGCGATTCTTCTTGGATCCAGTCAGCCGGTATCGGAAGGTTTCGGAATATTCCTGCTGGTTGTTTCCATATGCGTCAGCTCCTATCCTCTGTTTACCGGGGTGGGAGCCGCGGTTTTGACCCGGTTCGGTTTCAAACAATACGTCAGCTGGAAACTGCAAAAGCAGAGAACTCCCGGCGGGCCCGCTCCAACACCGGCGCCGCCGCCGATCCCCAAAGCACCGCCGGAACCGTCACCCAGATCGTTCCCAAATGACTCCGATGAAACTTAATCACGGGTCTCTCGTAACTTAAACTAAGAGACAGTACACAAACTTTAGCATTCACGAGCGGAGTGGGTTATGAAAACTTCAAGGTATCTGATATTGGCGTTGGTCCTGTTGCTGGCGCTGGGTAGCGCGACGACATTCGCCAGAACGGACAACGAAACCAAAACAATCCAGGTAGACAAGGCCGATCAGATTTCTATCAACTGCGAACTGGGCGCGGGTGAATTCACTATTCGTCCGAAGGACATGAAAGAAGCGGCCATTGTGGATATTACCTACGATTCGCGCTATGTCGACTATGTCGTCGATTACAGCGAAAAAGGCGGACGGGGCTTCCTCGATATGGAAAGCGACCATCGCCGCAGCAGCCACGTCGACACCGAAGACAATATCTGGGATATAACGCTTTCGACGAAATATCCGCTTTTACTCGAGATGGATTTCGGCGCCTGCGACGCCGACTTCGATCTCGGCGGTTTGCCGATAAGAGAACTTGCTATCGATATCGGCGCGGCTTCCGGGACGATCGACTTCTCGTCTCCCAATCCGGAGAGACTCAATGAGATCGATATCGACGCCGGCGCTACTTCGCTCGAGCTTCGTAATTTTGGCAACGCCAACTTTGAGTACCTGAATTTCGAAGGCGGAGTGGGCTCGTTCGAACTCGACCTGCGCGGCCAGTACAAAGGTGAGTCGACCGTCAGCGTTGAAGTCGGCCTTGGCTCGGTGGAAATAGTCATGCCCGAGGGGGTAGCGTTTCGAATCGAGACCGATGGCGATCATTTCCTGTCCTCTATCGATTTCCACAACTCGCGATCGAACGAAGTCGATGATAATGTATACGAATCCGATGATTTCGAGGACGCCGACACGAGGATAATTCTGGAACTGTCGGCGGGGCTCGGGTCAATCGACGTTTACTGGAAATAGATTTCTCTGATGGCCCGCGCTGCTGTCGCGCGGACCCGTCTCTTTCGAGTTAAAACGCTTGCCGGTGATTAGGACCTGTACTTATAATCATCGGTAAGCGTTTTTTTATTTACTTTTGAACCAATGACCGGTATTACTGTTTAAGATTTGCAAAAGCATAATTGACAGGAGCTTAGATGCTGAAAAAAGCTGTTTTATTTCTATTGTTGGTCTCTACTTCAACCCTCGCAGGACCTTTGGAGAGCGTCCAGGACAGAATATTCTTCGCAAAAGACAAAGTCATGCCTGCCCTGGTACATATTCAACCGGTAATCAAAAACTATAACACCGGAGAATTGGAAAAACAGGCGGTCATAGGTTCGGGAGTGATATTCCACCCGGATGGTTATGTTGTCACCAACTATCACGTCGCCGGTAAATCCGAACGCATCCTGTGCACCCTCTCCGACAGAGAAATTGTTCCGGCCGAGTTTATCGGCGGCGACCCGTTGACCGATATCGCCGTCATCAAACTCAATCTCGAGAAGTACCACGGCACCATAAACGTAGCCGAATTCGGCGACTCGGACTCTATCAGTGTCGGCCAGTATGTCATGGCGATGGGGTCGCCATTGTCGCTTTCACGATCCGTATCGGTCGGCGTTATCTCGACCAAGGATCGCTATTTCAGCGCCGATGTTCGTCTGCCCACCGGCGAACGCACCGGTCAGTACAACCTGTGGATTCAAACCGATGCCGCTATCAACCCCGGCAACTCGGGCGGACCGCTGGTCGACTTGAACGGTAAAGTCATCGGCATCAACTCGCGCGCCACCATGTTTGCCAACAACATCGGCTTCGCCATCCCGATCAATATCGTCAAGAGCGTAACCAACGATATTCTTTCCAAGGGCCGGGTGGTGCGAAGCTGGATCGGGCTGCATTGCCAGGCGCTGCAGGAGCTTGAAGACTATTTCGGCACCAATCGCAATGTCGGTGTTCTGGTTTCATCGATCGATCCCGGCTCTCCCGCGGAAAAAAGCTTCTTGAAAGCCGGCGATGTTATACTCCAGGTCGATAGCCAGGCGGTTTCGGCGCGTTTTGTCGAGGAACTCCCCGCCTTTTACAGCCTTATCGCTCAAAGAGAGCCCGGGACCGAAATCACCCTGAAGGTTCTCCGCGATGAACAGGAGTATAGTTTCAAGGTGACCACCAAACAACTCGGCGATCTTCAGGGCGAGGATTTCGAGTGCCCCGGATGGGGATTCACGGTCAAAGCCATCACCAAACAGATGCAGATCGATAACCAGCTCGATGACACTCTCGGCGTGATGGTTACCGGCGTCAAAACGGTCAGTACTGCCGATGAAGCCGGCTTGCGAAGAGGCGATGTCATCGAAAAAGTCGACAAGAACGAAATCAGCAACCTTGCCGATTTCATCAGCATATATAACGATCTAACCAATCTCCAGGTCGACAAAGTCCTCCTGACGGTAAAACGGGGAGGCGCGACCAGATTCGTGCTCATCAAGGTTGATTACAAAAGCGGAGTGCTCGGCAATGAACAATAGCGTTGAAAAGATCAAAAAGACCGGTTTCACATGGCTGCTGCTGGCGCCGGCCCTGCTTATACTGACAGCGGCCCGCCCGGCGATAGCACAGAATTTCGATTTCGAAAAACTCGGCAAAGCCGTCGAAAGCTACACCGTGTTTATCGACATAAAATTCGAGATGTCGTTCGGCATCCACACCAACGAACAGGAAGACCGCTACCTGGGGACGATAGTCTCCGAGGATGGTCTGGTGATGTTCGATGGTTCGGCCCTTGCCAGCGACAACGCCTTCGCCTCCTTCACCGGCTTCTCGGTCAAAACCACCCCGACCAATATCAAGGTGACCACCTGGGGCGGCCAGACGTACGATGCCGAGTATGTTGGTGTCGATCGCTTTACCCGAATTGGTTTTCTCAGAATTACCAACGCCGGCGATAAAAAATTCGTGCCTGTCAAATTCAACAACCCGGGTTCCTTCGCGGTGGGCAACTGGCTCGCCCTGTACATGCTCCTGCCGGAGTTCGTCGATCCTCCGGTAGCCGCCGATGTCGGCATGATCTCGGCGGTGGTCCAGTCGCCGGAGTATTTTCCGCTGACAGTCGGGTTCAACGTGATGCAGATTACGTCGGTGCTGTTCAACGAGTCGCTTCAGCCGGTAGGCGTTCTGGGGTTGCTCGATGACCCGGCGGGCGCGAGTATGGATCCAAGCGGGATGCTTGAATCTTTCGACCAGTTCGGAATGCCGCTTCTGGGAGTTGTTACCGCCGACCGGGTAACCAGGCTGATTGCCGATCCGCCCCAGAAAGGCAGAATCGACCGCGGCTGGCTCGGTATCACGCTTCAGGCCCTCACCACCGATATGGCCAACTTCTGGGGGCTCGATACCCCCGGCGGCATCATCGTTAACGATATCGTCAAAAACTCCCCCGCCGCCGAAGCGGGCCTGCAAGTGGGGGATGTTATCTATGCTGTCAACGGTCAGCCGGTCGAGGTTGACAAGGAAGAGGAAGTGCCCGTTTTCCAGCGCTTTATCGCCGAGCTTGGCCCCGATGCCGCCGTTGAGTTCTCCATCATCAGGCTTGCGGAAAATCAGGTCGATTCGCTTACCCTTCTGGCCAAACTTCAGAGCGCGCCTATGGGGGCGTCCGATGCTCCCGAGTATGAGAACAAAGCCCTGGAGTTCACCGCGCGCGACCTCGTTTTCGGCGATTATTTGTTCTACAACCTCGACTCCGATACTTTTAAAGGGGTGGTGGTCTCGGAGCTGAAACAGGGCGGACTCGCCGATCTGGAAGGTCTGTCGGTTGGCGACATAATCCAGCGGCTCGGCAGCGCGGTCGTGACCAACGTTGACGAACTGAAGGCCGCCATGGAAGAGATTGAGAAGGCCAGACCATCGGAAGTCATATTTTTCGTCTGGCGCGATAACAAGACCTTGTTTGTCAATATCAAAACCGACTGGTAGCCATATCGCCCGTCGCGTTTTCCAACAATACGACTTTCTGCTACGGCCGGTCGCTGCAAAGCTGCCGGCCGTTGTGCTAACCACCACTTCCTGCAGCGGTGTCCGGGTTCGCTGGACCTGGATGGCGGGATTACCTGGGCGGTACATTGTAAAGGTCTTTCAATGACTTAAGTTACAGGTCATTATGGTCCGCGGCCCAAAAAAGCTCTGCCGGCGATGTAAAAAAAACGGCCATGGAGCCGATTATATAAAAGATAGCCGGACATTCGGTTATACCTGCTTTGTTGAATAAAATGACTGAAATGGCACCGACAGCTCAGGCAAAAAGGTCCGTCAAGATTGGCGACTATATCCTCACCGGTAAAATCGGACAGGGTGGCGTCGCCGAAATCTACCGGGCTCGCCAGGAATCTCTTGATCGCGACGTCGCTATCAAAATCCTGTCGTCAAAAATGCTCAGCGATCAGGATATTGTCAGACGTTTCGAGAGAGAGTCCCTTGTCATTGCACGCCTCAATCACCCCAACATCGTCCACGTGATAGACCGCGGCAAAGCCGGGGGAAGGTATTACTTCGTGATGGAGTATGTCGACGGCACCTCGCTTCGCGAAATTATCGACACCCCGCGCATCCCGATTGTCACGAAATTGGAAATGATAGTCCAGGTGTGCAAGGCTCTCGACTATGCCCACAAAAACGGCATCATCCATCGCGATATAAAACCGACCAACATCCTCATCGACCGTCAGGGCAATGCCATGGTCACGGATTTCGGGATCGCCCAGATGATCACCGCGACCGACAGTGAGGTGACGGCCTCGGATATTATCATGGGCACGCTTTCGTACATGTCGCCCGAACAAAAGGTCAGCTCCACCAATGTCGATCAGACTACCGACATCTATGCTGTCGGAGTCATGTTATATGAGATACTCGTGGGCAAAAAGCCCCTGGGACATTTCAAGCTGCCGTCCGAGCTGAATTCGAACATCAAGAAAGAATTCGACGAAATAGTGGAGAAATGCCTGGCGCAGGAACCGAAAGACCGCTTCCAGCACGCGGTCGAATTGAAAGACGCCATCCTCAACGCGATGAATCATGAGGATACTTCTTCGAAAACCGATGAATTCTCCATGACGGGAGCGGATTCGTTTTTGGGCAAGTGCCGCTACCTTGATACCATCAAAGAGACCCGGTATGGCAGCACCATCCTCGTGGAGAACCGCGTCAATAAGAACCTCTATGTAATTAAAAAGCACAGCACGGGCGAAGCGGGGCGCAAGGAAGCCAAGATACTCAGAACTCTCAAGCATGAGAATATTGTCAATATCTACGGTTCCGGCGGCGACAACAAGGAGACCGTGATTATCACCGAATACGCGCAGGGTGGTTCGCTGGCCGACAGGATGGTCCGTCGCTACGACTGGGTGAAGGCGTTCGAAATCGTTTGCGCGGTGGCCGCCGGTCTTGATCATGCCCACCGCAATAATATCGTCCACGGCAACCTGCGTCCGTCGAATATCCTCTTTGACGCCAGCGAGGTTGTCAAGATTACCGATTTCGGCCTTCCCGCTCATTATGATAACCCGCGCAAGAAAAACTGGTACAACCCGCCCGAGCGCAAGAAATCCCGCCAGGGTGATATATACAGCCTCGGCGTCATAGCGCATCAACTCGTTACGGGACGCAACCCCGGCTATGATACGGGAGGACATCTGGTTCTCAACGATGTCAAGCTGGAACTGCCCGACGCGGTGATGGAGATGCTGGATAAGTTTCTGGCGATACGCGTCACCCGACGGTACAAAAGCTGCGAAGAGTTTCTCGCCGAGTGGGATGAATTCGACCAGGGAAGAAAATCCAGGGAAAAACGGCCGGTGTTT
Source organism: Candidatus Zixiibacteriota bacterium (assembly GCA_040756055.1). Lineage (NCBI taxonomy): Bacteria > Pseudomonadati > Candidatus Zixiibacteriota > Candidatus Zixiibacteriota bacterium. The sequence goes on from JBFLZR010000007.1 coordinate 63,768, forward strand.
GCCGATGAGGTCATGCCTGAGCGGCAGAAAAAGTTCTCGCCGTGGCTGTGGGTCTCTATAGCCGCCGGAACGTTAGTGGGATTATTCGCTGCCCTGTACTTCGGCGGGGTCTTCAATTAGCCAATAATATCCGGCAGGCAAATTGAAAGGCCGGACCCTCACTTACGAGCGCCCGGCCGTTTTGTTTATATTATCAATAATGTCGCGACTGCCTACATCATCTTGAAAACAAACCCTATAGCCACCGTCTCCTTGATGCGCGACTTCTTGGAAATCTCCTTGTCATACAGCACCTGCGTGTAGAGATTGACCGTGACGATCTTGGTTACCGAGGCGCTGATGATATTCTCCCAGTTAACATCGACCGCCTTCCAGTAGTCTTCGTACTCCGTGCCCTTGACCTCATCGCTCTTGGAATAGAAGAGCGCCTTGAACAAAGTGAGCTTACCCGTGTACTTGATATTGTCGTGGAGTGACAGGCTGGCATCGGTCACGGACTCGATACCGCCATCGGTGGATGTCTCACTTTCCGTGGCCAAAGTCAACGTATCGGCTATGTATTTCTGGATAATCTGCCGGAAGCCAAAGCCGAGTCGGCTGAGAACGAAATCATCCTTTTTCTCGTAGAACTTGCGCGCCGCACCGGCTGATTCGGTGAGCTTGATCGGCGAGAAAAAGAGTTTTTTGGCGGGATGGCTGCCGTCATAGAACTGACTCTCGAGCCTGAAAGCCACGTAAGGGTCAACATACTTGTGAAGTACAAACAGGCCCACATTTTCGAAGTCGATCAGGTCGGTCGATTTCTTGGGCTTGCTCCAGTCTCTGGTCTCTTCGTCCTGTGTCAAAGTCTGGCCGAACGACATCTTCAGGCTGGATCTCAACTCGAACCACTCCTTGAGATACTTGCTGGCTTTGCCGTTGAGATTACCCACCCAGTTGACCGAACCGGCCTCACCACCTACCCATGAGTTGGAGTAAGCGGTCTGGGTGGTGGTGATGTCTACGATCAGAGATTTCTTCCAGCCTACGTACATACTGTCTTCTTCCGCGGCCTGGGCGGCCACAGCAAGCGCCAGAAAGACAAGAACAACGAGTGGCGCTTTAAGGTATCTAAACATGTAAACCTCCTCTAAAATGTAATGGCTAAGATGTCTGTAATTCCGATGTGCAGTGCGGGCACTTCCGGGCCTTAATAGGGATCTCAGACAAGCAGAACGGACACTCTTTGGTGGTCGGCGACGGGGCCGGCGGTGCTTCCTGCTGTCTTTTGAGTTTGTTGACACTCTTGACTAACATGAAAACCGCGAAAGCGACGATCAGGAAGCTGATAACCGTGTTGACAAACATACCGTAGTTGAGTGTTACGGCTCCCGCTGCCTGAGCGTCGGCAATTGTGGCGTACGGAGCAGCTATTTCCGCTCCCTGTTTCAACACGATGAAGAGATTCGAAAAGTCAACATTACCGAGCAGCAACCCGATTGGCGGCATGATAACGTCTTCCACCAGCGATTTGACGATCGTCCCGAAGGCGGCGCCGATAATTATACCGACCGCCATGTCGACGACATTGCCTTTGACGGCAAACTCTTTAAATTCTTTCATCATACCCATTTTTGAGCACTCCTATTTTGACTGATCACCGACATACATTTTATCGCGAACTTATGAGAAGGTCAACAAAAGCTCTGCGTCACCTCCACAAACTCAAATGGCGAACAGCTTATCCGGATCGCCGGTTTCCGTTAACCGGAATTCATTCAAGCATGTCGTTGATAATTCTGTGTGAGCAATTCCAAGTGAAGGTTACCGGATCGGAAGTTATAAGACAAGCATTAAAATTCGAAGTTTCCAATCAGGAATCAGTACGATTCATCCTCACCGGGGTATTTGCTCCTGCGGACGTCATCGATGTACTTCTCGACGGCCTCAGCTATGATCGGAGGAAGATTGGCATATTCACGGAGAAATTTGGGCTTGAAACCTTCGGGGCGAAGGCCGAGCATGTCATTGATTACCAGCACCTGACCATCACAGTTAACGCCGGCTCCGATTCCGATCGTAGCCATCGTATCCAGAGCGTCGGTGATTTCACCCGCGATTTTGGCCTCCATGAGCTCCAGAACCATTGAAAAACAACCGGCTTCCTGTAGAGCAAGGGCGGACTCCATGAGGTAGGCGCGGGATTTTTCGTGCCTGCCCTGGACTTTCGGGCCGCCGAATCTGTGAATAGACTGCGGCGTGAGCCCGATGTGTCCCATGACCGGTATGCCGCACTCGATCACTCTTTTAACTGTCGGGACCATCTCCGTGCCCCCTTCGATCTTCACCGCCTCGGCGCCCCCTTCCTTTAGAAAGCGTCCGGCGTTTTCGATGGCAGTCTGAATAGAGGGTTGAAACGACATAAACGGCATATCGGCCACCACCAGCGCCCGCTTCGTACCCCGAGCGACGGCGGCCGTATGCGCCACCATGATGTCCATGGAGATAGGCAGGGTGGAATCATGACCATGGATTACGTTGCTGGCGGAATCGCCGACCAGGACTATGTCGATCCCGGCTTTGTCGATCAATTGGGCGGTGAAGAAGTCATAGGCGGTCAAGACGGCGATTTTCTCGCCCTTGGCTTTCATCCCAATGATAGTCTGTATGGTAACTTTTTTTGTTTCTCGTGTGGAAGACATGGTCATCATCTCCCGGCCAGATCCCCGGCGGGGGAGTAGTACTTTTTACCGGAAATCGGTTTCTGGATCTGCCCTATCAAATCATCAAAATGCTCCGGCGTATTGACAAAATCTATTTCATCGGTTTTGACCACCAGCAGAGGTGTTTCGGTGTAATTGAAGAAGAAGTAATCATACGCCTTGTTGAGCACCTCGAGGTAGTCGGAGTCTATGGACTTTTCGAAACTGAAATTGCGCTTTTGAACCCTTTTCATGAGAATGGCAGTAGAGGCCTGCAGGTAGATCACCAGATCCGGTCGAGGGATATCAGCCGAGAGAACCGGCGCGATTTTATTATAAAGCGTGAGCTCGCGATCGGAGAGAGTGACCGAGGCGAAGATAGAATCTTTGGCGAACAGATAATCAGCCACGATGCGCTGGGCAAAGAGGTCGCGCACCATGAGCTGCTGCTGCTGCTGGAATCTGGATATCAGGAAATAGAGCTGGGCCGAGAAAGCATACCGCTTTCGATTCTTGTAGAAATCGACAAGGAAGGGATTCTCGAACACTTCCTCGTTGAGAAGTTCCGCGTCAATGCGTTCAGCCAGCATGCGCGCGAAGGTCGTCTTGCCGACACCTATCACGCCCTCGACGGCTATATATCTTGGTTCATATGTCTCTGGCGACATGATCCTTATACAGGATAACTTCCTGTTCATCCTGTTCGCTGACAAAGTCAGCAATTGGTGTTTTGGTTACCGGGTGTATCAGGTCCGGCGTGATCTGCAAAAGCGGCAACATGGCAAAAGGCCGTTTCAGCAGTTCCCGGTGCGGTATCGACAGCGTTGCTGTCTCGACAATCTGTTCTCCAAACAGCAGAATGTCCAGGTCAATCGTGCGGGGCAGTTTCTGACCTTTGCCGGTGCGCCCCATGCTCTTTTCTATCAACTCGAGTTCGTTCAGCAGCCCCTGGGGACGGTACTGATAATCGGCCATCACCACCTGGTTCATGAAAGACGGATTTTCGCCTTCCATTTCTTTCGCCTCGGTAACATAAATGGCCGAGGTAGCCACTATTTCGAGACCGGACACGAGTTCCAGCTTTGCGAGGGCCATCTGAAGGTTTTTTTCGCGGTCCCCGATGTTGGAGCCCATCAAGATGTAAACTGTTTCTGCCATGCTCAACCTCTACTGCTGATTTTTGTCCATCAGCTTCGACGTATCCTCCTGATACCGGGTCAATTCCACTTCGATCGATTTAATCTGCCCGGGAATCGGAGGATTCATTTTCCGGACTCTCAAGGTGACCCGGTAAGCCGGGAAGCTCTCAAGCAGTTTCGTCGCCAGGCTTGTCGCCAGGCCTTCCAGCAACGAATACGCTCTTCCTTCCACCGTTTCCTTAATTACGTCATAAGCCTGCCTATAATCAATAGTATCGGACAAATGGTCGGAACGTCCAGCCTCCGCCAGATCGACCTCGAGTTCACAATCGACCTCGAAAACCCGTCCGGTCTCCTTTTCCGCCGCGGTGGCTCCATGATAGCCGTAGAACGATAGGCCGCTGAGTCGTATGATGTCCTTCATCAGTCGTCTTCGCTCACCTTCAATAGGTTTAATTTACGCTTGATACGCTCACGGGCTGTCTGGTAATCTTCCGGTGGAGTGGTCAGGGACAGCCTTATGAAGCCGTCGCCGTTCTCCCCGAAAGCCGTGCCGGGAGCCACCAGGATTCGACTGCGACGGTATAGGATACTGGCCTGTGTCCGCGCATGCTTTCGTCCGGCTATTTTTGCCCACAAAAACGGCGTTGAATCGAAACCGGCCTTTTCCAGCGAGAGCATGTCGGCCAATTTAACTGCCTCAGCTTCAGATCGCTCGATTATATCGCGGGCATTTTTCAGGTTATCTCCGGGGTATTGCCTGATGGCCGTCAGGGCCAAGTCTATATAGAAATCGGGGATAAATGCCGGCAAGAGGGAGCCAGCCGATTCCAGCCCGTTGATGACATCTCTGTTGCCGACCGCGAAACCGAAGGGTATAGCAGGCAGTCCGAAGGTATAAGCGAAGGAATACACCTCGATCCCGACTTTCCTGCCACCCTCGATAGCCAGTAGCGAAGCCGGCTTATGGGTGCTGATTGCCTGGTAAGCGGCATCGTTCACGACCACAACGTTTTCCCTGGAAGCCATCCATATCAAATTCTCCATCGCCTTCGCGTCGAGGGAAGCCCCGGTAGGGTTGTGCGGGGAATTGAGAAATAAAAGACGCGCCACGCGGCCCAGTCTGGTGCTGAGTCTTTCAAAATCAGGCTGCCAGTTATTCTTGTGCGAGACGGTATAGTGGACCGGTTCGCCGCCGCACGCCATAGTCACTTTCCGGTATAGAGGAAGCCCTAATTCGGGGACAAAGACAATATCTCCGTTGTCAACGAAAGCGAGGGCGAGAGTCATCATGATCGATGATATCCCGCCGCCAATGAATACCTCTTTTCCCGGATTGACTTTTGCTCCGTGCTCGTTCGATATCCATTCGGCCACTGCTTCCTTGAGTAAACTTATGCGGCTCTTATCCGCCGGGAAGAGCTGCTTTTCGGATAAGGTCAACCCGGCGGTCAACGTTACCGGCCAGTTGAATCTGGCAAGATCGAGAACGTCAATTTTCTTAATGCGGGTCGGCCGGGTTTTTTCTCTGGTAAAGGACACGATATCGAGCGGTAGCTGATATAAGCGATTAGCCTTATCGATTATGGCTTTTTTAATTATCATGCTTTCTGCCCTCGCTGCCGGGTTTCCGTTTGGGCTGCCTGGCGCATTCTGCCCAGCCGCTCAAGGTCTTCATCGGGTATCGATCTCACCTTGCCGAGTTGGCGGGCCAGCCGGATTATGTGCGCGCAATGCTCCACTGTCTCGTGGCGATTATAAGCCTCAAGTAGGTCGGTGCCTACGGTCAGCAACCCATGATTACTTAAGAGAAAGGCGTTGGAGTCGTCCAAATACGGCCTCAGGGAAATGCCCACCTGCTCTGTCCCCGGAGGAGCATATTCGACCAGTGGGACCTCGCCTATGAAAAGCGCCATCTCCGGCAGTACGTTCGCCGGAATCGATTGGCCCGCGACGGCGAATGAAGTAGCGTTGGGGGCGTGTGAATGTACGCAGGCGCCGATATCGGGACGCGCCGAGTACACCGCCAGATGCATCTTCAGTTCCGAGGTCGCTTTTCGAAAGCCCTGAAGGATGTTGCCCTTCAAATCCACGACTGCCAAATCGTCAATCGTGATATTCTGTTTCGAGATGCCGGATCCCGTAACCATGATCTCAGTGTCGCTCAGCCGGGCAGATATGTTGCCTTCGGCTGCGGCAATCATGTTTTTCAGGTACAACATTCTGCCAATTCTGGCGATTTCATCAGCGATTTTGATATGGTTTTTCATGGCTTACGGGAAGTTAGAGGCTTTTTCGACGGTTGTCAACAACTCTGAAGAGGGTTCGGCACGTGTCGAGCAGGCTCGACTCAACTCAAGTTTCTGTCTGTTAATGTGTTAGGGGTGATTATCGGGCGCTTGGCGGGGCTGGCGGCAGACGGAAGCTTGTTGTGAGCATCGACTGACCCGGAAAAAAGCGCCAAGCTGTTGATAGATAAAAGTTTTTTTGAATCAAATGGGCTGTTCGTTGCGTTAAAATAATAGGTATGCCGGGCGTTCAATTTTCCCTTGACAGAAAAGTAGGGAAAGGTTACTTTACTTGGCTAAGTGTCTGGAGGATAAGATTACTTGAGCTCACGCTTTTTCTCCCCTCAAAATAGTGCTTCGAAGGGGCGTCAGTATTATTTAGTGATTTCGGCGGCGGTCGTATTTCTGATACTGGGGATCCTGATTTCGTCCGGTCTGGATTTCACCTCTCCTTCCGTGGCCAAAAATGCATCGGTAATGCCCAATCTGAACATGTATCCAGTCGTGGAGAGTGACGATGGATATGAGTCGCCGTTCGTGGCCGTAGTTGCGGCTGTCGAAGGCGCGGTGGTGCACATTTCGGCCAGGGCTCGCGTGGATGACCTCCCCTGGTGGCATCAGGGCTCGGCTTATGCGACCTCGGCCGGCTCCGGGTTTTTCTTTCGCGAGGACGGCTATGTTATCACCAATAATCACGTCATTGAGAACGCCGAAAAACTGACTGTTACCACCGCATCGGGATATAATTACGAGGCCAAACTGGTCGGCACCGACCCGCAGACCGATCTGGCGGTACTGAAAATTGAACCGGAAGAAAAAATAACGACCATACCCTTTGGCGATTCCGACGCTATCAAGGTCGGGGACTGGGCGATAGCTATCGGCAATCCGTTCCCGCAGCAGGGTCTTGATAGAACTGTAACGGTGGGTGTGATTTCGGCAAAGGGGAGAAGTAACCTGAATTTCGGCCGGGAGACACCGGCTTATCAAAATTATATACAGACCGATGCCTCGATAAATCCGGGTAATTCCGGAGGGCCGCTTCTGAATATTCGTGGTGAGTGTATCGGCGTCAATGCGGCCATTTCAAGTCCTACCGGCGGGTCGGTCGGTATCGGGTTTGCCATTCCGATTAATCTGGCGCGTTCGGTGGTTCCGGATCTGATTGCCTCCGGCCGGGTCAGCCGCGGGTGGCTCGGAGTTTGGCTGGGACGGCTCACCGAACAGGAAGCTCGCCGTCAGGGGCTCGATGCTGTTCGGGGCGTGTTGATTGACTCCGTGTTCGCCGATTCGCCCGCTGACAGGGCGGGTATGCGAACCGGCGATATCGTGCTGACCATCGATGGTCAGCCGGTCAACAACAACAGCCAGCTTTCGGTGCTGATCGCTCAGGTAAAGTCCGGCCAGCCGATTCCGATAGAAGTCGTGCGCGAGGGCGAGCACCTAACGCTGACAACGATAGTCGGTGATCGTGATACTTTTCTGGCCTCGCTTGACGAAACTCCCCGGAACCCTGAGGGCGATTTCGAGGTTTCAAGATGGTTGGGGATGGAACTCATGAACTTCACCGATAACGTCGCTGCCGCCCTCGGCATCGAACGTATCGAGGGAGTTTATGTCCGGCGCGTTTTGACCGGCAGTCCGGCCGACAACGCCTCAATTACCCGCGGAACGATTATTCTCCAGGTGAATAACGAGTCCGTTGAATCAATTGCGGATGTTGAGCGTATAAGCCGGGATATTTCGGGTCAGATGGGCAGGGTGCCCCTCATTGTGGTGGAACCCGATGGAACGATCGCCCGTAAGGTGATCAGATTGTAGACGGACGAAAATTAGGTTCGTTTTTTGAATAGAATGACCACGTTTTGTGGTTATAAACAATACTATGGTGGAAGGAGTAGGTCGTAGACTGTGGCTAAACAATCCCTAAAATATCGCGATGAAGACAGATCGTTGGATCTCTATCTCCGCGAAATCGGGGAAACACCTCTCATCAGCGCTGAGGAAGAGGTGCGGTTGGCTCGTAGAATAAAGCAGGGAGATAAACGTGCCCTGGAGAAACTAACTAAGGCCAATCTGCGCTTTGTCGTCTCAGTGGCAAAACAGTATCAGAATCAGGGTCTGTCCCTGGCCGATTTGATTAACGAAGGCAATATTGGCCTTATAAAGGCGGCCAAACGGTTTGACGAGACCCGTGGTTTCAAGTTTATCAGTTACGCGGTGTGGTGGATCAGGCAGGCGATACTCCAGGCTCTGGCCGAGCAGAGTCGTATCGTGCGTCTGCCTCTCAACAGAGTCGGAACCCTTCACAAGATTGGAAAAGTCTCCAGTCAGTTGGAACAGGGTCTCGGGCGCATTCCGTCGCCGAAAGAGATCGCCAACGAACTGGAGCTGTCCGAAGGTGAGGTATCCGATACTCTGAAGATATCCAATTCACATCTTTCGCTCGATGCTCCGTTTTCGTCGTCGGAGGATAATTCATTAATCGATGTTCTCGAGGATGAATATCAGCCGTCACCCGATGAAGCCTTGTTGACCGGCTCTCTGAAAATCGAGATTGAAAAAGCTCTGGACTCGCTGACTGACCGCGAGGCCGAGGTTATCAACCTGTATTTCGGTCTCAATCATGAGAAGCCGCTTACGCTCGAAGAGATCGGCGCCCGGTTTTCGCTGACGCGGGAACGCGTGCGGCAGATCAAGGAGAAGGCGATTCGCCGGCTCCGTCACGCCTCGCGCAGCCGTTCGCTGAGAGCTTATTTGAATTAGGCGATTAGACATTTCGATTATTGCGACCGCCCGCTTAAACGCGGGCGGTTTTTTTGTGGCAGAGAACCCGGTTTTTTCAAGAACCGGTATCAGCCCGATACTTGAATTTATATTGATTGCGGTGCTCATGCCGGTTATTATCAGTCCGATGGTTACAAACATCGCGTGACCACAGTTCGTTTCGCTTTACCTGAAAAGGAAAAAGGTGATTTCATTTTGCCCGGACTGAAACGCTACATTGAAGAATACTGGCTACCTGCTTTGATCTCGGCTGCAGCGTTGGGCCTGTCACTCTATTTGCAGCAATGCTGTTTCTGGTCACCCATGGCGCTGCCGGAGGAAATGTGGGAAGCGAAATTGAAATTCCACATGACATGGCATCCGTTCGCGGTCCGAATATGGCAGAGTTATGCGACTCTGGCGATGAACAAACTCACCGGTCTTGCTATCAAACAGTCTTTCTTCGTGATTCAGTATGGACTGGCTATGGGGCTGGGGTTGCTGTTTTACCGCTATTTGCGACATATGCTCTTCGACAGGATTTGGGCGAACCTGGGTGTTGTCCTTCTAATGACAGCCTATCCAGTCATTGGAGCCCACTTCGAGCCGACTCACACCTGGGACGACATCTGGTCATACATCTTCCTGATTCTACTCCTGCTGGCGGTAATGCGGGATCGATGGATTCTGGCGGGTGTCTATCTGGTGCTGGGTCTGTTTGCGCGGGAGCAGATCTTATTGTTATACCCCATCCTGATTCTATGGGCATGGTGGTCCCGAAAGCAGGTGCCGACCGGAAGGCAGGTGATCGGTCTGGTGTTCCCTGTAGCCGTATATTTCCTCTACCGACTACTGCTTTGGGAGGAGATTGATCCGAAACGGTGGCAGCTTCTGCTGTTTAATTTCGACGGTGAGGGTCGTATAAACGATACCATCGTGTCCGCTATCATAGCTTTCGGATTCATGTGGCTCACGTCGCTGCTGGGATGGATGAGCGTTGTCAATCACGGTCGGATCGAGGAAAAGCGGTATCTGGCAACTGGCGGAGCGATCTTTGTCGGTCTGACAGTTCTGTTCACGTTTGTGCTTACCTTTGCCCGCGAAACACGAATCTTTTTTCCGCCATTTGTGTTTGTTATTCCTCTTACATTGTATTTCCTCCGAACTCTGTGGCGAAGTTATTTTTGTAGGCTTCATCCTGTTTGGTGGCTAGTCTCGACGGTAGTGCTTTTTATATTCGGTTGGGCTGGCTATCGGTCGGCGGTGAACATGGCTTTGATATCGGAATATAAGATTAACGCCGATCTGCGAGTTCCTTTGGCCGGGGTACACGTTGGCCTGATGGCAGCAATTCTGACTGGCTATGTCGCGCTATTGTTAAAACATATCTACCGGCGCGGTAGAGACAAACGTCGAATCAAACAGTTGATCTCGTACATGGAAATATCGCTGATATCAGCGTTTGTTATACTGATAGTCATGGTCGAGGTTGTTCCTATCGTAAAAGGACCGGCTCTTCAGGTCGTGGGCCCGGTTTCCGGCCACCACATGTTTGGCAGTGCCGTCAGGTTAGAAGAAATTTCGCTTGAAGAAACAGGCGGTCATGCGACCGCTATTCGTTTCAAGATGGAGTCGATGGAGCCTATCAAAGAGGCGAACAAGATATTTCTTCATCTCTACCCGTCTGATGGAAGCAATAAGAAGATTCTGGATTTTCTCCCCGATATTCCTGTGAACTTATGGATGCCCGGAAATGACTATACACTTCGCAGAGTGCTGGATGTTGCCCCCGGGACCTACAAGGTTTCGGTAGGTATTTTCAGCCCTTGCGGCAGGATTGGCCAGCCGTATAATTTCTTTTTACAACTCAAATAGAGCTGACTTCCGCGGTTCTCATTAACGCACTTGACAATATTTGGGCTTTTCGCTATTATCTACTGCCAATTTACACGTGCCGAAGTGGTGAAACTGGTAGACGCGCTGCGTTCAGGGCGCAGTTCTCGCAAGGGAGTGGGGGTTCGAGTCCCCCCTTCGGCACCATTATAGATGGCGTTACCCCACATCAAACTTTAGAGAAAATCCTCAGCGAGCTACCCCACAAAGCCGGCAAGGCCAGCCCCGCCTTCGGCACCATCATCGATAGCCCAATCCCACTTCAATCAAACTGCGGGCCACCATTTAAAATGTCTTCTCATCCAGAAATTATTAGGGGATTCGAACAGAGGGCTGTCAAAACCTGGTTGGTGTTGGTCTACGCCAAGAACGGGGCGAGACGGCGGGCGATCTCGAAATTCTTGAATGGCTTTGAAATATAACCGTCGGCCCCGGACTGAATGACATAGTCGTTGTCGAACTTCTGGCTCTTACCGGTAATAACGAAAACGGGAACATTGGCGTTCTTCTCTTTGATCGCCACCGTGAGTTCCATGCCGCTCATCCCCGATGGCTCCAGACCGGTTATGACCATGCCAACACGATTGGTTTCAAGTATCTCGAGAACCTCCTGCGCCGACTCGGCCATGATCGTCTTGTAACCCTCCCGCTCCAGAATCTTCTTCAAAAGATTTCTTATCAGCGGATCACCATCAACCACCACGACGGATTTTATGAAGCGCTCGTAGATATGCTGTATCTTCGCGATGAGAATCTGGCTTTCCACCGGTTTGATTATGATTTCCTTGACGCCAAGCTCGGCACAACGAACGACCGTATCCTTGTCATGAAGTACCGACGTGGCCAACACCGGTGTTTTATTGAAACGGTGATTTGACTGCAGGTATTCGAGAAACTGGAAGCTGTCCATCCCCGGCAGAAACAGTCCGAGAATGATTATGTCGAAGAAAGCGGAACCGTTCAACTGGTTGATAGCCGACTTTCTGGAGTTGACCACGACCACTTCATAGCCCGCCTCGCTGCACACAGCCACACAAACCTTGATCGCTGCCGGGTCGTCTTCAACCAGCAATATTCTCATACCTCTCCCTGGCTTACCACTGTAGACAGAATGTTTCCCCAACCCCGAAGATAGAATAGCGCAAGATGTTAGTCGGGTATATCTATAATCGGAAGAATCGGGCTGAGCCTTGAGGGGTGCACGCGTGCGGTTGTTACAAGAGAAAAGCACAAAGGCGAACCGGGTCTAACATCCGGTTCGCCTTATATTTATGCCGCTGGACCGACCCTCTTACGGACAATCGGCCGGGGCCGGGCCACCATTATAAACATAATTGACCAGATAGACGAGATCCTCGATAGTGAACGGCGGTGTCCCATCGATTTCCACCTCGTCGAGACACGACGGCTGCGGGCCGGACGCGAAATTCCAGTCAACGAGATAGATGATGTCGTCGATATCGACAGCGCCGTTGTGGGTGGCATCACCTCCGAGAGCGCAACAATACTCCCCAACCGTGATACTTCCGGCAATAGTCGGTACCTCATAGTCAATCAGGTCGCCGGAATAGGTTGGAAGATAGATATCGTAACCATCGAGAAAGATGTCGGCGGTTTTGCCTTCAGTTGCGGTCGCGGGTATCCTAAAGAGGAGTTTCACGATCGGGCCTTCACCGGGTGAAAGGTCCGGCGAGGTTTCCGATAGAGATGACACCAGCTTGAGGGTGAATCGCTTCGTACCCCAGAGGTCGGAATGTAAATACGTCGTTAATTCAAAGTACTCGGTGCGACATCCCTCCACCGAAAAGCCGAGGTAAATCAGGCCGAAATCGTTGGCGAACTCGACCGGTATCTTGAAGTATTCGACGGGGGCAGAGTTGAAAGTGGAGAGTGTCATAATCACGGTATCGCCGGGCTGACCGTGCTGATTGGCTGTCTTGAGTGTGTCGGCGATCGAGACTATGTACATCTGCTTTGTCGCACTGTGCGTCTCCCCGCCGGAGACAACCTCCACGCTGACGTCGAAATTTCCTCTTTCATCATAAGTGTGACTCGGTGCTTGGATGCCGGCGGATTCACCGTCACCGAATTCCCAACTCCACGACTCGACCGCGTCGGGATAAAAAGCATCGAAATTCACGGTATGAGGGGCAAGCCCGTAGAGGCTGTCGCCCCAGAAGTATATCTGCGGAGGCAGACCGTAGTCAACATAAGTGGCCCCGTACCCTATAAGGTTGCACCCGTACTCAATGAACATATATCCCGCGTCGCCCCATCCGGTGCCCCATGAGTTTTTCATAATCCAGGCGCCGTTTTCGCCCAGGTTGTCATCCCAGCCGACGAGAACGACGCAATGGTCGATGTCATCGCCGTAACAAGCGTTGTAGACTCCGCCCGTATAGTCCTGGAACGCGGTGTTACTGCAGTAAACGCCTACCGACAAAGGTCCGTATTGCATGATAGCCTGCTTTAGCAGGTCGGTCGGCGGTATTGTCCCCGGCTCACCAACATAGCCCCACCCCTGCAGGCAGTAATCTATCGCGTGAGGGTACGGACAGCCGCACGGATCATCGCGACCCGTGTATGGCGCGTCTTCCTCCAGCACCGGCCCCCAGCCGCCGCAGTCATCGAGTTTTCTCGTCGGGATGGAATCATGAAGATGATAATCGTGAGACCACCATCCTCCGTCCACACAATCGTAGCCGTCTTGATTACAACTTACCAGGTATTGTTCTGACAGATCCACTATAATGCCGTCCTTTATGCGGATATTGCTTTCCAGAGCGCCGACGGTGGCGTAGGCCCAGCAACTTCCGCACACCCCCTGATCTTTGATAGGGGTGACGCCGTTTAAGGCTCTCCAGTCGAATGACGACGGCAGTCCCATCGCCGCGATAGCCGGGGCCGGCTGAAACAGCGGCGCTTCGGGAAACTTGTCGGGAACTCTTGCTCCGCGGAGTTGGTGAAGGGGCCTGTTCGTGGCGGAGGTTTCGCCTATCGTGAATGTCCAGCCCTCGCGCTCGCCTACGGCTCTCAGCGAGTCAATTTGCTCACTGATATTCTGCCCAGAGACTGGAGTCCACAGGGAAAATATGACTAATGTCGAAAGTGAAATTATGCTCTTCATGCCGGCATCCTCTTGAGCCTGAAGATACGTTGCGACAGCCGGTCATCGCTGACTGATTTCCTGGCTCGCGCGAACTTATGTCGTCACGTTATATGAAAGACCACAGGAAGTGCGTTAGCCTGCGGCCATGCTTTTCACATTACGGGCAGCCGGCCGGGGCCGGGCCACCATTATAAACATAATTGACCAGATAGACGAGATCCTCGATAGTGAACGGCGGCGCTCCGTCGATTTCCACCTCGTCGAGACACGACGGCTGCGGACCGGACGCGAAATTCCAATCCACGAGGTAAATGATATCATCGATATCGACAGCGCCGTTGTGGGTGGCATCACCACCCATGACACAGCAGTATTGCGAAACAGTTATACTTCCACCGATAGTCGGTACTTCATAGTCGATTATATCACCCAGGTACGTGGGAAGGTAGGTTGTTGTGGTGACAGTGTAGCCGTCAAGGTATATGGGGGCGATTTTGCCTTCAAGTGCCGCACCGGGGATTGTGAAATAGAGTTTGACAATGGCGCCCTCGCCCGGCGGCAAAGCCGGCGATGTATCACTTTGAGAAGACTGAAGTCTCAGTGTAAATCTTTTATACCACAGATCGTAGTGCAAATAGTCCTGCCTCTCAAAATACTCGGTGCGGCATCCCGCGGTAGAGAAACCTAAATAGGTCAAGTTGAAATCGTTGGGGAATTCGACCGGTATTTTGAAGTATTCTACGGGCGCTGAGTTGAACGTGGAGATTGTCATCACCACCGTGTCGCCGGGCTGACCGTATATGTCGGTCGTCATAAGAGTGTCGGCGATGGCTATTATGTAATCTTCTCTGGTCAGGACATGAATTTCTCCCCCGGAGACTATTTCAAGGGAGACATCGAAAGCGCCTCTTTGCTCGAAAACGTGAGTCGGCTTCTGAATGTCGGCGTACCCGCCATCGTCAAAATCCCACGTCCAGGTATCCACTACCTCCGGATAGAAGGCGTCGAAATTGACAGTGATCGGCGGACTCCCAATGAGAGTATCGCCATAGAAATACATCACCGGCGGGATGCCGATGTCTACAAAGCAGGCTCCCGATCCGACGTTGGAGCAACCGTACTCGATATACATATAGCCGTCTTCACCCCAGCCGGCTCCCCAGGAGTTGCGCAAAATCCAGCACCCTTCGCTTCCAAGGTTATCATCCCACCCGACCAGCACCACAGCGTGGTTGATTCCCAAATCTGACTCGCAAGCATTGAAAACTCCTCCAGAGTATAGATACCAGGGGTCATTCACATACACATAAACACCAATTGGCCCATACATGAGGATGGCGTGCTTCATATTGGTGATCGTTGCCGGCGAGACATAGGACCAACTGTCTATCGCAAGGTCGTGCTGATGAACGTAGGGGCATGAACACGGGTTATCAACTCCGGCGTAGGGCAAGGTTGCCTCGAGAACAGGTCCCCATCCGCCGCATGGGTCAGTTTCGTAGTACGGATTCAGCCAGGACAGGTGGAAGTCATGTGCCCACTCACCCCCGCCACAGCTATAGCCATAGGTGTTACAGCTCACGAGATACTGTTCGGACAGGTCCCATACGACATTATCGCGGATTTTCAGGTTGCACTCCAGCGAGCCGACCGTACCAAATGCCCAGCAGCTTCCGCAGCCGCCCTGGTTTCTGATCGGGGTAACGCCGCCCAGTTCACGCCAGTCGAAGCGGGCGGGATATTCGAGGGTCGTGGCGCTTAGAAGGGTGGAGAAGTCAGTGACGTTAGTCGGCGGCTCATCGTACATCCTGGAGCCACAGAGCTGTTCGAGAGGGTATTGCGTAGCTTCGTTCAACTCCATTTTGAACGTCCAGCCCTTCTGCTGGCCGACCGCGCGAAGTGAGTCAAGTTTCTCTTGAGTTATCTGTCCCGCCGCAGGCGTCCAACAGAGAATTATGAATGATAAAATTATTGATAGCCCGGCTCGATTCATACCAGCACCCTCTCAAGTAAAAAGCTACAGATACGACGGCTACTTTGACCACCTCTCGTCGCACAAGACGATGCGAACAAGGTGCGAACTGTCAAAGAACTCTCATATATTTAAATTCTCTCAGTCAATTCTTTTACGGGCAGCCTGCCGGCGCAGGTCCGCCGTTGCAAACGTAATTGACCAGATATACTAAATCTTCTATCGTAAATGGCTGCAAACCGTCGACCTCGACTTCATCAAGGCACGATGGCCCGGGTCCGGATGCGAAATTCCAATCGACGAGATAAATGATGTCGTCAATATCAACCGCGCCGTTATGGTTGGCGTCACCACTTACGGCGCAGCAGTACTCTCCGACGGTGATACTTCCGGAAATCACCGGTACTTCATAGTCCACCAGGTCACCCGAATAGGTAGCAAGATAGGTCGTGGTTGTCACCGTGTAACCGTCGATAAAAATAGGAGCCATTTTCCCTACAGTGGCTGTGCCGGGAAGGGTAAAATAGAGTTTGACTATGGCGCCATCACCCGGCGGCAAAGCCGGCAAGGTGTCTGATTGTAGCCTGAGTGTGAAGCGTTGCCCGAACCATATGTCATAGTGCAGGTAGTCCTTTTTGGCAAAATACTCCGTGCGGCATCCCACCGTGGAAAACGAATCATATCTCATGCCGAAATCATTGGCGAACTCTACCGGTATCTTGAAATACTCAGTCGGTGCGGAGTTGAACGTTGAAACTGTCAGGACAACCTGCTCACCCGGTTGACCGTATACATCGGTCGTCATCAGGGTATCGGCGATCGCTACAACGTAGTATTCTTTAGTAAGAGAATTGTCTCCTCCCGGAGAGGTGACACTCAGCGAAACATCATAACTGCCTCTCTCATTGAAGGTGTGACTGGGCGCTTTGACACTGGCCGTCCCATCGTCACCGAAATCCCATGACCAGATATCAACCGGGTCGGGATAGAAAGCGTTGAAATTGACTGTGTGCGGCACACCGCCGTAGAGAGTGTCTCCCCAGAAATAAAGGGTAGGGGAAAGGCCGCAGTCCACATAGACGCCATTGAAACCGATACGGGAACACCCGTATTCGATATACATATAACCGCCTTCACCCCAGCTCGACCCCCATGAATTTCGCATAATCCAGCAGCCTTCGGCGCCGAGCATGTCATCCCATCCAACCAGAACCACGGCATGGTTTATTTCCACATCGGAGCAGACATTCCATATACCGCCGGTGTAATAGGTCCAGTTGCTACTGGCGTATACAGCCACTCCGACCGGGCCGTAGGTCAGGATCGCCTGTTTGATTTGATCTACTGTGGGTATATCGTATTCGAAAGAAATATATCCCCAGTCATCGAGGCAAAGCGTATCCTGGTGCGGATAAGGACAGGCGCAGGAGTCATCTTTAGCCGTGTATGGAAAGTCAGCTTCAAATACGGGTCCGTAGCCACCGCAATCATCTGTCTTAGCGTAAGGATCGGAGTAGGGTAAGTGATAGTTGTGCGCCCACCAGCCGCCATCGCAACTCCAATCATCGCTGTTGCAACTGACCAGGTATTGCTCCGAAAGATCAACCGTGATGCCATCACGGATTTTTAAGTTACACTCAAGTGAACCAACGGTGGCAAAGGCCCAGCAGCTTCCACAAGCCTTCTGGTCTTTGACGGGAGTGACGCCTCCGAGCTCACGCCAGTCGAATCGGGTAGGAAAATCCGATATGCTTGTTGTCAATGGGGGCATGGTTTTGACATTGGCGGGCAGTTGGTCAGGGACCCTCATCCCGCAAAGTTGTTCTATCGAATACTGACAGGCGTCGGTTAGGCCGATAGTGAATGTCCAGCCTTCACGCTCCCCGACCGCGCGCAACGAGTCGATTATCTGCTGCTGAGATTGTGCCTGGGCAATTGTTGCGAACGCAATTATGGCGATAAGAGAAGACGGGATTATTGCCCGATTCATATCCGTATCCTTTTGAGGCTAAACTTCTATGGTACTGACGATTCCTCAGTGGCGGAGCCCCCGCACACCAGATTGCTGCTTTTCAACTTACCTGGAATATATAGCTTTCCAGACTCCGCGTCAACTAACATCGCAGGGCAGATTCATACCCCAAGCTTCGAGTAACCCAATACCCGCGTGCGCGTGGTGTGGATTAGACTCGGATGAACTGCTGACGTTTAAGCCCCAAAAATCGTCCAATTAACTTCCCGGTTATCGTGGGGGTATCTACCTGCCGAAGGCGGTCACAAGCAGGAGTGCCAGGCCTCCAACCAAAAAAACCGCCCCGAGGATTATCGCTGCCAGTTGACCTTCGGCGATACCCACCCGCGTGCGGTAAGGATCGATCTCAGCGTACTGGTCGCGCGAACGATGTTCGATTTTTCTTTTGAACCGGACGCGGGAATCATCGAATTTCTCAATCATCTCCCAGCCGTTTTTGGCTTCTTCCGCGCACAGTTGCTTCAGCGCCGAAGGTTTCTTGAATTTGCTGGAGACTGCCCTGATAATTTTGAATTCCCACCCCTCGAGGTCTTCGGAACTATACCTGGTCATGTCTTCTTCCTCCTGTCTGACCAGCGCTTTTTTCCGCGCCGCTGCCGCGGCAGCAGCGCCACCTGCCGCGCCTGACATATAAGCCTCCTGTTTATGATAATTTACTGATCAACAGGGCGGTTTATTCAATCGGGAAGCCGTCCGGGTAGATGCAATAAAAAAATACGCCCAGGAGGAGTTGAACCCCCAACCTTCTGATCCGTAGTCAGACGCTCTATCCAATTGAGCTATGGGCGCATTTTCCGAACCCAATAATATCCGCAGGGCTATAAATGTCAAGGGAATTCTCCCGCCCACCAGGGGCGAGCGGTTGGGGCTGTCAGCGAGAAGTGGAAAGGTATATCATTACAGCGGCAATGATTATGAAAACAGCGAAGATCAGGACAAGGGCGGACTTTCTAACCGGCCTGGCTGCGACCGTCTGCTGTACTACCGGATTGGTGCGGTGGGCAATAAATTCATTAATGCGCTCAATCCAAAGGTCTTCGGCTTCGAGAACCGGCGGAGTTTCTTCGGGCAAGGTAAAACGGTCGACCTCCCCGAGTTCAGATTCTTCGACATCAACAACTTCTACCACGGCGACCGTCACATTATCGGCTCCGCCGCGATCGTTGGCCATCTGAATCAGATCCTCAACGATCCGCTCATTGTCTTTTCTTACCTTGTTGATGACCGAGAAAATGTCTTCGTCATCGGCGAACCCGCACAGACCGTCGGAGCATATCATAAACTTGTCGCCCGGCTTGACTTTCACCATGCGATAATCGACTTCAACCGTGTCGCGCACGCCGAGGGCACGGGTGATGACGTTCTTGCCGACCACCGAGGCGGCCTCCTGCTCGCTGATATTTTGACTCTGCTGGACCTCGGCAATCCATGAATGGTCAATGGTCAGCGGCTCGATCGACCTTTCGAGCAGCCGATATGCCCGGCTGTCCCCAACGTGAGCAATCGACAGCGTGTCCTTTTCAAGCACCAGAGCTACAATAGTTGTACCCATACCCATCAGCGTCTGCTTCTCCACGGCTTTATTAAAGATGGCGCGATTTGCGACTCTGATGGCCTTAAGAAGGGTTTGCCCGAGATAGGGTAGGGGCTTATCGAGGGCTAGACGCTTATCCTGATAGAACTCCTGCTTGAAGTCATTGAATACTATATCAATGATGTCGGCAGCCATCATCGAAGCAACTTCGCCCGCCTGGTGGCCGCCCATACCGTCACAAACAGCGAATACGCCGTTGGCATCATCGAGGTGCAGACAGTCCTCATTGGAACCCCTGACCAGACCAACGTCGCTTCTCCCGGCTACTTTGAATTGCAGTGGCACTGAAAACCTGTTAACCTAATGAATGCATGTCGTTTTGATGTAATTTTGCTTATAAGATATGTAAGTCAACTCAAAAAAACAACATTTCTACTAAAGTATGATCTGAGGCTTTGTTCTCAACGGGAAATCTGTCTTTTTCTGGCTCTTAACCAGAGTAGAAACAGAACCAGAAAGGCTCCGGCCAGATCGGTGAGCAGATCTTGCATGTCCGACATCCGGCCCGGGATGAACTTCTGGTAGTACTCATCGAACGCCGCGAACAGACACAAAAAGAGTGCGGAAATAACGACTGCTTTATTAGGGGTCACCCGATTGCCGAGCCTGGAGAAAGACCTGAAGGCGAGGACTGAGAAAATTCCATACTCAATAAAATGGGCCACTTTATCAGCCGCCAGAAACCTGATCTGCGGTGGGTTGATCTGTGGAATCGATGAAAGTGTTATAACGACGCCGGCATACAGTACGAGCGGCAGGTGATACAAGACAAATTTATTCTTTAGGACCAAAGATAAGCTCTCCATTCTTTTCGGTTCAATAAGAAACCGGGCTGCGTACGTCAACTAAAACCCAACGGAAGGTTACTTTTCAAACTGTAAGGTTTGGTAACCCCGCAAAGCCCTTCCACTTTTTTTGTAGATATTACGTTGCGTATATAATAGAATTGAATCGGTTATGAAACGTGATTTTTCGCCTTCGGCGCCGCTGACGGCCTCACAAAAATTGAGCATTGCCACCGGCGCTCTGTTGATAGTTGTCCTGGGGGGGACCCTGGGATTTACCGTTCTTGAGGGAATGAGTCCTCTGGATGGTCTTTATATGACTGTTATCACGCTGTCCACAGTCGGGTTCGGTGAAGTACGCCCGCTGCATCCGACCGGACGAATTTTCGTTATATTCCTGATCATGTTTGGTGTCGCGCTGGTCGGGTTCACCGCCTCGGTAATCGGTCAGATTATTCTCGAGGGACAGTTGCGTGATATATTAGGGAGAAGAAAAATGGAAAGCAAAATACGCAAGATTTCCGGGCACTTCATAATCGCCGGCTACGGACGAGTCGGGCGCCAGGTGGCTATGGAGTTCAAGAAAAAGAAAGTCAATTTTGTCGTGATCGAAAAAAGCCGCGAAGGGATCGAAAGTCTGATCAAAGACGGTTTTCTGTACATCGAGGGAGAGGCGACCGATGACGATGCCCTCAGAATGGCCGGTATCGAGTCAGCGAAAACCCTCATATCCACCCTGCCGGATGAGGCCCAGAACGTGTATCTGACCCTGACCGCTCGGGACATGAACAAGGACCTAAACATTATTGCCCGGGCGGACTATGATGAGGGCGTCAAGAAGTTGCGTCGGGCCGGGGCCAATCATGTCGTTACACCGCACGTGCTCGGGGGAATACGCATGGCTATGGCCTCACTCAGACCGAATGTCGTCGATTTCATGCACGCTACCTCTTTGGGTGAGAGCGGCTTGACAATCGAGGAAATAGTAATCCCCCAAGGATGTGATCTCGCCGGTAAAACGCTGGTGGAATCCAACCTGAAAAAAGAATTCGGTCTGACAATTATAGGTATCAAGAAAAAGGGCGGGCAGTTGACGATCGCCCCCGGACCTGAATCTGTTTTGGCCGAAAACGATATCCTTTTACTGATTGGGAAATCGGAATCGCTTGAGAATCTGAGCAGAAAATTGTCGCCATAATAAGAGCCCCGGGGTCCTGTTTAAGATAGGCACAAAATGTCGCAATTCTGTGTCGGTCATTGATCATCTGGTAGATTATTTGGAAAAATGAGTTGACAGAATTGGGCGCCGTGCTTATATTTGCGGTGTACAACAAAGCTATAGTTTACTACATATTCATTACTTAACCAAGCTGTAACAAAGACTTGGGTGAGTCGCAAATCGCGAACCCTCACAACTCAACCCAAATCAATTCAGACAGGTAAGGCGCAGCATATTTTAGTCATAAATTACTACAACCCATAAACCTTTTCAACTTTATCAAGTGAGGGAAACACTAATGAGAGCATCCAAGAAAGCAGCAGTATTACTGATCAGTGCTGTCATGGTCCTGGCTTCGTTTAGCCTGGTATCAGCTCAGAGTGTCGTAGTCGACCACGTGGACGGTCTCAACGCCGGCGGCGGTATTGACGACGGCGCCGTTTTGACGTTCTATATGCGTCTGACTGGTGATGCCACGCCGCATTATGTTATCAGCAACGGCTTCAGAGTGTATGGTGACGGTCTGGAGTGGGGCGGAATGACCGGTACCTTGAACCCGGCTTACAAATGGGATCTGAGCTTCGGCTTCCCGTGCTTCTTTGACCTGGGTATGTTCATCAACTACTTTGCCGACGGCGTTGGCGCCGACACCATTGGTTTCGGTGGCGCTGCCGGTATGTACGGAACCGGCCTTCCGGCTGGCTTCGATGACATCGGCTACTGGTTCACCATCGGTCCGGTCCACGGTCCTCAGGGCGCAGTACTGACCGTTGACTCCTCTTTCTATCGTCCTGCCGGACGCTGGGTATGGGACATCGTTGAAGCAAACGTTGCCTGGGGCGGCCCCTACACTTATATGCTGGGTGAAGAGCCGGTTTGTCCCGAAGTTATCACCTATCTCGAACAGGATCCGATTATCCTGAAAGATCTGGCCGACAGAGTCCTCCGCGTCTACGTTGAGTGCGAAGACAACGCCGGTGTCGATCTGAGCAGCGTTGTCGTTCAGGGCAAGATTCCTCCGTATACGGCTGCCCGTATCGAAGGCGACCTGCTCGTGACCGACGTATTCATCTTCCGTTTCCTGTCCGCCTGGAGACCGATCTCGGCTGACGTTCAGGGAACCTACTCCGTTGGCTATTCGGTCAATGGCGAGTTCAAGACCCTTTATGGTGACATGAACCTCCAGGTCTATGCCGGCGACTTGAACTTCGACGGTATTGAAGACGTTAACGACATCACTTTCCTGGTTGACTACATGTTCAAGGGCGGCAAAGCTCCGATGCTGGAGGAAGCCCTTGACGTGAACCGCGACGGTTACAACGATATCAGAGACCTTCGCGCTATCGTGGAAATCGTATACTAATAGTCACTTGACTATCCGAGTATAATTACTCTCGAGAAAACCCGCTCCCGCAAGGAGCGGGTTTTCTGTTGGGTCGGTTTTGGCTTGACCAAACATGTACCAGAGAGTATATTTAAAATACAGGCGCTAATGCGCTGACCGCCTCACAGGTTGGTAATTCCGAAAAAACATCCCGAAACCTGCCCCTTACCGATCTATCAAGCCACAAGTGGCCTGGAGTTCTCGCGGCAATCTTGGCAGAATAAGATATCGGTAGTTTACAACTTTAACCAAATCAATGGAGGGACTATGCGATTGAATGGACCGCGCTCGTCAGGTCTTTTGGTGTCGATGGTTTTTGCCCTTGCGCTCAGCCTGTCTGCCGCACCGAGTATCACCGTTGACCATATAGATGGGCTGGATGCCTCCGGCGGTATCTATCCGGGAGCAATCCTGACTTTTCATATGCGAATAACCGGCGACGCCAATGCCCACTATGTGATTTCAAACGGTTTCAGCATTTCAGGGGAGAATGTCAGTTGGACAGCAATGACCGGAGCGCTCAACCCGGTCTATCCTTGGGATTTGAGCTTTGGTTTCCCATGCTTTTTCGATCTGGGAATGTTCGTTAATACGTTTTCGACTGGCTCAGGCGCCGATACAATAGGGTTCGGAGGAGCCGCCGGTATGTATGGAACCGGTCTTCCGGCGGGCTTTGATGATGTCGCCTATACCATTACAATCGGTCCCCTCCAAGGCACCGAGTACACTTTTCTGGAGTTGGACTCAGCTTTCTACAGACCTGCCGGCCGCTGGGTATGGGACCTGGTAGAAGAGAATGTCGAGTGGGGAGGACCTTACGTTTACACATATTGCGAGGGATGCGGAAGCCCCCCCGAACCGGAGACCTATTTAGAGCAGGACCCAATAATCCTCAAGGACCTGGCCGATCGTGTACTGAGAGTGTATGTCGCCAATGAGAATGTAGGTGATATCGACCTGACGTCGGTTGTGGTTCAGGGGAAAATCCCGCCATACACCACCGCTCGAATTGAAGGCGACCTGCTCGTGACCGATGTGTTTATTTTCCGCTTCCTGTCGACCTGGAGACCTATTGCGGCTGATGTGCAAGGTACGTACTCTATCAGCTACAATGTCAATGGGGAAACGAAGACCCTGTTCGGCGATGTGAACATTCAGGTTTACCCGGGTGACCTTAATTTCGATGGAGCAGAGGACCAGCAGGACATATCGTACATGGTTGATTATATCTGGAACGATGGAAACCTGCCGGTTCTTGAAGAGGCTTTGGATGTCAACCGTGATGGTTATGTTGATGTCAGGGATCTTCGCGAATTGGTGCAGATTGTATACTAATTTAGCGCTCAAGAACAATTTGTGGAGGATTTTGTGATGAAGGATATATGGCGACTGACAGTGTCCTGTTTTGTGGCTGTCATTATTATGGTTGCTGCGGGCACGGCGACCGAACCGTTTATTTCAGTGGATCATGTCGATGGCCTGAATGCCTGCGGTCAGATTGATCCCGGAGCGGTGGTGAAATTCCATATCAGGATTACCTCGGATGAATTTGTGCATATGGCCATTAACAACGGCTATAAGCTTTGCGGAAATGAGGTGAACTGGACGACTTTAAGCGGCGAGATGAATCCTATTTATCCATGGGATTTGGACCCCCTTGTCTCGTTTCCCCCGTTTTTTGATTACGGTATGTTTATTGTTGTGTTTGGTGATGGTCAGGGGTGCGATACCATCGGTTTCGCCGGCGTGGCCGGTCAACTCGGTACTGGTCTCCCGGCGGGGTTTGATGACATTGCCTACACGATTACGGCCGGGCCGTTCAGTGGAACTCCTGGAGCACAGGTAGTATTGGATTCCAGTTTCTTCCCGCCGGCCGGCACATGGCTCTGGGATATCACCCCGAATGTGGGCTGGGGCGGACCTTACACCTACAGGTTCGGAGAATGCCCCGGACCGCAACTGTATACATTCCTTGAGCAAGACCCCATTATTCTCAAGGATCTGGCCGATCGGGTGCTGAGAGTGTATGTTGCCGGTGAAGATGTGGCGGGGATTGATTTGAGTTCAGTTGTTGTGCAGGGGAAAATCCCGCCGTATACCGTCGCCCGAATCGAAGGCGACCTGCTTGTGACCGATGTATTCATGTTCCGCTTCCTGTCGACTTGGCGGCCTATCTCGTCTGATGTCCAGGGGGCCTATTCTATCAGCTACAATGTCAATGGGGAAACGAAGACCCTGTTCGGAGACATGAACCTTCAGATTTATCCCGCTGACCTGAACTTTGACGGTGTCGAAGATGTTAACGACATCACTTTCCTGGTTGACTACATGTTCAGGGGCGGCAACGCACCTATGCTGGAGGAAGCTCTGGATGTCAACCGCGACGGTTATGTGGATGCGAGGGACCTTCGCGAACTGGTTCAATTCATATATTAGTCTGCGGCGATATACGATGGGATTTGTCGGATATAACCTGCGCCCGAGGCGCAGGTCTTTTTTTGCACAACAGCTGCGCCGATTGTTTCTTGACAAAACGGTGACATGCAGGTATATTATAAACCGAACCGTGGTGCGGTTTGTGCCGGTTCGCTTACCTCACAAAACATTATTTCAAGCCATAGCTACTTTAAGAGGGACGGTCATACCTGACGCCCGAATTGCGCGAGATTCGACAAGCTATTGATAGGGTGCACCGCTTTGGTCACTAGTTACCACAACCCATAAATCTTTTCAACATTTTTGAGTGAGGGAGATTCTAATGAGAGCATCCATTAAAGCAGTACTGCTGATCAGTGCCTTTACGGTATTGGTTTCATTCAGCATGGTTGCCGCTCAGAGCATCACACTCGACCACGTTGACGGTCTGGCTTCCGGCAACGAGTTCACGAGTGGATCCGTCTTGACCTTCTACATGCGCCTGACCGGCGACGCCACTCCGCATTACGTCATCAGCAACGGTTTCGACATTTGCGGCGATGGCCTCAACTGGACGAGCGTGAAGGGAACTCTGAACCCCGCCTACAAGTGGGATTTGAGCTTTGGCTTCCCGTGCTTTTTCGACCTTGGAATGTTCGTTAATGTCTTTGCCGATGGCATGGGCTGCGACACAATC
Organism: Candidatus Zixiibacteriota bacterium; assembly: GCA_040756055.1. Lineage (NCBI taxonomy): Bacteria > Pseudomonadati > Candidatus Zixiibacteriota > Candidatus Zixiibacteriota bacterium. Next base: position 89,742 of record JBFLZR010000007.1, read on the forward strand.
GGCTTTGGCGGCGCCGCCGGTATGTATGGAACCGGCCTGCCGGCTGGTTTTGATGGTATCGGCTACTGGATTACCATCGGACCGATCTCCGGCGAACAGGGCGCTGTGCTGACTCTCGACTCGGCCTTCTATCCGCCGGCCGGACGCTGGGTATGGGATTTCGTCGGTGCGAACGTGGCCTGGGACGGCCCGCATAGCTTTGTTCTGAACGATGGTGGCGGCGGCTGCGAACCTTTCACCTACCTCGAACAGGACCCGATCATCCTGAAAGATCTGGCCGACAGAGTCCTCCGCGTTTATGTTGAGTGCGAAGACAACGCCAATGTTGACCTCGGCAGTGTTGTCGTTCAGGGCAAGATTCCTCCGTACACGGCTGCCCGAATCGAAGGCGACCTGCTCGTGACCGATGTCTTCATCTTCCGCTTCCTGTCCGCCTGGAGACCGATCTCGGCTGATGTTCAGGGAAGCTACACCGTCGGCTATTCGGTCAGCGGCGAGTTCAAGACCCTTGAAGGCGATATGAACCTTCAGGTCTATGCCGGTGACTTGAACTTCGACGGTATTGAAGACGTTAACGACATCACTTTCCTGGTTGACTACATGTTCAAGGGCGGCAAAGCTCCGATGCTGGAGGAAGCCCTTGACGTGAACCGCGATGGTTATAGCGATATCAGAGACCTCCGGGCTATCGTGGAAATCGTATACTGATAGTCAGTTGACTATCTGAGTACAATTATTCTCAAGAAAACCCGCCCCTCAAAAGGCGGGTTTCTTTGTTGTGTCTCACCGTACTCCCAGAGATCAGGTGGGGCAGATTGCCGCCCCCGCCCCCTTGCAACTACCGGGCTTCTGCGCCTCACCAAAATAGCTTATTAGGCATAGACTTAGGCTTTTTAAGGGCACCTTCCGCCCCCCAGAAAGATGGCGGCTTTCTCTCGGTCTGACTTCTCGGATTTTATGGAATCCAGACCGCCCTAACCAACCATGAAGCGCGGCTTGGTCCGAATGGGATAAATCTGAGCCTGGCATCCGGTTTTGGCCCATTTTTGGGGTTGACAGAGATGGGGGTCCATATTATATTGTGCTCGTACTAATACTGTTTACTGCAAAAAGTCTTACCCTCACGACTCCATTTCAGTTCTATACGAGGGTTCAAGAGGGATTTGGCGGCGGCTCATTTGATGTTGAGCCACAGTAAAGCGCAGCATTTCGGCAGCATGAAAATGTCAGAACATACAACCTCACAACTTTTCAACACAAAACCTTAGGGAGAAACTATGACAGCGAAAATCCTCACGCTCGCGGTTGCCCTGACCCTTCTATCGTTTGGCACAATTCTGGGTCAGAGCATAGTCGTGGACCATGTCGATGGACTCAATGCCATGGGTAATATCGACGACGGTGCCGTGCTCACATTCCATATGCGAATAACCGGCGATGCTGATCCTCACATGGTGATTTCTAATGGCTTTGAAATCTCGTCACCCGATGGTCTGACCTGGACCTCGGTTAGCGGTGAGCTCAATCCAATCTATCCATGGGACATGGATCCTATGATATTGTTCCCGCCTTTCTTTGATCTGGGAATGTACGTCAATGTGTTTGCCGATGGCGCGATAGCCGATACTATCGGTTTCGGTGGCGCTGCCGGCATGTACGGCACCGGCTTACCGGCCGGCTTTGATGATGTCGCTTACTATATTACCGTCGGACCGATAACGGGCAGCAACGGTGATTTCCTGGTGCTGGATTCGTCCTTCTATCCGCCGGCCGGCCGCTGGGTATGGGATATTGTCGAACAGAACGTCGCCTGGGGCGGACCTTACCAATACGAGTTTGGTATCGGATGTCCGGCGCCCATGACCTATCTCTCTCAGGACCCGATCATCCTGAAAGACCTTGCGGACAAGATCCTCACCGTTTATATCGAGTGCGAAGACAACGCGTTGATCGACCCGAATTCGATTCTCGTGAACGCCAAGATCCCGCCGAAAGAATATCGAATCGAAGGTGAACTGTTCGCATTCGATATCGGCTGCACCCGTTTCCTTTCCAACTGGAGACCGATCTCATCGGACTTCCAGGGGACCTATACTGTGGATTATGATCTGACCACCGGCGAACACAAGACCATCACCGGCGACGTCAATGTGATCGTTTATCCCGGTGATTTGACTTTTGACGGAATTGAAGATCAGCAGGATATCGTATTCCTGGTTGAATATATGTGGAATAGAGGCCAGAAGCCTTACTTTGAAGAGGCTCTGGATGTCAACCGCGACGGCAGCGTCGACGTTTTAGACCTCCGCGATCTGGTGCAGATGATTTACTAAATCTGCCCGAGAGTTAAAGGCGGAAATTTGACACATACCCGCCCGCCGGAGGGCGGGTATGTATGAAAACCCCTTTACCAGCGGCAGGTTTGCAGAGGTCGATTTATGTGGGTCACCTGCGGTGAGAGAATGAAGCGGACAGGGAGCGTCGAAACCTTGAGCTTAGTTTACGCCACGCGCGATCTATTCGCGTTCCTTGGTTCTTCCAGTATTTGCTGATTTCCGTGTCGTACCAGTCGTAGTTACCGCGGATTGTCCTCGCCATACTGCCGGGGGTCATAAAAGGGGTATAAGGGGTTGGTTTCCCTCTTAGGGAAAATCTGTTAAACGCAGCATTTCGGTGATTATGAAAATAATGGCCCAAACAACTTCACAACTCAACAACTTCAAACATAGGGAGTGACCATGAGAGTAAAATTCCTCACGCTCGCTCTGGCCCTGATCCTGTTATCGTCGGGTACGATACTCGGTCAGGCCGTTTCCCTCGACCATGTCGACGGACTCAACGCCAGTGACGAGATCATCCCCGGTGAGGTAGTTACATTCTACATCCGTCTGACCAACGGGCCTTTGGCCCAGTCGGTCATTAACAACGGATATCGGGTATATTCTCCAGATGGTGCTACCTGGAGCAAGATGGTCGGAACGCTCAATCCCATCTATCCATGGGATATGGATCCGTTTATCGCGTTTCCTCCGTTTTTCGACCTGGGAATGTATGTTAACGTCTTCTCCGATGGATTGGTCTCTGACACCATTGGCTTTGGCGGCGCCGCGGGCATGTACGGCACCGGCCTTCCGGCCAACTTCAATGCCGTCGGGTACTGGATTACCATCGGCGCGATTGATATCGCCCATGCCGGTAAAACCATCGTACTCGACTCTTCGTGGTTTGCGCCGGCCGGTCGCTGGGTATGGGCCACCGTGGCTGAAAATGTTGCCTGGGACGGTCCGCACACCTTCAAAATCGAGGGTGGCCCAACAGGCGAACCGCCGGTTATCACTTCGACACCGGTAACTTCAGCCACCTACGGTGTAGCCTACACTTACGATGTAGATGCTACCGGCGACCCAGCTCCGACGTTCAATTTGACGACGGCTCCGGCTGGTATGGTCATTGATCCTGCCACTGGTGTTATCACCTGGACCCCGAATGTTGTCGGCGATGTAAACGTCGTAGTCGAGGCCACGAACACTGAAGGAACAGACTCACAGGCCTTTACTATAGCTGTCGCCGGCATTGCTCCGGCCTTCACCTCGACACCGGTTACCACCGGTACTTATGGTGTGGCTTATAGCTATGATGCTAACGCCTCTGGTTATCCGGCTCCGACGTTCGCTCTGACGACGTTCCCGGCCGGTATGACCGTTAATGCTACCAGCGGGTTGGTGTCGTGGACTCCGGATGTCGTTGGTGACGTACCGGTAGTCCTTGAGGCTTCCAATGCTTATGGTACCGCTGTACAGAGCTTCAGCATAGCTGTTGCCGGCATTGCTCCGGCCTTCACCTCGACGCCGGTTACCACCGGTACTTATGGTGTGGCCTACAGCTATGATGCTAACGCCTCTGGTTATCCGGCCCCGACGTTCG
>JBFLZR010000007.1:93765-160895 GCA_040756055.1 Candidatus Zixiibacteriota bacterium
TGACGACGTTCCCGGCTGGTATGACCATTGATGCCAACGGCCTGGTAAGCTGGACCCCGAACGATGTTGGTGACTTTGGTGTTACAATCGAAGCTTCCAACGCGTTTGGTACCGATGTCCAGAGCTTTACTATTGCTGTAGCTGGCATCGCTCCGATCATTACTTCGACACCGAACGAAAACGGTGTTAGGAATGAACTCTATACTTATGATGTTGACGCCAGTGGTTACCCGGCCCCGACGTTCGCTTTGGCGACCGCGCCGGGTGGCATGACCATTGACGCTGTTTCCGGTTTGATCTCGTGGACTCCCGCTGACCTTGGTGACTTCGCCGTTGTGGTCGAAGCCAGCAACGTCGCCGGTACGGATGTCCAGAGCTTCAGTATTAATGTGGTAGAAGGTGACATCGCTCCGATTATCACTTCTACGCCGGTTACCAGCGTAACTGTCAACCAACTTTATTCATATGACGTACAGGCCAGTGGTAATCCCGCCCCGACGTTTGCTCTCACTGTGGCTCCGGCCGGCATGACTATCAATGCCACTACCGGACTTATTCAGTGGACGCCGACCGTCGTTGGCGATTACGATGTAACCGTCGTCGCTACCAACGGCGTTGCTCCTGATGCTGTTCAGAGCTTCACGATCACCGTTCTGGGTATTGCCCCGACGTTTACGTCGACTCCCATTACCACCGGCACCTATGGCGTAGCTTATAGCTATGATGCCGATGCCGATGGCATCCCGGCCCCGACATTCGCTTTGGCGACTGCTCCGGCCGGTATGACCATTGACGCTATCAGTGGTCTGGTGAGCTGGACTCCGGATGATGTTGGTGATTTCGATGTCACAATCGAAGCCTCCAACGTCGCCGGTACCGCTGTCCAGAGCTTCAGCATAGCGGTTGCCGGCATTGCCCCGAGCTTTACCTCGACGCCGGTCCTGACTGGTACCTATGGTGTGGCTTACAGCTATGACGCCGACGCTGCTGGTTACCCGGCTCCGACGTTCGCTCTGACGACCGCCCCGGCCGGCATGACCATTGACGCTATCAGCGGTCTGGTAAGCTGGACCCCGGACGATGTTGGCGACTTCGGTGTTACTATCGAGGCTTCCAACGTTGCCGGTACTGCTGTCCAGAGCTTCACGATAGCGGTTGCCGGTATTGCTCCGAGCTTCACCTCGACGCCGATCACTTCCGGTACTTATGGTGTAGCTTACAGCTACGATGCCGACGCTGATGGTTACCCGGCTCCGACGTTCGCTCTGACGACCGCCCCGGCTGGCATGACCATTGATGCCAACGGTCTGGTAAGCTGGACCCCGGATGATGTTGGTGATTTCGGTGTTACAATCGAAGCTTCCAACGTTGCCGGTACTGCTGTCCAGAGCTTCACCATTGCCGTGGCTGGTATTGCTCCGACCTTTACTTCAACGCCGATCACGAATGCCGGCTTTGAAGTACTCTATACATACGATGCCGATGCTGATGGTTACCCGGCGCCGACGTTCGCTCTGACGACGTTCCCGGCTGGCATGACCATTGACGCTATCAGCGGTCTGGTAAGCTGGACGCCTGACGATGTTGGTGACTTCGCCGTAGTAATCGAAGCTGCCAACGCGTTTGGTACCGATGTCCAGAGCTTCACCGTCACCGTTGGCGGTATCGGTCCGGTCTTCACGTCGACACCGGTTCTGACCGGTACGTACGGCGTGGCGTACAGCTATGACGCTAATGCCAGTGGTTACCCGGTCCCGACATTCGCTTTGGCGACCGCTCCGGCCGGTATGACCATTGACGCTATCAGCGGTCTGGTAAGCTGGATCCCGGGCGATGTTGGTGATTTCGATGTCATCATCGAAGCCACTAACGACTTCGGCACGGCTGTCCAGAGTTTCACCATCGCGGTTGGTGGCATTGCTCCGAGCTTCACCTCGACGCCGGTTCTGACTGGTGACTATGGTGTAGCTTACAGCTATGACGCCGATGCTGATGGTTACCCGGCTCCGACGTTCGCTTTGACGACCGCCCCGGCTGGTATGACCATTGATGGCGCTGGTCTGGTAAGCTGGACTCCGGATGATGTTGGCGACTTTGATGTTACAATCGAAGCTTCCAACGTTGCCGGTACTGCTGTCCAGAGCTTCACGATAGCCGTTGCCGGTATTGCTCCGAGCTTCACCTCGACGCCGATTACTTCCGGTACTTATGGTGTAGCTTACAGCTACGATGCCGACGCTGATGGTTACCCGGCGCCGACGTTCGCTCTGACGACCGCCCCGGCTGGCATGACCATTGATGCCAACGGTCTGGTAAGCTGGACCCCGGATGATGTTGGTGATTTCGGTGTTACAATCGAAGCTTCCAACGTTGCCGGTACTGCTGTCCAGAGCTTCACGATAGCGGTGGCCGGTATTGCTCCGAGCTTCACCTCTTCGCCGGTTCTGACCGGTGACTATGGCGTGCTCTACACTTACGATGCCGACGCTGCTGGTTATCCGGCTCCGACGTTCGCTCTGACGACCGCCCCGGCTGGTATGACTATTGATGCTAACGGTCTGGTAAGCTGGACTCCGGATGATGTTGGTGACTTTGGTGTTACCATCGAAGCTTCCAACGCTTACGGTACTGCTGTCCAGAGCTTTACCATCGCCGTGGCTGGTATTGCTCCGAGCTTCACCTCGACGGCTCCTCTCGGTGGCGTCGTTGGTGAGCTTTACACTTATGATGCTAATGCCGATGGATATCCGGCCCCGACGTTCGCTCTGACGACTTCACCTCTCGGTATGACAATCGATGCGGTGAGTGGTCTGATCAGCTGGACGCCTGATGCTGAAGGTCTTTATGATGTCGTTATCGAGGCTTCCAACGCCTTTGGCAGCGATGTTCAGAGCTTCACCATCAACGTGGTTGCTGGCCCAGAGGCTCCTGTAATAACTTCGACTCCGTCGACCAGTGTTGTTGTCAACCAGCTTTACAGCTATGATGTGGAAGCTACCGGTAACCCGGGTCCGACGTTCGCTTTGAGCGTTGCTCCGGCCGGTATGACAATCAACGCTACGACCGGACTTATCGAGTGGACCCCAGGCACCGTTGGTGACTTTGATGTTACCGTGGTAGCCAGCAACGGTGTCGATCCTGATGCTGTTCAGAGCTTCACGATCACTGTGCTGGGTATTGCTCCTGCGTTCACTTCGACACCTGTTTTGACAGGTACTTATGGTATAGCTTACAGCTACGATGCTGATGCTGATGGTATCCCGGCTCCGACGTTCGCTTTGACGACCGCCCCGGCCGGCATGGCTATCGACGCTATCAGTGGTCTGGTAAGCTGGACGCCTGATGATGTTGGTGACTTTGGTGTTACAATCGAAGCTTCCAACGCTTACGGCACCGATGTCCAGAGCTTCACGATAGCGGTTGCCGGTATCGCTCCGAGCTTTACCTCCTCGCCGGTTCTGACTGGTGACTATGGTGTAGCTTACAGCTATGACGCCGACGCCGATGGTTATCCGGTTCCGACGTTCGCTCTGGCGACCGCCCCGGCTGGCATGACTATCGACGCTATCAGTGGTCTGGTAAGCTGGACTCCGGATGATGCTGGTGACTTTGATGTCATAATTGAAGCCACTAACTCCGCCGGAACCGCCACTCAGAGCTTCACCATCACGGTTGGTGGTATCGCTCCGAGCTTTACGTCCACTCCGATCACGAGCGGCACCTACGGTGTACTCTACACTTATGATGCCGATGCCTCTGGTTATCCGGCTCCGACCTTCGCTCTCTCGACCGCTCCGGCCGGCATGACCATTGACGCCGTGTCAGGTCTGATTTCCTGGACCCCGGATGATGCTGGTGATTTCGACGTCGTCATCGAAGCCGCTAACTCTTCCGGTACTGCTGTCCAGAGCTTCACCATCACGGTCGTTGGTATAGCCCCGAGCTTTACATCGACGCCGGTTACTGCCGGTACTTATGGTGTGCTCTACACTTACGATGCCGACGCTGATGGTTATCCGACCCCGACGTTCGCTCTGGCGACCGCCCCGGCTGGCATGACCATTGATGCTATCGGTCTGGTAAGCTGGACCCCGGACGATGTTGGTGACTTCGCCGTTACAATCGAAGCTTCCAACGCCTATGGCACCGATGTCCAGAGCTTCACGATAGCCGTTGCCGGTATCGCTCCGAGCTTCACCTCGTCGCCGGTTCTGACCGGCACCTTTGGTGTTGCTTACACTTACGATGCCGACGCTGATGGTTACCCGGCCCCGACGCTCGCTCTGACGGCCGCCCCGGCTGGCATGACCATCGACGCTGCCGGCGTGGTAACCTGGACGCCTGCTGACGTTGGTGACTTTGATGTTACAATCGAAGCTTCCAACGCCTACGGCACTGCTGTCCAGAGCTTTACCATCACCGTTGGTGGTACTGTTCCGGTCATTTCGTCGACACCGATTCTTACCGGTGTTGCCGGTGAACTCTATGCATACGATGTAGACGCTGATGGCTATCCCGAGGCTACGTTCGCTCTGACGACGTCGCCAGCCGGCATGACCATCGACGCTATCTCGGGTCTGATTTCGTGGACTCCTGCCGCTGCCGGCAGCTACGATGTGGTTGTCGTAGCGAGCAACTCCGCGGGCTCAGACGCCCAGAGCTTCACCATAGTGGTTGAGGCCGCTCCGGAAGCTCCGGTCATCACTTCGACTCCTGTGACCAGCGCGGTTATCTTTGACTCGTACGCGTACGATGTTGAAGCCACTGGTTACCCGACGCCGACGTTTGCTCTGACCACGGCTCCGCTCGGCATGACCATTGACGCCGCGACCGGTCTCATTTCGTGGACCGCGGATGCTCTCGGCGACTTTGCGGTGACAGTTGTGGCCGGCAACGGTGTTGAACCCGACGCTGTCCAGAGCTTCACCATAACCGTTTCGGGTATCGCTCCCACCTTCACCTCTACTCCTGTGGTAGAAGGTACGGTGGACGAGCTGTACTCGTACGATGCTGATGCCGATGGTTATCCGGAGCCAACATTCGCGCTGGCTTATGGCCCGGCGGGAATGACGATCGACGCGGCGACCGGCCTGATTGAGTGGACACCGACCGAAACCGGATCCTTTGACGTTACCATAGAAGCTATCAACGACTATGGCACTGCGACTCAGGAATTCACGATCACGGTATTCAGTCAATTCCAGCCCGTCACCTTCCTGGATCAGGATCCCATCTATCTTAAGGATGTGCAGGATAAGATCCTTGGCGTGATGCTTGCTGGATTCGACGTTAGCACTGTCGACGTTAGCTCGATACTCGTCAACTACGAGGTACCTCCGAAGGATACCCCGTATGACACGGTGTATGCCGAGTATCCGCTGCCGGTCTTGAAGATACCGGTTGGAGTCATGAGATTCATGTCCAACTGGAGACCTATTAAGACCACTGTTCAGGATACTTATGTCGTCAGCTTCACGCTGCTCGACGGTACTCCGGTCGAACTCGTCGGCGATGTGAACATCGAGATTGTACCCGGTGACCTCACTCTTGACGGGATAGTCAATAACGACGATATATCGTTCATGGTCGACCTGCTGTGGAATCACGGTAAATATCCGACCTACGAAGAGTTGGCCGATATTGACGGAAACGGCAAGGTTGATCCGATAGACCTGCGCGTTCTGATAAAGCTGGTCTATTAGCGATTCCTAAATAGCTGCCCCTCAAGGCAGTAAAAAGCCCGCCCTCCAAAAGGGGGCGGGCTTTATTTTTTTGCCACCGATAATGAAACGAGATACAATGAGTCGCGTATGCGCAATGGTGCTACCCCAAAAAACAGGAAAGACCACTATCGACCTTGAATTAGAGTTGACTAATGAGTCAATTATGTTTATATTTTAAATGTACTTTAAACCATTACTTCAGTTTAGATACCCTCACGAATCATTTTTTCGTTCGGGGGTTCAAGAGGGGTTTTACAGGGGTTGGTTCTCTATATCAATAGGGAACTTGGTTTGGCGCAGCATATCGTATAATGAGCATATTTATCAATACAACCTAATAACCTCACAACTTTAAAACACAGGGAGTAACAATGAGAGCATTTGCCCTCACACTCATCGTTGCCCTAGTCCTGGTGTTGCCCGGTACCATACTTGGTCAGGCAATTTCGCTTGATCATGTCGATGGACTTAACGCCAGCGGCGAGATTATCCCCGGTGAAGTAGTTACATTCTATATCCGCTTGACCAACGGGCCATTGGCCCAGTCGGTTATCAGCAACGGATATCGGGTGTATTCTCCAGACGGTGCTACCTGGAGCCCACTGGTGGGAACACTCAATCCAATTTATCCATGGGATATGGATCCGTTTGTAATGTTTCCGCCTTACTTCGACCTGGGAATGTACGTTAACGTCTTCTCCAATGGATTAGTCTCTGACACCATCGGCTTTGGCGGCGCCGCGGGCATGTACGGCACCGGCCTTCCGGCCAACTTCGATGCCGTCGGGTACTGGATTACCATGGGCGCGGTTGATATCGCCCACGCCGGTAAAACCATCGTACTCGACTCAGCCTGGTACCCGCCGGCCGGTCGCTGGGTCTGGGCCACCGTGGCCGAGAATGTCGCCTGGGATGGCCCGCACACCTTCCCGATTCACAGTGATGAACCCATAGGCGAAGCCCCGGTGATAACTTCAACGCCGGTTACCTCAGCCACGTACGGTGCAGCCTACACCTATGATGTTGAGGCTACCGGCGACCCGGCTCCGACGTTCGCTTTGACAACGGCTCCGGCAGGCATGACCATTGATGCTGCCACCGGCGTCATTTCCTGGACTCCGGATGTTGTCGGTGACATCGATGTCGTAGTAGAGGCCTCGAACACCGAAGGTACTGATACACAGGCCTTCACTATCGCTGTGGCTGGTATCGTTCCGGCCTTCACCTCGACTCCGGTTACTACCGGTACTTACGGTGTGGCTTACAGCTATGATGCTAACGTGAGTGGTTACCCGGCCCCGACGTTCGCTCTGACGACTGCCCCGGCAGGAATGATCATTAACGGCACGACCGGTCTGATTTCCTGGACACCCGATGTTGTCGGTGATGTTCCGGTAGTCGTAGAAGCCTCGAACGTAGCCGGTACTGCTGTCCAGAGCTTCAGTATCTCCGTGGCCGGTATCGCTCCGGCCTTCACCTCGACTCCGGTTACTACCGGTACTTACGGTGTGGCTTACAGCTATGATGCCGACGCCTCTGGTTACCCGGCCCCGACGTTTGCTCTGACGACCGCCCCGGCCGGCATGACCATTGACGCCGCTTCCGGCCTGGTAAGCTGGACTCCGGACGTCGTTGGTGATGTCGCGGTTGTCCTCGAAGCTTCCAACGCTTATGGCTCCGATGCCCAGACCTTCACCATCACGGTTGGCGGTATTGCTCCGAGCATCACCTCGTTACCGTGTGAGAATGCCCAATACGGTGTGCCTTACACTTGTGATGTAGACGCTGATGGCTATCCGGCCCCGACGTTCGCTCTGACGACCGCCCCGGCCGGCATGACCATTGACGCTGCCAGTGGCCTGATCTCTTGGACCCCGGACCTTATCGGCGACGTTCTGGTAGTCGTAGAAGCCTCCAACGGTTACGGCTCCGATGTTCAGAACTTCACGATTGCGGTGGCTGGTATCACTCCAAGCTTCACCTCGACCCCGGTCCTGACTGGTACCTATGGTGTTGCTTACAGCTACGATGCCAATGCTGATGGTTATCCGGCCCCGACGTTCGCTCTGACGACCGCCCCGGCTGGTATGACCGTTGACGCCGCGTCCGGTCTGGTAAGCTGGACCCCGGATGATGTTGGTGACTTCGCGGTTGTAATCGAAGCTGCTAACGCGTTTGGTACCGACGTCCAGAGCTTTACCATCACGGTTACTGGTATTGCTCCGAGCTTCACCTCGACGGCTCCTCTCGGTGGCGTTGTCGGTGAACTCTACACTTATGATGCTAATGCCGACGGTTACCCGGCCCCGACGTTCGCTCTGACGACCGCCCCGGCCAGCATGACCATAGATGCTGTTTCGGGTCTAATCGGGTGGACTCCCGCCGCAGCTGGCGACTATGACGTGGTAGTCGAAGCCGCCAACGCTTTTGGCTCTGACGTACAGAGCTTCACGATCGGCGTGGTTGACGCTCCCGAAGCCCCGCTTATTACTTCAACGCCGGTGACCGGTGTTACCGTGAACCAGCTTTACACCTACGATGTGGAAGCTACCGGTAATCCGGCCCCGACGTTCGCTCTGACGACCGCTCCGGCCGGCATGACGATTAATGCCACCAGCGGTTTGATTTCGTGGACACCCACCATGGTTGGCGATTACGGTGTAACAGTCGTCGCCAGCAACGATGTGGAACCCGATGCCGTTCAGAGCTTCACGATTACCGTGGTTGGCATTGCCCCGAGCTTTACTTCGACCCCGGTTACCAGTGTGGCCTACGGCGCTGCTTACAGCTATGACGCCGATGCCGATGGTATCCCGGCTCCGACGTTTGCTCTGACAACCGCTCCGGCCGGCATGACTATTGATGCCGTCAGCGGCTTGATCGAGTGGACAGCCGACTTTGCCGGTGATGTCGACGTGGTCATTGAGGCTTCCAACGCTTTTGGTAGCGATGTCCAAAGCTTCAAGATTTCCGTCCTCGGCGCCGCTCCGTCATTCACTTCCACGCCGATTACTATCGGTACTTACGGCGTGGCTTACAGCTATGATGCTGATGCCGATGGTATCCCGGCTCCGACGTTCGCTCTGACGACCGCTCCGGCCGGTATGACTATCGACGCTGCGACTGGCCTGGTCGCCTGGACACCGGATGATGTTGGAGATTTCGGTGTTGTCATCGAAGCTTCCAACGCTTTCGGAACCGATGTCCAGAGCTTCAGCATAGCTGTTGCTGGTATTGCTCCGGTGATTACCACAACTCCTACCACCACAGGCGTGGTTGGCGAGTTGTATTACTATGACGCCGATGCTACCGGTTACCCGGCCCCGACCTGGTCAGGTGATGGTAACATCGATCCGGTTACCGGCGAGGTTTCCTTTACGCCGACAGAACCCGGCGACTATATCCTTTCCATTACGGCTACCAACGCCTATGGCTCTGACACTCAGGGTTGGACGGTCACGGTCGCTGCTGGTCCCGAGGCTCCGGTTATCACCTCGACCCCGGTTACCACAGTTGGTATTTATGAACTTTATTCTTATAACGTCGATGCTACCGGTAATCCGGCCCCGACGTTCGCTCTGACGACCGCTCCGGCCGGCATGACCATTGATGCCGCCAGCGGCTTGATTTCGTGGACACCCGGAGCTCTTGGTGATTACGACGTAACCGTCGTCGCCAGCAACGGTGTGGATCCCGACGCTGTTCAGAGCTTCACGATCACGGTTTCGGGTGTGGCTCCGAGCTTCACCTCGACCCCGGTTACCTCCGGTACCTACGGCGTGGCTTACAGCTATGACGCTGATGCCGATGGTATCCCGGCTCCGACGTTCGCTCTGACGACCGCTCCGGCCGGTATGACCATTGACGCCGCGTCCGGTCTGGTTGCCTGGACCCCGGATGATGTTGGTGATTTCGGTGTAGTTATCGAAGCCTCCAACGCCTTCGGAACCGACGTCCAGAGCTTCACTATCGCAGTTGTCGGTATCGCTCCGGTGATCACGACGACTCCGCCCAGCGCAGGGGTGGTTGGCGAGCTGTATTACTATGATGCTGATGCTACCGGTTACCCGGCCCCGACATGGTCCGGTGGAGACATAGACCCGGTCACCGGTGTCCTGCAATTTGTCCCGACCGTGCCCGGTGACTTTAGCATCACCATCACGGCCAGCAACGACTACGGTTCTGACACCCAGAGTTGGAACCTCACCGTGGCCCCGGCTACCGAGGCTCCGGTTATCACCTCGACTCCTGTGACCAGCGCCGTTATATTTGACGCGTATGCTTACGATGTCGAGGCCACTGGCTATCCGACTCCGACGTTCGCTCTCTCAACCGCTCCGGCCGGCATGACTATCGATGCCGCCAGCGGCTTGATCGGGTGGACCCCGGACGCTCTGGGTGACTTCGACGTGATAGTCGTTGCCTCCAACGGTGTCGATCCCGACGCTGTTCAGTCGTTCACGATCACCGTTATCGGCATCGCTCCTGCATTTACTTCGATGCCGGTCACTGGTGTGACAGTTAACACGCTGTACAGCTACGATGCCGATGCCGATGGTTATCCGGCTCCGACGTTTGCCCTGATCACGGCCCCGGCCGGCATGACTATCGATGCCGCTACCGGCCTGCTCGAGTGGACCCCGGATGTTACAGGAACCTATGATGTCGAGATCGAAGCCACTAACGACTTTGGTGTCGCCACGCAGGCCTTCACCATCACGGTTCACGACGAGTTCCAGCCGGTCACATTCCTCGAGCACGATCCGCTCTTTATCAACTCCGATATTATCGATCAGACTGTGGGAGTGATTCTGGCCGGATTCGATGTCTCGCAGGTCGATATATCATCGATACTGATCATGGGCATGGTGGTTCCGGAACACGATCCGCCTTACATGACCTCCTGGACCGGATATACCGAACCCGTTTTGTATATCCCGTTCTACACGAACCGTCTGTTGGCACACTACCGTCCTTATAGGACCAGCATTCAGGATACCTACCTGGTGACCTTCCTGCTTCTGGATGGAACACCGGTTGAACTTCGTGGCGATATCAACATCGAAATCAACCCTGGCGACCTGAATGTCGATGGCATCGTGGACAACCAGGATATCGACCTGCTGGTCAACGTACTCTGGAACAACGGTCGCCGTGCCTCAGACTACGAAGCGCTTTATGATGTCGATGGTAACGGCAAGCTGGATCCGCTGGATCTGCGCGCCCTTATCAATATTGTGTACTAGCGCCTCGTAAGTGGCTGTCTGACAAAGCAGTCTAGCGCCCGCCCCGAACAAAACGGGGCGGGCCTTTCTTTTACCGGCTATCTTTCCGGTCAGCTACAATTCTCCTGCCGACAGTCTTCGCGCCGGGGATTAATGGTTGACAAACCGCTCACTCGTGGTTATATTTACCCAGTACGTCAACCCTCACCTCTGGCGTACTGCTATTACTGATTAAGTTACATCGCGTAAAACCCCGGGGAGCGGGAACAGGTTCAAGAGGACTTCATTTGTTTTGCTTGCCCTCCGGGAGTAACGCAGCAAGTTAGAGTTTGAGAGATACCAATTACAACCCATTCAACTTTTCAACACTTTGTGAGGGAGTAACTATGAGACTAACAGCAGTCTTGCTCAGCGTTGGTCTGATACTGTTCTCATTCGGCACTGTTTTGGGTCAGTCGATTACCATCGACCATGTCGACGGCCTCAATGCCTCGGGTGAGATCGAACAGGGAGCTACGCTTACCGTTTACATGCGCCTGACAGGCGATGCTAATGCGCATTATGTCATATCGAACGGCTTCCGTGTCTACGGTAACGATCTGAACTGGGGCTCACTCAGCGGTAAGCTGAATCCCGCCTACAAGTGGGATCTGAGCTTCGGTTTCCCGTGCTTTTTTGACCTCGGAATGTACATCAACGTATTCTCCACCGGATCGGTCGCTGACACCATCGGTTTCGGTGGTGCAGCCGGTATGTTTGGTACCGGACTTCCGGCCGGATTTGATGATATTGGGTACTGGATCAACCTCGGACCGGTGACCGGCGGCGGCGATTTCCTCTATATCGACTCGTCGTTCTACCCGCCGGCTGGCCGCTGGGTATGGGATATCGTCGGTGAAAACGTTGCCTGGGGCGGCCCGTATGCTTTCCCGATGGCCATAGAGTGCGAACCCGCTGTGTTCACCTCGACCCCGATCACCGAGGGCGAAGTCGGCACGGAGTATGTCTATGACGTCAACGCCACAGGTAACCCGGCTCCGGAATTCTCTCTGACCGTGTTCCCGGAAGGTATGGCTATTGACCCGATGACCGGCGTCATTACTTTCACACCTACCGCCGCCGGCGACTACGCCGTAACAGTTGTGGCCAGCAACGCCTGCAGTGCGCCCACTCAGGAATTTGTCATCCACGTTCCCGAACCGCCAGTGGCCCCCGTGATTACATCCACTCCGATTCCTAATGGCGTGGTCAATTCGGTATACACCTACGATGTCAACGCTACCGGCAACCCGGTCCCGACATATGCCCTGACGGTCTTCCCGGACGGCATGGTGATCGTTGCTGAAACCGGCGCTATTACCTGGACTCCCACCGCCACCGGTGACTATGACGTAACAGTTGTGGCCTCCAACGGTGTCGTGCCGGACGCTGTCCAGAGTTTCGTTATTACCGTCACTCCGGAACTCGTTTCGCCGACTATCGTAACCACTCCCGTGACCGATGGTCAGGTCGGCGAGGCTTATTACTATGACGTCGACGCTACCGGATATCCGGAACCGACCTTCACTCTCACCACCGCTCCGGGCGGGATGACCATCGACGGGTTCACCGGTGAAATTAACTGGACTCCGACTGCCGCTGGTGATTTCAGTGTTACCGTGCGCGCCGCCAACGGTGTGTCTCCGGCCGCTACCCAGAGCTTCGTCATCGCCGTGGTCCCGGCTTTCGCCGCCCCGGTGATTACTTCGACTCCCGTTCTCGAGGGCGCCGAGGGTGACCCGTACTACTACGATGTCAACGCTACCGGCTACCCGGCTGCGACCTTCACCCTGACCGTCTTCCCGGATGGCATGACCATCAATGAAGCTACCGGCGAAATCAACTGGACTCCCACCGTTTTGGGTGACTATGACGTAACAGTTGTGGCCGCCAACGGTATCGAGCCCGATGCGGTCCAGAGCTTCGTGATCAGCGTGGCCGAGGGCTGTCCGGTAGTCATTACCTATCTCGAGCAGGATCCGATCATCCTCAAAGACCTGGCCGACAGAGTCCTCCGCGTCTACGTCGAGTGCGAAGATAACGCGCACGTCGATCTGAACACCGTGGTGGTACAGGGCAAAATTCCGCCGTATACCGCCGCCCGCATCGAGGGCGACCTCCTCGTGACCGATGTCTTTATTTTCCGCTTCCTCGCCGCCTGGAGACCGATTGCGGCCGATATCCAGTCACAGTACACGGTTGCCTACAACATGCTTGACGGCACGTTCGTGGAACTCTCCGGTGAGATGAACCTCCAGGTTTATCCCGGCGACCTGAATTTCGATGGCATTGAAGATGTTAACGATATCACTTTCCTGGTCGACTACATGTTCAGGGGCGGCGACGAACCGATGTTGCCGGAAGCTCTGGATGTGAACCGCGACGGTTACAACGATATCAGAGACCTTCGCGCTATCGTGGAAATCGTATACTAAGTAGTCTTCTGACTATCCGAGTATAATTACTCTCGAAAAAACCCGCCCTCGAAATGGGCGGGTTTTTTTTAACCTCGACGCGCAAATTGCCGATACAAGACTACAGTTGACAATATTGTCTATTTTAGGTATATTCGGGTTATCCAAACGCCGCCCGTTCACCCGGCAAACAGCGGCGATCCATAAATATCTCGGTGGAGGGTATGATGAAAATAAAGCCAAGACTTATCCTGACCGCTCTCGGGTTGCTCCTTGCCGTTTCCGTTTTCGGCGAGGGTGAGCAATACCAGACTCGCGAAGAACCAAACACTCACCAGCACAAATATTCGAACCTTCAGACCTATCTTGAAGACGACCCAATCAGACTCGTCGACCTTGAGGACCGGATTCTGAAAGTCTACGTGCGCGGGGGAGACCTCGATGTCCGCGACATCGATCTCAGCACGGTGCTCGTTCAGGGGAAAATACCTCCCTATACTGCGGCAAGAATCGAAGGCAACCAACTCGTAACCGATGTTTTCATTTTTCGCTTTCTGGCCGCCTGGCGTCCAATTTGCGAGGATATACAAGGAACCTATTCCATATCATTCGATCTGAAAAACGAAGAACACATTACCCTCTACGGCGAGTTGCATCTCGATTACGTTCAGGGAGACGTTAATCTCGATGGTCTGGTGAACGGGGACGATATCGCCTTCTTCGAAGACTATCTGTACAACAGTGGACCCGGGTCGATGCTGGAAGAAGCCCTAAATGTCAACTGCGACAGATATCTAAACCTGGACGACCTCGAACTTCTCAAGCAGCTCGTCGCGGAGGCAGAGGAGTCCGAACCCAACCGCGAGAAACAAGGCTACGGCGACCCGCCAACCTACCTTGAACAGAACCCGATCGTCCTCAAAGACCTCACAGACAGGATCCTCAGGGTCTACGTGCGTGGCACCAATTTCGACATTCACGATATCGACCTCAGCACAGTTGTAACACAGGGGAAAATCCCGCCATATACCGAAGCCCGCATCGAGGGCGACCGAATGGTCACGGATGTTTTCATATTTCGTTTTCTGAGCGCCTGGCGACCTATCGAAGATGATGTCCACAGTCGCTACACGGTCGAGTTTGATCTCAATTCGGGCGAGCATATTGTGCTTGATGGTACGGTGAACGTAAAGATTTATCCGGGCGATTTGAATTTCGAAGAAGACGATTGTGAGATGTTATTTATGCTTTTGGAACTCGCCGAGCAGGGCGTTATCGACATAGATGTTGAAGAGCTGGAACGCATGCTCGAAGAGGCCGGTTGCTACGAAGAGGAAGAACCGCCGTATCGCCGCCGCGACCGCGATGGCAAGCCGTTTACCTATCTTGAAGAAGATCCTGTCACTCTGGTCAACCTGCCGGAGAAACTCCTCAAAGTGTATGTCCGCCGCGCGGATTATGCTCTTAAGGATATAGTACTGGAATCAGTGCTAATTAACGGGAAAATTCCTCCACATACAGAGGCGTGGATTGAGGAAGACCGCCTGATAACAGATGTCCTCTTGATGCGCTTCATGACTTTCTGCCGGCCAATAGAACAGGATGTCCACGCCGGCTACAGCGTCTCTTTCGATCTTACCAACGGAGAGCATGTTGACTTGTACGGTGAGGTCAACATAGAATATATAGAGGGAGATCTGAACCTCGATGGTACAGTCAATATAGAAGATATTGTCTTTATAATTGACTACCTTCACCACTCCGGACCGTCATGTGTCCTTGAGGAAATGCTCGATGTGGACAATGATGGCATTATCTGTGATAGGGATATACTTGCAGTGACTCAGATTGTCTACTAGATCCTTGCCAGCAGCTTTGAATTCGACTACGCAGCCCGCCTTACAACAGAAGGCGGGCTTTGTTTATGCCTCTCACCGCGAAATCCAACAAAATCAATCCAACCAACGATTTTACTCGACGCGCGACCGCAAGTTGCTATCTTAAAGCATGACCTTCGCACACAAAGTAATCGAGACTATCGCCAGACACAGTCTGCTCGCTGAAGGCGACTCCGTGCTCGTGGCCCTCTCCGGCGGCCCGGACTCAGTGGCGCTGCTGCACATTCTCCATCAACTGGGCAAGAAACAGAAACTCAAGCTATACGCGATATATATCAATCACAATATCCGCAAGAAAGCCGCCAAAGAAGAAGAGCGGTTCTGCCGGGAGCTTTGCTCCAGACTCGATATCGAGCTATTTATCGTGTCCGAAGACATCCCGGCGCTCGCCAAATATTTGGGTAAAGGGGTCGAGGAGACCGGACGAGATTTCCGCTACGCTACCTTCGAAAATCTGGCCAAAGAAAACAAAATCGATAAAATCGCCCTTGGCCATCACGCCGACGACCGAGTGGAAACCGTTCTCTTCAGAATAATCAGAGGCACCGGCAAAACCGGTTTGGCCGGAATCCCGGTGAAACGCGACAGGGTTATCAGACCTCTGTATGAATTGACCAAGCAGGAGATACTCGATTATCTCAAAGAAAACAAACAGTCCTATTGTCTCGATGAATCCAATCGAAGCATCGAGTATGATCGAAATTACATTCGCAACAAACTCCTCGTTGATATAAGGCACAACCTGAATCCCCAAATTGATAAGGCGCTGCTCACTCTCTCGGAAATCTCCGCCGAAGAGGAGAGTTTCCTTCAGGCCTTGGTGAAGCGCCGGACCGCTAGACTAATTCGCCGCACACCGGGCGACAAAATAGAGCTTGATTTAAGAGCATATAACACTTATGATAAATGGTTCCGGCGGCGATTGCTAAGGCATTGTCTTACAGTGCTTTCCGGCGGCGAATCTGGATTTGACCGGATTGTTGTGGACCGACTCGATGATTTCTGCCGCCTGCGCGGAAAGAGCCTGTCGCTGCCTGATGGATTTCAGGCCGTGACAACTGACAATAAGCTTGTCCTTTACCGCCGCCATACCGATAGTTATGATGTAGCCTTGAGCCCCGGTAAGACCAGCCAACTGACAACCTTGCGGCTCAATTTCCGTATGTCGGTATTAGATGCCGGCAAGGCCACGCTGAGTCGAAAGAGGCGTGCTGATAAGGTCTATCTGGCTCTTGAGAAGGTCACGCCGCCGATGGTTGTGCGAAATGTCAGGCCGGGAGACAAATTCCGACCCCTCGGTCTGAAAGGGACCAAAAAAGTCGGCGACTATTTGACAGACAGAAAAATCCACCGCGTTTTCAGAGATGAGATACCGGTGGTGTGCGATAAGAAGGGAATAGTGTGGTTGGTCGGTTTTGAGATTGCCGACCGGGTAAAAATTGAAAGCTCATCCGGAAAGGTTCTGAAAATTGAGTGCATTAAGCGATCAAAATCTTGAACTGAAGCCGTTTGAACTGCTTCTGGACCAGAAGACCCTAGCCCGCAGAATCGCGGAGCTTGGCAGAGAAATCACCGCGGCATACAAGGACAAGAATCTTGTCTTGCTCGGTGTGCTGAAAGGCTGCATCGTGTTTCTGGCCGATTTGATGCGTCATATCAAGTTGCCGCTCGAAATCGAGTTTGTATCGGCGGCATCGTATCGCAAGGGAGGAAAACAGGAAGACGATATCGTCTTCCGCGGACCGGCTCACATTCCGCTCAAGGGCCGCCATGTACTCATAGTCGAAGGCGTCGTTGATTCCGGACGGACAGTAACCACCCTGCTCAATAATGTCCGCAAGATGGAACCGGCTTCGATAGAGGTTGTTACACTAATTGACAAACCCGGTAGCCACCGGTTCAAGATGAACCTGGCCTACAAGGGCTTCTCGATAGGGAACGAGTTCGTGATAGGTTTCGGTTTGGACAACACGCAGAAATACCGCAACCTGCCGTTTGTCGGCAAAGTGATTGATACCAAGTAATAAACGCGCTTTCAGGGAAATTTCGGTGAATACCAAACGGCTTCGCATGTATAATAATGGAAGCAACAACTAAGAGGCAAAAGACACGTGGCTGATTTCGATAACAGACGACAACCCCGCAGAAGCAAAGACGACAACTCAAAAGAACCGGCCAATTGGCGTGGTCCCGGAAGGTCACTGATTTTCTGGGCCGGCTTGATCCTGGTCATGATCATGCTCTACTATTATCTCGGCGGCGCTCAACAGGAAGCCCCCGAGATAACTTATTCCGAATTCATAGACGAACTCGACCGGGGAAATATCTCCGAGGTTACCTTCGAGCAGAAGAAAATAGAAGGTACCCTCAGCGAGCCGCAACGGTTCGCTTCTGTCAGTTCTCCGGATGCGGTTACGAAGTTCAAAACTCGAATTCCTTTCGATGATTTTAACTATGAGCTGGTCAACCGGCTTCAACAGAAGGGCGTCAAAATTGTCGCCAAGGACGAAAGCCCGAACCTGCTTTTCTACATCTTCCAGGCGTCACCCTGGATAATCCTTATCTTAATCTGGCTGTTTTTCATCCGGCAGATGCAGGGCGGAGGCGGCCCGAGAGGTCTGTTCTCGTTCGGCAAGAGCAAGGCTAAACTTCTCAGCGAAGATCATCCGAAAGTCACTTTCAAAGATGTTGCCGGTGCGGATGAAGCCAAGGAAGAACTGCAGGAAATCATCGAATTTCTCAAAGAACCCGGTAAATTCCAAAAACTCGGCGGTAAAATACCCAAAGGCGCTTTGCTTCTGGGGCCGCCCGGTACGGGGAAGACGCTTCTGGCCCGCGCGGTGGCGGGAGAAGCCGGCGTGCCCTTCTTCTCGATGTCCGGCTCCGATTTCGTGGAAATGTTCGTCGGTGTCGGCGCCAGTCGCGTGCGCGACCTGTTCGACCAGGGCAAAAAGAACGCCCCGTGTATCATTTTCATCGACGAGATCGATGCTGTCGGGCGACATCGCGGTGCCGGTCTGGGGGGGGGACACGACGAGCGCGAACAAACTCTTAACCAGTTGCTGGTCGAGATGGATGGTTTTGAATCCAACGACGGCGTGATCCTTATCGCGGCCACTAACCGTCCCGATGTTCTCGATCCGGCCCTCTTAAGACCCGGCCGCTTCGACCGCCAGATTGTTGTACCTACGCCCGATGTTAAGGGCAGGGAAGGTATCCTTTCGGTCCACGTGCGAAAAATCAAGCTGGCTGGTGATGTTGACCTTCCGATTCTCGCCAGAGGCACCCCGGGAATGTCCGGCGCCGACCTGGCCAACATGGTCAACGAAGCGGCGCTGCTGGCCGCGCGCAAGGATCGCGATGCCGTTACGATGGATGACTTCGAGGAGGCCAAAGACAAAGTCATGATGGGCTCCGCCAGAAAATCGCTCGTTATCAGTAACGAAGAAAAAAGGATTATCGCCTATCACGAGGCAGGGCACACTCTGGTCGCCAAGTTTCTGCCCAAGGCGGACCCGATTCACAAAGTCACGATTATCCCGCGCGGTATGGCCCTGGGTGTCACACAGTCACTGCCGGTTGACGAGCGCCATACTCACTCCAAGGATTATCTCGAGACGACGCTCGCTGTTCTGATGGGTGGACGGGTAGCCGAATTGGTGGTATTCGACCAACTCGACACCGGCGCCGGAAACGATCTCGAACGAGCCACCAAACTGGCTCGCAAGATGGTTTGCAACTGGGGTATGTCAGCAAAAATCGGACCGGTGACATTCGGCAAAACCGAAGAACATATCTTTTTGGGGCGTGAAATCCAGCAACACAAGGACTACTCGGAAGCAACCGCTGTGGTTATTGACGACGAAGTCCGGGCTTTCATCGATAAAGCCGAGAAGACAGCCAAGGGAATCGTCTCCAAGAACATTGACAGCCTGCATAACTTGGCCAAAGCCCTGCTCGAGAGAGAAATTATCGACAGCCGCGAAGTCGATGAAATTATCGGTAACGTGTCCGGCGATGTCGAACCGAGCAAGCATCCCGCGCCCACTCCGGACCGCTGAGACTGCCGGCATAACACCGACTGGAAAATTAAGCCCCTCGATTGTGATCATCGAGGGGCTTTGCTTTTACGGCGGCAGAACACGCTGGGCGACTTCCTCAGCCGATACTTTTATTGACAGGCCACCGGAGGAGGTCCGAGTTTCCAGATATACTCGATCAGGTATACCAAATCCTGTGGATCGACCTCACCGTCACCATTTACGTCGGCTTCCTCTTCACACTCGGGTGCGCTGCCCTGTTTGTAAAGCCAATTGACAAAATAAAGTACATCCATAACATCGATATAATCGTGCGTGTCGTAGTCGGCATTGCCTGATCTTCCGTCGCAGCACCCGAAGTCAATCACCGTCAGATAAGCGTCACGGCTGCCAAGAAGTTCACCCTGGAGCGGGTCGGCCAGGGGAAAGTCTTCCGACACAGTGTAACCGGCGAAATAGGCCCGGCGCAAATCGTCAACAACAACCGACCAGCCTCCTTCCGCCCTGTGGCCGCCAAGATATGAACTGAACCCCAACTCGTTGCCCAGCGCGTCTATCTTTCCGATGAAAGCGTCCGCGGTGTCCGCGTTCATGAAATCATCCAATGGATCAACCATCGGGAAATCGAGCGAATAGGTGTATCCGGTCAGAAACATGTTGCCGTAGCGGTCTGTCCAGATGGCCTCTCCGTAGTCATCATCGGAGCCGCCGTAGAATGTGCTGAGAAGAAGGTTGGTACCCGACGCTGAAAACCGGGCGGCAAACGCATCGGCCCCGATGAAAGCGCCACCCATGTGATAAGGCTGAAATCCATTTACTATGGGCAGGTCGGGCGAGGCCGTGCCTCCCACTACGGAAAGCTGACCGCGCTCATCGACGAAAGCGCCCGTTATCCAGTCCGTGTGACAGCCTCCGAAGAACGTGCTGTAAACGAGAGCGTCGCCATCGGCGGAAAGCTTGGTAACAAAACCATCCACCGTTCCGCAAAAGGTGGAGTCATAAGCGTTAGCCAGACGAAAATCTTCCGAGTAAGTCTTGCCGGCGGTATAAACACATCCCTGAAGATCGACTACACAGACGTTACACTCGTCATCCTGGCCGCCGCCGAGATAAGTCGAGTATATCAGGCCGGTGCCATCAAGACTGAATTTGGATACCGTTACATCTTTAAGGCCCGTTCCAAACCACGGGAAAATGGGGTTGACGGTCGGAAAATCGCGCGAATAAGTCGACACCGCAACATACAGATGGCCGGCCGTATCCACAGCCGGAATGCCCTTCGCCTCGTCATCGGAACCGCCGAGATACGTACTGAACAGGATCTCGTTCCCAAGGGGACTCAACTTTACGACGAATACATCGCTCCAACCGCCAAGCGTGTTATCCAACGCATTGACGGTGGGGACGTCATCAGACATCGTGTGCGCTGCTATATACGCACATCCGTCTTTGTCCACGGTGAGACGGCTTATGTCGTCCTGCTCACTGCCTCCGAGATAAGTGGCGAACTCAATGACATTCGTCTCGGGACGCATCTTTATGACGAACAGATCCCAGTCGAGAATGGACGGGGTCTTGTCCTGCGCCGGATTGACAATCGGAAAATCAACCGAATTGGTGTACCCCACCAGGTAGACAGCGCCACTGGAGTCTATCTGCACGCCGCGGCAGTATTCACTCGAGGTACCACCGATGTAAGTGCTATAAGTCAAAACCGGGTCGATAATCAACGGCAACGAGCGATCATAACCCCCATCAAGCGAAAAACCGAAACTCAGAGGCGATATCTGACGGTAAGAACCAACCACCTCCACGCGGCCGGTAGATGTCTCCTGGTACACGTACGGACAACGCTCCGTAACCGTACCCCAACCAGTCTCCACCACCAACTCTCCCGAACCGTTCACATATATCCCATCGGCCCCCTCGTAACGAACCTCGATTACCGACGGATCCGCCCCGGCAGATACAATGAAATCATACTCCAGATACTCACCGTTGCCAAAATACCTCAAGTCTATTCCCGGATATAAACCCCGGTAGACAATCGACTCGAAGTTGGCTACATTGGTCCGCCATCGAGAAGGATCATTACCCAAGAAATAATTCGACCGATAATCGAGCTTGCCCTGACCGACTACCTCGGGGTTACCCCGGGCGCCGACAAAAGCAGCTTTTACCAGCATGACCTCGGTCGGTGAGGGACCCTGCCGGTCACGTCTGAGAGGTGATTCCCGGTCGGTCAGCTCCCGGCTAAACTGATAATAAGCACCGTCTCGGCCAAACCACATCGTGGCGGCCCCGGCGCTCGCTCTGAAAAGGATATTATCCTCCCATTGACCGGCGTTCTCTGTGAAGGACATGGGAGCAGTCGCGCTCAGACCGCTCAGTGAAGCGAACGCGTTGTAATCGGCGGTACCTATTGCGAGGGTGAGTATCAATACCAGTCCGATGGCGGTTGATTTTGCTGGCATATTCTTTTGGCCTCCAGGCTGCGTCGAATTGTACTCCGCTGACTTATTATAAAAGACAGATTATCCTGACGTTCTAAAGATGTCTGGTGAGGGGGTAATTCAATCTGTCAGGTGCGCGGCACAACGGCAGACAACTGAACAGGCCTGGCGCCATCCGTCCGGAGGAGGTGGAAACCCCGGAAAAGCCGGTACGCCCGGAGTCCGCTCAAAGCAGACCCCTTAATTGAATTCAGACACCTTCTCGATACTTAAACTCGAGAAGAGTTTTATGACAAAACACAGGTTTGTTAACTGTCCTGTGCCTGATATCGTTGACTAATAACATCCGGACGGCGCCGGACCTCCCTGCCAGATAAATGCTATGAGATACACCAGATCCTGTGGATCGAGCTGGCCATCTCCGTTTGCGTCAGCCTCCATCAGACAACCTGGCGCCGGGCCCTGCTTGTAGAGCCAACTGACAAAATACAGCACATCCATCGCGTCCACGTAATCGCCGGGGTCGTAATCGACATTGCCGACAATTCCCTCACAGCAGCCAAAGTCAATCATGCTGACGAAACCGTCGCGAGTCCCGAGCCGGTAAGGCTGTACCGGATCGACAATCGGGAAATTGGTCGATGTCGTGTATCCGGTGACATAGACCGACCGCAAATCGCTGATAACTACCGTCCGAGCCACATCGGCGGCGGAACCACCGAGATACGTGCTGAATTTGAGCTCGGAACCATCAGCTCCTACTCGCGCCACAAAGGCATCCGGTGTACCGACCATAGCAGCGAACAGAGGATCGACAAGAGGGAAATCAAATGAGTACGTGTAACCGGTCAGGTATACATCGTTGTACCTCCCCACACACATCCCCTCGCCGAAATCATCGTCGGTCCCACCCATGAAGGTGCTGTATAACAGGCTGCCGGCCGTCGGAGAAAACTTGCTGAGAAAAATATCATAGCCGAGATAGCCGCCGCCGGAGTGCACTGGCTGAAAACCGCCGACTATCGGCAGGTCGGTCGATGCCGTACCGCCGGCTACATAGATATTGCCGCTCCGGTCCAGGTCGAGAGCCGTGCAGAGCTCGCTGGAGGTACCACCGAAGTAGGTGCTGAAATCCAACACATTCCCGGAGCTGCCCAGCCTGGCTATAAAGCCATCTGTCGCACCGTCAAGAATAGCATCATAAGCATTGACTACCGGAAAATCTTTAGAGTACGTATAGCCGGTTAAATAGACTCGTCCCACACTATCAACGTGTAACCCGCGACCTTCCTCATCCTGGGTGCCGCCCAGGTATGTGCTGTACAACAGCTGATTTCCCGCGGATGTAAATTTAGTCACAGTCAGATCTTTTGACCCCTGGCCGGGCGATGCCTGATATGGATTCAAAAGCGGGAAATCCGACGAGTAGGTGGTGGTTGTCACATAGGCGTTGAAATTCTTATCTACAAAGATGCCGGTCCCAAAATCATCATCGGAACCACCAAGAAAAGTGCTGTATACGAGTTGGTCGCCGGCCGCGCTTATCTTCGTCAGGAGGGCGTCACTGGTGCCTCCAAGAGTGTTGTCATACGCGTTGACGAGAGGAAAGTCGCTCCCAAAGGTTCTGGCGACTATGTACGCGCACCCGTCTTCATCGATATCCATGCGGGGATTCTCTTCGCGGGCGATACTGCCCAGATATGTGCTGTAAACATACTGCCCGGTCTCGAAATTGATTTTGGATACCGTAATGTCCCAGTCCCCCGCCAGCGTGTTTTGCAGGGCGTTGACAACCGGATAGTCCGCCGAGTTGGTGACTCCCACTGTATACACGAAGCCTTCATCGTCTATCTGCACGCCCCAGCCATATTCACTCGCCCAACCCCCGATGTAAGTGCTGTGAGTCAAAACCGGGTCGATAATCAACGGCAACGAGCGATCATAACCCCCATCAAGCGAAAAACCGAAACTCATAGGCGATATCTGACGGTAAGAACCAACCACCTCCACGCGGCCGGTAGATGTCTCCTGGTACACGTACGGACAACGCTCCGTAACCGTACCCCAACCAGTCTCCACCACCAACTCTCCCGAACCGTTCACATATATCCCATCGGCCCCCTCGTAACGAACCTCGATTACCGACGGATCCGCCCCGGCAGATACAATGAAATCATACTCCAGATACTCACCGTTGCCAAAATACCTCAAGTCTATTCCCGGATATAAACCCCGGTAGACAATCGACTCGAAGTTGGCTACATTGGTCCGCCATCGAGAAGGATCATTACCCAAGAAATAATTCGACCGATAATCGAGCTTGCCCTGACCGACTACCTCGGGGTTACCCCGGGCGCCGACAAAAGCAGCTTTTACCAGCATGACCTCGGTCGGTGAGGGACCCTGCCGGTCACGTCTGAGAGGTGATTCCCGGTCGGTCAGCTCCCGGCTAAACTGATAATAAGCACCGTCTCGGCCAAACCACATCGTGGCGGCCCCGGCGCTCGCTCTGAAAAGGATATTATCCTCCCATTGACCGGCGTTCTCTGTGAAGGACATGGGAGCAGTCGCTGACTTAGCGAAAGCAGCCTCGTTGTGACCAAAACTGAAAAGAAAGATGAGGGCAGTTAAGGTTGTGGCGAAGGCGCTGGCGGTTGCGCGGCTACCTAACATGTAAAGAAACCTCCGGACGGAGTGCGTCTGATTAAGTATTTCGGGTATGTAAAAGGTTATGTATAAATATATGAATATACTGTGAAAAGTCAACCTGATTCGCCGTGAGTGCACGTACCTCAGCAGCATCCTGCAAGTTGCCGTCAGACCATGGCTGGTCTTACGTAAATCGCTATTGGGCAACAGCATATGCGGCTTGCCCCTCATGGGCCCAACCCCCTTTCTTATTGCCTGTCGGAAGCTTGTTTGTCCTATTCGCCGCAACTGGCGGGCTGCGGTCCGCTGCCGTACAAATATTCTACAAGAAATACCAGGTCTTCAATGTCAATTCTGCCGTTTCCGTCAGCATCCGCCTCCTCAAGGCAGTCTGGTCCCCCACCATGTTCAAATGACCACTGGACCGCATAGATGACATCAGCGACATCAACAACATCCAACACGTCTCCGTTTACATTGCCGCGGACACCCGAACAGCACCCTCCGGTGATAGCAGCAATGAATATGTCGCGGGTTCCTTTCCGGACGGACTGCAGCGGGTCCACCAGCGGAAAATCGGCGGATAAAGTATAACCAGTTATAAAGGCAGTCCCCGAGCCGTCAGCCTCAACCGACGTGGCTATGTCAGAACTGTCGCCTCCCAGGAATGTGCTATAGGTGAGCTCTTTCGCCTGACTACTGAGTCTGACGGCGAAAGCATCCGGACGATCAGTCACACCGAGCATATCATCCAATGCGTTGGCAAGAGGGAAATCAGGTGAGTAGGTGCTGCCGACAATATTTATTGATCCGAATGGTCCGAAAGCTATATCCTCCGAAAGATCGTCGTCAATCCCACCCAAATAGGTGCTGTAAACCAAATTGCGTCCGTCAGCGCTAAATCCTGTTACGAAGATATCAGTTCCCAGATAACCGGTATCCGGCGAGTGCTCTGCCTGGATGGGATTGAGAGTAGGGAAGTCGTCAGATTCAGTGTCTCCTACAACGGTTGCCTTGCCATCCTCGGTCACGTCCAGCGCATTACACCAATCATCGTCACTCCCGCCGATAAAGGTACTGTACTCAAGTGAAGTACCGTCGCTGCTGAACCTCACGAGAAACGCGTCCACTATCCCTTCGGTATTCTTGGCGAAGTTGTCGTCGAAGGCGTTGACCATCGGAAAGTCCGATGAGTACGTCTCGCCGGTAATATACGCTCTGCCCAAAGCGTCCACCTGTATATCCCTGGTGCGGTCATGTCCAGACCCACCAATATACGTGCTGTAAACAAGACTGCTGCCATCGGGCGTGATTTTTGTTACCCAGCTGTCATCATTCTTGACCAGATAGCTGCAGTAGGCATTAACGGTGGGGAAGTCGTCCGACTCGGTGATGCCGGTAAGGTACGCGCAGTCTGAGCTGTCAACTGCTATCCCGGTACCCCATTCATCGTGCATGCCCCCAAGGTAAGTGCTGTACACGAGTGAATCGCCATCACTTGAAATTTTCGCCACGAAGGCATCACTCAGGCCCTGTCTGGTTGAGTACAAGGCGCTGGCTGTTGGAAAATCGCTTGAAAAAGTCCTTCCTATCAGCAATATATTGTGATCGGAGTCAACCACCAGACGAGGATTCTCGTCATTACCGCTCCCCCCTAAATACGTGCTGTACAGCAAACCGTCCGCAGGATTCAGCTTGCTGACAAAAATATCCTTCTCTCCGCCGGCGTAGACTGACTGAAGGGGTTCCACCACGGGGTAGTTTGTTGAAAAAGTGTTGCCCGTCACATAAATGTTCCCATCGCCGTCAATATCGATCCCCCAGGCATATTCGCTCCCGCTTCCTCCAAGGTAGGTGGAGAACGTCAAAACCGGGTCGATTATCAGCCCTGCGTGGAAATTGACCCCGCCATTCAGTTCAAAACCAAAGGCCTCATCGGATAACACGGCAAAGGCGCCGTCAATTTCTGTTACCTTGGAATTATCAGCACCTTGCACAAAGAAACGGGGCCTGAGTTCTTCTACTAAACCGGCCTTTGCCTCGACAACCAGACTGCCGGTTCCACTGATACTGAGCCGAGTGGCCCCTTCGTATTTGACGCGAATCTGTGATGGATCCGCACCGGCGGAGACCATGTAATCATACTCGAGCTTCGTACCGTTCAAATAGTACCGGACGTCTATACCGGGGTAGATGTCTCTGTAGACGATTGCCTCGAAAGACGAGACCCCCATGCGCCAACGGGATGGATTGTTGCCGAGAAAAAAGTTGGATACGTGGCTGCTCAGTCCCTGCGGTTCAATGGTCAGCCTGTCTTTCGCTCCCAACCAGCGCGGCAGCAAGATATAATCCTCTGCGCTGAAATCCGTATTCTCGTCGCCTTTGTCATGAAGTTGGAAGCAGGGGCCACGATCAGTGAACCAAACCGTAGCGTCTTGCAGAATTACTCTGTACCGGACGGCATCGTCCCACTGCCCCCGATTCTCCGTGAAACCGGTAAGGGGGATTTCCGGCCTGTCAATCACCGGGCTGGACGCAATCACATGCGTCGGGAAGACCAGGAATACAATTAATACAAATTTTGTCAGAGACTTCAGAGTGAGGGAGACTCTGCTTGGGCCGACAGGAAAAAGTACCAACTTACTGCTGTTGCCTCACTTTGGTGTTAGCCAACGCTGCAATTAAAGAATACTAAAATTGCCGCATTTTGTCAAGAAATATCCCACCTGCCGCATCCGTTTTCCCTGACGAAGGCTGAGCAAGTGACAGTCCCCGTATGTGAAGTATCGGTAGGATTCCGATCGGCCTTCACCCGACAAGTCTTGTCAATTCGGGGGCGAAAACATCCCCGGCCCCAATGATTTTTCGAATGACACTGTGTACAAGATACGGGCTGGCCCACCGGTTGTGAATCAGGTCAATAACATGACATGGGGTAGGGTCCGAATTTATACACATAGTTGACCATATAAACAAGATCCAGCGAACTCACGGAACCATCGCCATCGACATCGCCTTCTTCGTCGCACGGCGGGTAGGGCCCCGCCTTGTACATGAAATCGACCAAATAGACCAGATCCATGGCGTCGGCATAATCGGCAATGTCACCATCGAGATTGCCCCTCATGCCCACGCAGCACCCGCCGTACACTTTTGAGAGGAAACCGTCGCGGGTCCCCAGGCGGGTCGATTGATACTGATTAACCAGCGGGAAATCCGATGATAACGTGTAACCGGCAATAAATACCTCCGCCTCGGCGCCGACATCAATCGTCTGGGCCAGGTCGGAGTTGTTACCTCCCACAAATGTGCTGTATATGAGTTGGTGGGTCAGGCCGTTGAATTTGGTTATATAGGCGTCGAGTTCACCACCCAGAGTACCATCGAGGCGATAAACAGTCGGAAAATCGATTGAATAGGTGCCGCCGGTGACATATACATCACCGTCGATATCTACCGCCACACCCTTCGCGTAATCGTCATCGGTACCGCCGAGATAAGTGCTATACGCCAATGAGCCCCCGTCGGAATTTACTTTTGTTACAAAGACATCGTTGCCTATGACACCTCCGCCTGAGAAGGTCGGCTGAAGGGCGCCAACGACCGGAAAGTCGTCGGACTCCGTCCCGCCAACCACCCACACATTCTGGTACGCGTCAATGGCGATAGCGTTTCCGTAGTCGTCGTCGTTACCTCCAAGATAGGTGCTGAAGGCGAGCTCTATTTCGCCCATCGTCACGGTCGTCGAAAGGGATGTGATTCTGTCGGCAGCCGGCCTTTTGTCACTGGTGAACTTGGTCACGAAACAGTCCACCGTACCATTGAGCTCATTGTCATAAGCGTTGAGAGTGGGAAAGTCGTTCGAATAAGTCACTCCGGTAACGAATATCGCCCCGACCTTTGTCACCGCGATACCGGTGGCCTCGTCATCCCTGAAGCCGCCCAGATAAGTGCTGTAACCGATAGCATCTCCCGCCTTATTAATCCGCGTAACAAAGGCATCGGATTCACCGTCAAGGTCGTCGTCGATTTCGTCCACGCAGGGGAAATCCATGGATCCGGTAATCCCCGTCAAATATGCGTTCCCGTAACCGTCAATAGCTACCCCGGTGAGCCACTCATCAACAGATCCTCCCAAAAGTGTGCTGTATAACAGGGAACTTCCGCCACTCGATATTTTTGCCACAAAAGCATCATTGGTGCCCCCAAGTGTCGCGTCAAGAGCAGCGGCCAGAGGAAAGTCGGGCGAGTAAGTTCTGCCGGCTACAATGATGTTGCTGTTACCGTCCACGTCAAGGCGCGGGTTTTCTTCACGGTCGCTACCCCCGAAATAGGTGCTGAAGAGAATCACATTCCCGGCCGAAGAAAACTTGGTGATGAAAACATCCCAATCCCCGGCAAAATCCTCCTGAAGAGCATTTACCGAAGGGAAATCAACGGAGTAAGTATGACCGCACACAACCGGGTTGTCATACTTATCCACCGCGACACCCCAAATATACTCACTCGCGGAACCGCCAATATACGAGCTGTAGGTCAGCATCGGATCGATCACCAGCGGCAGCGACGGATCAAAACCGCCGTCGAAAGAAAAGCCGAAACTGGTCGGTGAAATCATTCGGTAGGAACCGGCTACCTCTATGCGACCGGCACCGTCTTCCTGGTACACATACGGTCTGAGCTCCGTTACCGAACCCCAACGAGTCTCCACCACCAACTCACCGGCGCTGTTCACATACAAACCGTCAGCGCCGTCGTAGCGCACCTCAATACGCGACGGATCCGCGCCGGGGGCCACTATGAAGTCATACTCCAGCTTCTCACCATTGCCGAAGTATTTCAAATCTATGCCCGGATAGAGGTCGCAATACATGATCGATTCATAGTTGGGTACATCTGATCGCCACCGCGATGGATCACTGCCAAGAAAATAGTTGCATTTATAATCGAGCTTGTCCTTGCCAACCACTACGGGATTGCTGTGCGCGCCGACAAACGATGCCCGGATCATCATGACCTCAACTTCACCGGGACCCTGCTTATATGGCTTCTCCGAGGGCTCAAAGTCGGTCAACTCCCGGGCAAATTGGTAATAGGCACCATCACGGCCAAACCACAAGGTCACGGCTCCGGCGCCGGCTCTGAACTGGATGTTTTCGTCCCATTGACCGGCATTCTCCGTGAATGACATTGGACTGTTGATTACCATATCTTCTACGGAGGCGGTCAGGACGCTTTCGGCGGCAAAGACGGTGATTAATGCTGTCAATACCAAGCCGATGGTGAGGAAAAACCTGGCTGACATGTGAGGTAATGCTCCTGTCCGTTAAGACTGTTCAAGCAACTTACTGCTGTAGACTTTATGAAAAAATGGGTTGTACTTCGGCCCTTTTATAAAGTATACCCTTCCAGCCAGGATTTGTCAAGCCAAAATGGTCCTTCCAACACTATGTTTCGAACTTCCATCCAACCCGTGCCGTGCCCGCCCGACACGGAATATCTTCCGTAACCCGTTTTATTACTTGATATTCCAGTCCATTCTCTTTTTAATGCCTGTGGCGCGGGTAATAGGCTCACAATATCAGCAAGATTACGGAGCGAAAATAAGACTTGAGCATAAAAACGATTCCACTGACGTCCGGCCGAAATCTGTTTCTTTCCAGCACCCTCGTTATGGGTGTGCTGAACCTGACACCGGACTCGTTCTCCGATGGAGGCAGTTACAAAAACGCCGATGCTGCCGTTGACCGTGCGCTCGAAATGGAACGCCAGGGAGCCGACATTATCGACATCGGTGGAGAATCTACCCGCCCCGGAGCCAAAATGGTCCCGGCAGCAGAAGAAATCGAGCGCGTTGTGCCGGTGATCAAGGCATTAAGAGCATCCTCGACCATACCCATCTCCATAGATACCTATAAGGCCACGACCGCAAAGGCGGCGCTCGATGCCGGCGCGGATATTGTCAACGATATCTCCGCCCTCAGATTCGACCCCGACCTGGCACAAGTCGTCTCTGCCGGTAAAGTACCTTTAATCATGATGCACATGCTGGGTACGCCGGCTACTATGCAAAATAGTCCGCACTACGATGATTGTGTCGGCGAACTCATGGATTTCTTTTCCGAACGCCTCGCCTTCTGCGAAAAACAGGGAATAGACACCGGCAAAGTGATCCTTGATCCGGGCATCGGCTTTGGAAAACGCCTCGAGGACAATCTCTACATTTTGTCCGAACTGGCCCGATTCAAAAAACTCGACAAACCTTTACTTGTGGGAACGTCAAGAAAGTCTTTTATTAAGATGGTCCACCCGACGGACAAACCGGCCCGCGAGCGAATCGGCGGATCGATAGCCTCAATGATAATGGCCGTGATGAACGGGGCTGATATCGTGCGAGTCCACGACGTGGCCGAGACGGTTGAAGCTCTAAAGGTCCTGCGGGCCATAAGGGAAGGCATATGACGCTCTTTCGTATAGATTTCGTTCAGTTCGGCCTGAAAGACCTGGTCGATGTCCTGATCGTTTCGTTCATCATTTTCCAGATGCTCAAGCTGGTCAAAGGCACCCGCTCGGTCCAGATTATTTTCGGCCTGTTTCTGGTCGCCGGCGTGGCCTTCATTGCCTACTGGTTTCAACTCGAAGGACTGACCTGGCTGTTTTCGAATCTGACGACCTTCGGACTTATCGTGCTCGTGATAGTCTTCCAGCCCGAACTTCGCTCGGTATTGGCCCAACTCGGCCAGAGCCGTTTGCTCAGGCGATTTGCTACCCTCGAGCAACGCAAGACTCTCGAAGAAATCAGCCGTGCCATTCTGCGCTTGTCGGAACTCAGACATGGCGCCTTGATCGTCATCGAACGCCGCACCGGCCTGCGAAATTTCGCCGAAACCGGAAAAGAACTCAACGCCGAACTGTCTTCGGAGATGCTCATCACCCTGTTTGCTCCCTACACTCCTCTCCACGATGGCGCCGTGATTGTCTCCGGCGATCACATCGTGGCCGCGGCGACATCGCTCCCCCTGACATCGAACCCGCGCTTCCGCAAGCTCTACGGTATGCGCCACAAAGCCGCCATTGGCGTCAGTGAGGTTTCCGATGCGGTCGTGGCGGTGGTCTCCGAAGAAACCAGCCAGATTTCAATCGCCTTCGAAGGCGTCCTCTACCGCGATATAAACAAGGCCGAATTCCGCGACCGGCTGGCTGAGTTTTACCGAAAATAACAACCCGAAACGACGACAAAATCTCTCAATTGACAAAAACGCCTCTTTCAGCTATCTTGGCCTGCCAAAGGTACTGACTTTTTTTGAGTCGATATTTCTCGACCGCAGCCCGGCAACTGCTATTGTCGGGATTATTTTTGACCGGTGACAGCAATGCAGGATATAAAGAAAATAAGAAACTTTTCGATCATCGCCCACATCGACCACGGCAAATCCACCCTGGCCGACCGGCTGTTACAGGCCACGCACACGTTGACGGTGCGCGAGATGAAAGAGCAGGTGCTGGACTCGATGGATCTCGAGCGTGAACGCGGCATCACTATCAAGGCTCACGCCATAAGACTGCTCTACAAAGCAAATAGCGGCGAAACATATCGCTTCAACCTTATCGATACCCCCGGCCACGTGGATTTCACCTACGAAGTCAGCCGCTCTCTGGCGGCTTGCGAAGGAGCCCTGCTTGTGGTCGACGCTTCTCAGGGAATCGAGGCGCAAACTCTATCGAATCTTTATCTGGCCATGGAGAACGATCTCGAAGTCATCCCGATTGTCAATAAAATTGACCTCCCCAACGCCGAGCCGGATAGAGTGGTCGGAGAGCTCGCTGACCTGCTCGGCTGTGACGAAGCCGATGTTCTCAAAGTCTCGGCCAAGAAGGGGATAGGTGTCGATGAAGTCCTTGAAGCAATCGTCGCGCGCGTACCGGCCCCCAAGGGCGACCCCGATGCCCCCCTGCAGGCGATGGTGTTCGACTCCGTCTTCGATAGCTACCGGGGCGCCATGCCGCTGGTCAGGGTGGTCAATGGCACACTGAGAACCGGCGATAAAATCAAATTCTTCTCCACCGGTAAGGTTTACGAGACCGATGAGGTCGGCCACCTGAGACTGACAAGGGTTCCGCAGGAAGAATTGTCGGCCGGCGATGTTGGCTATTTCTTCGCCTCGATTCGCGAAGTCGCCGATACCAAAATAGGCGATACGATAACGACCGCCAAAGACCCGGCCAAAACCGCGCTGAGCGGGTTTGTCGATGTTAAACCAATGGTCTTTTCCGGTCTGTACCCGGCAATCGCCGAAGACTACACCCGCCTTCGGGAATCCCTCGAAAAACTCACCCTCAACGATTCATCGCTCAAATTCACCCCGGAATCTTCGACTGCTCTCGGCTTCGGCTTCCGCGTCGGTTTTTTGGGCCTTTTGCACATGGAAATCGTCACCGAGCGGCTCTCGCGCGAATACGGTCAGACTATCATCAACACTGTCCCCAACGTGGAGTACCACGTTTTCAAAAATGACGGCTCGATGACCGTTGTGGACAACCCGGCCAAGATGCCCCCCTCGAATCTTGTCGATTATGTCGAGGAGCCGTTCGTCGATTCTCAGGTGATTGTCCCCGATGATTATATCGGCGCCATAATGAAACTGGGCACCGAGCGGCGCGGCGAGTACAAAACCACCGAATATCTGGCCGCCAAGCGGGTGAGTATTTCCTACGCCTTTCCGCTCTCAGAGATAATTTTCGATTTTTACGATAAACTCAAATCCGTTACCCGCGGATATGCCTCGTTCGATTACGGTATTCCTTACTACAAGCGCTCTGATCTGGTGAAACTCGATATCCTGATAAACAGCGAGCCGGTTGATGCTCTCTCGGTCATCATCTACCGTGAAAGCGCCTACAAATGGGGCCTGAGCATGAACGAGAAGCTCCACCAGTTGATACCTCGCCAGATGTACGAGGTTGTCATTCAGGCCGCTATCGGCAGCCGGATTGTGAGCCGAGCCACCGTCAAGCCGCTTCGCAAAAACGTCACCGCCAAATGCTACGGGGGAGATATCACCCGCAAACGCAAGCTTTTGGAGCGCCAGAAAGAGGGGAAGAAGCGGATGAAGCAGTTTGGCCGGGTGGAGATCCCTCAGGAAGCCTTCCTGGCCGCCCTCAAAATCGAGCGGTAGCGGGGACCAACCCGGGTACACGAAAACCTTTACTGCTTGCGATTTTAAAAATGAAGGTGCATTGTGTGTCCGTAAAGCATGAACCCATGCATCGAAGATCGTATGCGCACTACTTTTAATCTGAAACTGGCGAAATATTACAAAAGCCCATCCCAACAAATTCGCATTATGTCTGAGGCATGGGTCGCCTCGGAGGTTTATTGTCCTGGGTGTGGATTGAATGTCGAACAATACGAGCCCGGTCGCCCGGTAGCCGATTTCTTTTGTGCGGGGTGCAGGGAGGACTACGAACTCAAGAGCAAGAAAAGCAAGATTGGGCGCAAGATCATCGACGGTGCGTTTGATTCCATGATGCAACGTGTGGGAAGCGACACCGCCCCAAATTTCTTCATGCTGACATATGAACCAGCGGTTTTCGAGGTGACGAACCTTATGGTTATTCCTCGGCATTTCTTCAGTCATCAGATCATCGAAAAGCGTAAGCCATTGGCCGGCACCGCTCGCAGGGCGGGCTGGGTAGGATGCAATATTTGTATTAACAGAATTCCTGACAGCGGCAAGCTATATTACATTAAGCAGAATAAGATTATCCCAAAAGAGCTGGTGATACGCCGCTTCAACAAGACCGCTTTTTTAAGGGAGAGTCGCAATACGGAATCTCGTGGTTGGCTCATTGATATCATGTCATGCTTGGATTCTTTGGGAAAACAGGAATTCAGTCTTCAAGATGTGTACAAATTCGAGTCAGTTCTCGCTGCTGGCCATCCGTCTAATAAACATATCAAGGACAAGATCAGACAGCAATTACAGGTTCTCAGGGACAGAGGGTACCTCGAGTTTGTGAGCCCCGGCCGCTATCGACTGGTCCAAACATGACCCCGGTCACCTGCCTCCGACAAGGTCTGATGCAACCAATCCCCCCATTTAGCGTTAAAACAGTAGTTGCCTGACCGCAAAAGGTTAGTAACTTAACAACTATGAAAATTTGCCGTTATATACTCGCAGCCCTCCTGCTCCCGCTGAACCTGTTGGCGGCCTCCGTCTTTATACCTATGGATAAATCCCAAACCGACCACCTAAAAGCCTACGGCGTCGTCTATAAAGCCCTCGAAAAAGGCTCCAAAGCCGAATGGCTGCTCAACTATCAGGGCGGCTCGTTCCTTATCGATTACTCTCCCGATATCGTCAATCTCTGCCTGCTCGCGGGCGTCAAGTATCAGCAGGTCGGCGAAGGCGATATAGCGGATATCTACCGGATAATCGAAGTCGAAAACATGGAAAGAGTAGAACTCGAAAAAGCGCCATCGATCGCCGTCTATTCGCCGCCTTCGATGCAGCCCTGGGATGATGCCGTCACCCTCGCGCTAACCTATGCGGAAATCAAATACGATGTTATCTGGGACGAAGAAGTCCTGACAGGCGCTCTTGACGACTACGATTGGCTTCACTGCCACCACGAAGATTTCACCGGCCAATACGGCAAATTCTACGCCGCCTTCCGCCAACAGCTCTGGTATCAGGCCGATGTTTCCGCCAACGAAGAAATGGCCAAAAAGCTGGGCTACAGCAAAGTTTCGCTGATGAAACTCGATGTCGCCAAAACGATCTACGACTATGTCCGCCGCGGCGGATTTCTGTTCTCGATGTGCTCCGCGCCGGAGACTATTGATATCGCTCTCGCCGCCGATGGTGTGGATATAGTGCCGCGCGAGTTCGATAGCGACCCGGTCGATCCCGGATGCCAGGAGAAACTCGATTTCTCCAAAACATTCGCCTTCGAGAATTTCGAAATAACCACCGACCCGCTTCTATACCGCCACTCCAACATCGACACCTACCCCGATCGCCAGATTCGCTTCCCGCGAACCACCGATGATTTCTTCTACCTGTTCGACTTCGCCGCCAAACTCGACCCCGTTCCCACCATGCTCACCCAGGACCACGTGAACACTGTCAACGGCTTCATGGGGCAGACAACCGGTTTTCGCAAATCACTGCTGAAAAAATTCGTCACCATCCTGGCCCAGCCGGATAACTACGACGAGGTGCGATATATCCACGGAAGTCTCGGGCGCGGCACTTTCACCTTTCTGTCCGGCCACGATCCCGAAGATTACCAGCACATGGTTCACGACCCGCCGACTGATTTGGGCCTCTACAAGAACTCGCCGGGCTACCGGTTGATTTTGAACAATATCCTTTTCCCGGCTGCCAAGAAAAAAGAACGCAAAACCTGATTGAGGCAGTATCAAAGTTGACGGCTGTTTAACTGGCAGCTAAATTACACCCATGACATCAGACTACAACCGGACATTCATAGCCATCGACTACGGTTCCCGGCGCATCGGGCTTGCCAAGAGCGACCCCACCGGCACAATAGCCTCGGCCCTGACCACCCTCGAAGTAAAATCCGACAAGCACGCCCTGGAGTCATTGCGCACCGTCATCGAAGAGTATGGCCCCAATGGCATAGTCATCGGCTACCCCCTTCTGAAATCCGGTGACAAAAGCGAAAAATGTCTGGAAATTGACCGATTCATCGAAAAACTGAAGGCGTTTTACAGCGGCCCGATTGAAAAAGTCGACGAGCAGTATTCCTCACAGGAGGCCGCGACTATTATCCACGCCCACGGCAAAAAAACAGGCCAGGACAAAAAGAGAATCGACCGGCTGGCGGCCGTGATTATCCTCCAGCGCTATCTGGATGAACACCCGCCGAAAGCGCAGCAGGGATAAAGCACTGATATGAGCAGACGAAATAGAAAAAAGATGAGCCTCAAAACTGTCATTATTTTTGCGGCTCTGCTGATAGTCGTTGTGGCTGCCTACACCTACCGCGCCTACACCCGCACGATTGATATCGGCGATCGCGTCGTCACCGTTGTCATCAAACCCGGTGACACGCTCAGCCGGATAGCCCGGCAACTCGTCGATAAAGGCGTGGTCGAGTCAAAAGCCATGCTGGTCTATCCCGCTCGCCTGATGAACCTCGACCGTAAGTTGACCCCCGGACGCTACGATTTCACCGGCGAAAACTCCTGTCGGTCGGTCCTCGCAAGGCTCGAAGCAGCCGACTTTCTCAAAGTCAAACTGACCATCCCCGAAGGCGCCACAAAATGGAAAGTAGCTTCTATAGTAGCAGAAAAACTCGGGCTCGACTCTACGACATTCATGGCGCTCGACAAAGACTCCGCGTTTCTCGCCGCACACGAATTACCCGGCCTCGAGGGTTACCTCTTCCCGGAAACCTATTTCATTCCGTGGGGCGTTGATGAAGCGTATGTGGCCAACGAAATGATAGACATGTTTCACCGGCAGACCGACACCATCTGGCCCGAGAACATAATCGACGGCCACAGCCGCTACGATATAGTTAAACTGGCCTCCATCGTCGAGGCGGAAACAGGCATCAAAGACGAACGCCGTCTGGTAGCGTCGGTTTACCACAACCGGCTGCGCAAAAGAATGAAACTGGACGCCGATCCCACCGTGATATATGGCTTGGGCGGCCTCGACCGACCCCTCTGGACAAAAGATCTGCGCAAAGACTCACCCTACAACACCTACATGCGTAGGGGACTGCCTCCCACACCGATAAACTCTCCGGGGTTGGCGTCGCTGCGGGCGGCCCTCAATCCCGAACAGACGGATTATTACTATTTTGTGGCTGATGAAACCGGCGGGCACTATTTCTCTAAGACAAACGCGGAGCACAACCGCGCCAAGGAGAAAATAAAAGCCGCCCTGAAAGAAAAATCGAGTGGCTCCAATTAGGAGAAGGAAATCTTCTCGCGGATCACTCCCGCGAAATCAGTAACGATATCGTCGAGGTCACCTTCTTCAAACAACGTAAACGCCGTCGGCTTCTCGGAACTGAATCCCAGTAGGCCGATAACCTCGCCCTCGTGCTTCAGCGGCTGCAGTACGAACGATCTCGAATCATCATCGAGCAGAAGCTTCCGTTCAAAAAAATTCCCGCTGAAACTGTCACAGAAATTCTCGGTGTAAACGCTTCCCTGCTCGGCGACTCTCTCGAAAAGGGAAGAGTCACTGGGAAGCTTGATGGACAACCCCTCGTGCATCTGGCCGTTGTTCCAGGTAGAAACGGCTGCCAGCGGCGCGTTCATATCGGCTTTGAGCAGCAAGACCCCTTTGTTGATGTTAAACTTTGTGCTTAGCCGCCTTGTCAGGTCGAAAAAAACTTCCGATGGCTCTCCGCCTCCATTTGCCGGAGCGCCCAAAGCGTTTTCCGTGCCGACCTGTTCAGGTGCTATGCCCCCGCTGTGGTTGGCTTTAGACTTTTTCACTGTCTTTCCCTGCTATGATGTTACCGTTTCCTTGCTCAGGTTGTATTTTTTCACTTTGCGCCAGAGCGTGGTTCTTCCAATGCCCAGCTCCTGCGCTGTCTGCGTAAAATTCCAATTGTTCTCTGCGAGCGCTTTGATGATGATCGTCCGCTGACCCTCGTCGAGACGACCTGTCCTGGTCTCCGGCGCCTTTGTGCTCACCTGCGAAGCCGCAACCGGTATGTCGCTGTCGGTCGAGATAAACAGCACATCATCAGCATCAATTCGGTTTTCCCGGCAGAGCGCCGCCGCTCTCTTGAGTGTATTCTCCAGTTCGCGCACATTACCCGGCCAGCGATGACTGATAAGCAGATCAAGCGCGTTGCGGGTAATCTCGAAATACGGACGGTTCATCTCGTGCGCCACGCGCCTGAGGAAATACTCCGACAGCATCTCGATATCTTCCGGACGTTCGGCGAGAGACGGCATCTGTAACGGCAACACGGAGAGCTGATAGAACAACTCACGGGAGAAACAGCCCTCGTCCACCATTGATGCCAGGCCGGTGCTGCTCGCGGCTATAATCCTCAAATCGAGTTTGGTCGGCAGCGCCTGTCCCTGGGCTCTGATAGTAAAGTCACGAAGGAAACTCATAAGGCGCGGCTGAGCCGACGGTGGAATCCTGTCAACATCGTCAAAGAAGATCGTGCCGCCATTGGCCTCCATCAGCAGGCTCTTGCTGTGACTCGAATCCGGCGCTCCCGCGACAGAGGTCTCCCCAAAAAGCTGCGCCTCGAACAGGCTCTCGGGTAGTGACGAGCAGTCGATCGTCACGAACGGGTTTTTTCGACGGGCTGAGTGGTGATGAATTACACGGGCGACAAGCTCCTTGCCCGAGCCAATCGGACCGTTAATCATTACCGAAATATCGGTCGGCGCGATTCTTCTGAGCGTTTCTTTCAATTTGGTGATAGGTTTCGAGTTGCCCACGATATTGTCAAACCCGTAGCTCATCGCTACGTGCTGTCTGAGGCTTGTCAGTTCCCGCTTCATCTGACCCATCGCGAGCGCTTTCTTTATCCGCATTACGAATTCTTCCGTGCTGTTGGCCGACGTAAGACAGTCATGTACCCCCGACCGAACGAATTCCAGCGCCAGTTCGGTGTCGCTGGAGGGAAGCACCACGATAGTCTCCATCCAGGGATAGGAGGATTTGAGCTTCTTCAGGGTGATATCATCGGTCGAGGTGGCGTTGCCTACGATAGCCAGACAGAATGCCGTGTCTGTGGCAATCCGGAGCGCTTCCTGCGATGAACTCGCCGCGACCAGTTGATACTTTTCCGAATCAAGCAGGCGCGAGAGTGCCCCGGTTTGTTCATCGGTGATATTCAAAAGCAGGATCTTGCTTCTATTGGTATTGTTTATCGTTTTCATAGTCTTTCTATCGATGTTTGAGGGTTAATTCGGTGACCAGTTTCTCATTCTCTATGGCGATATTCCTGGTAACTACCTTACCAAGTCTTTCAGAAAGATGTTCTATGAAAATGCTACAGTCACTCTGTACGACCTCGACAGGCATACAGCTGTCGAAGGTGGTCTCGAACACGACCGACAAATTGCCCGAATCCGTGTTTGAGAACGTTACTTTCATCTCACAATCATTACACTCGCGGCGCAGATGGGAGGTTAAAACGGCCTCAAACAACATCCGGTATGCATCCGCCGGAGCCGTTACATGCGAATCGACAGCGTGATCG
Source organism: Candidatus Zixiibacteriota bacterium (assembly GCA_040756055.1). Classification (NCBI taxonomy): domain Bacteria; kingdom Pseudomonadati; phylum Candidatus Zixiibacteriota; species Candidatus Zixiibacteriota bacterium. The sequence goes on from JBFLZR010000007.1 coordinate 133,426, forward strand.
TTGATCACAATCAGGGCCTCCGTCGGAAGGTAGCCTTCTACGCCATCAATAGCCCGGTCGAGCTCCGAGGCAAGGTTCTGGGTTCTTTCGCCAAGGTTGTCGAAACGAAGCATGAACGACAGCCTTCTGGTGAGAAGCTCCAGGGCGTCGGATTCCCTCTGTATCCCGGCGGCGAGTTGTGCCGTTTCAATGTCGCCCTTTTCACAGGCTGTCTGTTTTAGGAAGTCCGCCGCGAGACCCAGGTTGGCGGCTCTCGTGGTGAACTGACCGGTAAGGGAACAGAGCACCTCGCTCTCCTTTTTGGCCCTTACGATATTGGAGTCCAGACTGACCACGGACAAATCAAGCACCCCGGCATTCGTGTTTTCCATCATCAGATTGTACCGCGACATGAGAGGCGACAGGTGATATTTGAGCTGCTGGAGACTTATATCAACCAGCGAATGGTCAGGGCTGCCGAGCCGCTTTGTGGCCGACCGGTTGACCGACAACACCCGCCCCGTCGAGCGATCTATCAACAACGTGGCCGTTTTCGTGTCGAGCCGTTTCTTCGCCGCGCCAATACCGCTCTTGATCAAAGCATAGGCGTCCCTGAACAGGTAAACCATACGCGTGAAAACACAATCGTCATCGATTCGTCCCAGGCGATGCGCCGGTCCAAAGAAACCGAGAATAATGTGATCAGACTCATAAGGATTGATAATAGCGGAGAAGATTCGGTACTGCTGATGACTGTCGGTCATGTGCTCCGGTTCATAACGGTGTGAAAAGACCGCCTCACCACCGTGACAGGTGGTCGATTCAATAACATCGAATGGGAACAACTCCAGACCTTCGGGATGAATATACGTTCTATTATGAATCAAAAAGGTCAGACAATCGGCGGGCGCGATACTGTCAAGAAACACCCGCTCCTTGTCGGTTATCGACCCATTCACTAACAGACGAAAAAGCAGCGGCTTGGCGACTGTTTTCGCCTGCTCTTCAATTTGACTGTGGTCAATTTTAGGTGCTAAAGCCGGCAATGTTGCCACATCGATCACAGCTTCATCGTGAAACTCTTTGGTAAGCATAAATTTTCTTTCGTTTCAAATTGAGACATCTTTCTAAAAGTATCGGACTGCCCCAAAATTACTTTAGCCGCCCGTTTGGGCCACAGACCCGATCTCAGGGATTTTTGTTGATTTCAACCCTTGTTGCCGGTACTTAATACCCATATGAAAAGAACCAAAGTAATTGCCACGTACGGGCCGGCAATTTCATCGCAGGGCAGACTGTCGCAGGTTGTCGCCGCGGGGGTGAACATAATCCGGGTCAACTGCTCACATGGAACGACCCCGGATTTCGTAAGAGCCGCCAACTCCATACGAAATGCCACCAAAAAGGAAAGATTCCCGGTCGGCCTGCTTTTCGATATTTCAGGGCCAAAACTAAGACTCGAGCGTTTTGACGGCAAAGTGGTCGTAAAACTGGACCAGAAGCTGAATCTCACCACCGGCCGAACCGAATTGGACAAAAAAACCATCGCCGTGAATCACCCCGGCATAATCCGCTCAATCAAAAAAGGACAGAAAGTCTATATCGACGACGGTAATTTGATATTCGAAGCCCTCTCGTCGGGCGATCGATGGGTTACTCTCAAAGCCGTCAACGGCGGCACGATCCTGCCGGGCAAAGGTATAAACCTGCCGCAGAGCGATATTCGTATCCCCACTATCTCCGACAAGGACAAAGATGATATCAAGACCGCTATTCGTCTGAAGGCCGACTATGTCGCCCTGTCTTTCGTGAGGTCGGCTGCCGATGTTCTGGAAGCTCGTCGAATCATCGAGAGCTTTGGCGGAGATCAGCAGATTATCGCCAAATTGGAAAAGAAAGAGGCTATCGATAATCTCGACAAAATCCTCGAAGTAGCCGATGGTGTAATGATTGCCCGCGGTGATCTGGGCGTGGAATTGCCTCTCGCCGAACTCCCCGATCTGCAGAAGAAGATTATCAGGGCCGCCAACTTCAGACACAAAGCCGTTATAGTCGCGACCCAAATGCTCGAATCGATGCGCTTTGCCCCCAGGCCGACCAGGGCCGAGGTAAATGATGTCGCTTCGGCGGTGTACGATGGTGTCGACGCGGTTATGTTGTCGGCCGAAACCGCGACCGGCAACTATCCTGTCGAGAGTGTCAGGACAATGGAACAGATAATCACCGCGACTGAAAAAACCGCGCAGCCGCTTAAAATAGAAGTGGGCCGCTACAAAGTGAGCCTGGAGATCACCGAGGCTATCGCCAAGGCGGTCAGCGCTCACGATGGCGGATGCTCGACGAAACTGATATTCGCCTTCACGACATCGGGATTCACCGCCGCCATGATATCCAATCTGTTTCCCCCACAACTGGTAATTGCGCTGACCCCGGATCCGAGAGTGCTCACCAAACTGGTCCTTCTGCGTTCGGTCTACCCGGTTCAGATTGAACAGCCGCGGTCATTCGATGATATGCTCGATACCGTTAACGATGTAGCCAGGAAATATCGCCTTACACAGGCCGGCGATAAAGTAGTCATCACCGGAGGCGTCCCCTTCGGTTCAACCGTACCTACCAACTTTATGATGTACCATGAAATGGGGAAGAAGCAAAAACATGGACGGCGCTCGAAATAAATCACTGCTGCCGATAACGGTGTGGTTTTTTGCCATACTGGTCGGTACTCTGCTGACTGTCGAGGACGGATTATGTCAGACAAAGAGCAAAAAAAGTAACAAGCAAATTTGCATCACCTTCGATGAACTGCCCGCGTCGGAATCATTCGGAGAGACCGATCGGTCCGCGATCACTTATCTTTTGCTGGAAACCCTGAAAAAGCACAACGTCAAAGCGGCCGGCTTCGTGGTCGGCGACCAGATCGAAGGCAGTTTTGATATCCTCGGCGAGTGGCTTAATAACGGCCATATCATAGGGAATATGACCTATTCGAATCAGGACCTGCATGAGCTGGGTATAGAGCAGTTTATTAAGGATATTGTGGCCGGTAACGACGCTCTGGAAACAATGCTCAAGGGATTTGGCCAAAAAGGCCGCTACTTCAGATATCCGTTTTTGCACTACGGCAGCACGGTGGAGGCCAAGGACGAGGTAAGACTCTATCTTGATGAAAACGATTATACGGTCGTTCACGCGTCGGTGGTCATCGAAGACTATCTTTACAATCTGAGTTTTGAAAAGATGGGCACGATTCCTGATTCAGCCGAATATGACAATCTCCTTAACGAGTATGTCAACCATGTGCTCGATGAAATCGAGCGGATGGAGCGACTTTCTAAGCAGATTCTCGGACGCCCCTGCCGGCACATCCTTCGTCTCAAGGCAAACCGCCTCAATGCGGTGTTTCTCGATGAGATGCTGACAGCCATTGAAGATATGGGCTATGGGTTTATCCCTCTCGACCAGGCTCTCGATGATGAGCTGTACTCGGCCCCGGAAGCTTATTTCGGGCTTCGCGGTGTCAGCTATCTCCAGATGATAATGGAAAGCGATTCGGACTATCTGCCCGCCGAGTAATCGGTCAGATTCCCTTTGCGGTCTTTATATATTCGATCCCGCAGCGCACCAGAGCCACCCCTATTATGAGGTATAGGGATGCCACATATGTGTGGGGGATGGGAAAATGACGAAGGGTATAACCGATGCCCATCATTACTATCACCAGCAAGTATGATACAACGGCCTGAAAGGCGAAAACGCAGATGCGCTCCTTGTGGGGGGACAAGGCTTTTATGCGCGCGACGTTCTTTCTGACGAGCCTGGAGAAGCCGAAACGCCCTACCAGCATTCCGACGATAAAAGCAGCGCCAATCAGCAGATATGACCTCTCGTGAGAAGCGCTCAGCCAGAAGACCGCTATCGAAATCAGCGCAATACCCACGACCAGCCAGACTACGCCCGCGGTCATAACAAGCGTTTTTCGGCTCGCCGCCGGTTCTTTCAATTGAAAGCCCATAACGTAATTAGCTAAATAATATAGGGTTGCATCCACTAAAAACTGCAGAATGTGATTAACAGCCGGGCCCGCAAGTCGTATAATAATATAGACCTTATAATCCGACAATTATGACAGAGGATATTATATGAATGAATATAGGGATGTACAGGTTTCTTCGAACGCGATGGAAGTGCTCAAGCGGCGCTATCTTCTGCGCGATAAGCAGGGGAGAGTCATCGAGTCGCCCAAAGACATGTTTCTGCGTGTGGCCAATTATATCGCCGAGGCCGACCGGCTGTATGGCGCCGATGAAAATCGGGTGGAAAAGACCGCCCGCAAATTCTACGAGATGATGGCGGCGCTCGAATTTCTGCCCAACTCTCCCACCCTGATGAACGCGGGAAAGTCTCTCGGGCAACTCTCGGCCTGTTTTGTCCTGCCTGTGGGTGACTCCATGGAAGAGATCTTCGAGACCAACAAAAACGCCGCCCTTATTCACAAATCCGGCGGAGGTACCGGCTTCTCATTCTCGCGCCTCCGGCCCAAGAACTCCATTGTGGCTTCTACATCGGGGGTAGCATCAGGACCGGTATCATTTATGAAAGTCTACAATTCGTCTACCGAAGCGGTAAAGCAGGGCGGCACGCGCCGCGGCGCCAACATGGGAATCCTGCGAGTGGACCACCCCGATATTCTCGATTTTATCTCCTGCAAACGTGACACCTCCGAGATAACCAACTTCAACATTTCAGTCGCCGTCACCGATGCCTTCATGGATGCCTTAAGGGAGAATAGAAGCTATCCTCTTTTGAATCCACACACTGGCAGAACTCATGAAATCGATGGTGAAGAAGTACATCTCGATGCCCGCGAGGTTTTCGACCTGATTGTCGACAACGCCTGGGCGACCGGCGAACCCGGAATCATGTTCATTGATCGGGTAAACCGCCTGAACCCCACCAGACCTTCGGAGGTAATCGAAGCTACCAATCCCTGCGGGGAACAGCCGCTTCCGCCCTATGATTCGTGCAACCTTGGCTCTGTCAATCTCGGTCTGTTCGTGAAACAGCCGTTGCCGTCCAAATACACCATATCCTCACCCGAAGAGGGCATTGACTGGGATCGGCTGGGAACGGTTGTGCGAGCCGCGGTGCATTTTCTCGACAATGTCATTGACCGCAACAAATACCCGATTGAACCGATCGAAAAACAAACGAAAAAAAACCGGCGTATAGGGCTCGGGGTTATGGGATGGGCCGATATGCTTGTCCGTCTCGGACTGCCTTACACCAGCGACCAGGCTATCGAACTGGCCGGCAAAGTCATGGGTTTCATCGAAAGCGAAGGGCACAAGCATTCTTCGGAACTGGCCAAGGCACGAGGGAAATTTCCGAACTGGGATGGCTCCGTTTACAAAGAAGACAATATTGCCATGCGCAACGCTACGGTTACGACTATCGCTCCCACGGGTACTATTTCGATTATCGCGGGGTGCTCCTCAGGCATCGAACCATACTACGCCATAGCGTTCGAACGTAATGTCATGGACGGAACAAAGCTTACCGAAGTCAATCCGCTCTTCAGAGAGACAGCCGCAAGGGACGGGTTTTATTCTGATGATCTCGTTTCCAGGGTATCTTCGCGAAGAACGCTGGCCGATATAAAAGAAATCCCCGACAACGTCAAGGCTCTTTTTCTTACTGCCGCGGATATTTCGGCCGATGAGCACGTGCGTATGCAGGCGGCCTTTCAGAAACATTGCGATTCTTCGGTTTCGAAAACCATCAATTTCCCGGAATTCGCCACCCGCGATGATGTCCGCAGCGCCTATCTGCTTGCCTACGATTCCGGATGCAAGGGCGTGACAATTTACCGCGATAATTCGCGTCCCAACCAGGTCCTTTCTACCGGTGGCGCGGGCGCCATGGCAGTCATCGATTCCTCAAAAGTGGAAAAACGCCCCAACGTCCTGCCCGGCATAACCGAAAAGATAAGAACCGGCTATGGCAATCTTTATGTTACTGTAAATACACGCGACGGCCGGCCATTCGAAGTATTTGCCCACATCGGCAAATCCGGCTATACGACTATGGCCGATACCGAGGCTATTTGCCGGCTGATTTCCCTGGCCCTGAGATCGGGAGTCCCGGTGGGGCAGGTGATACGTCAACTCCGCGGCATCGGCGGCTCCAGCCAGATTTTTGCCGATGGCGCCAAGGTTTCCTCAATTCCCGATGCCATTGCGCAAGTTTTGAACAAGCACTTTGGGGATCCCGCAGAGAGAGTTGACAGTTTATCAACTTCGGGAGAAATTTGCCCGCAGTGCTCTGCGGCCATGAGATTAGACTCGGGCTGCTTCACTTGCGCATCTTGTGGTTATTCAACCTGCTAATTCTGCCGATATAAATTAAATGGGGTCACGGGTTGTATTGTGGCTGCCCGTGCCCGTTTACAGAGATTGAAAATGACAGTATCCAGCTTCATACCCAATGGTCGGACATCGCTGGTGAAGCGAGGGCAGACTTCCCTGCAAGTGCAGACTGAGTACGCCTTCAGGCCATACCCTCGTCTGACCACCACGGTCCTCAACAATGGGCAGGTTGTTCACAAGATCGAGAAAAAACTTGAACGACCGATTAGCTCCCAGGAAGAACAGTGCGAAGTAGAGCGCCAAATAAAGAGGCAGCACCACGAAATTGTCACCATAATAAAGCGGACCGCCAAGACCAACCCGTCGATGCTCAAGGACATCAAACAATCGTCCAATGACTATGCCCCGTTGACTGAAAAGATGCGTTCTATCGCCGGGGTGCAGAGAATATACGACCTCGACAGCGACGGCAACTTCCTGCAAAAAGAAAATGCGGCGCAATTCAAAAATGCGTTCAGCGCGCTCTTTAAAGGTCTGCGGGAGCTAATAGAAGTATTCGCCACCGTGCCCGGAATTACTATTACCAGGGAGAAAGGTGTCTATGAGGTGGAACGCGACCATCTCTACCTGGTATCTTCCGGCGACGAAATCTATATCGTTGTGGTGAAACCAACGGGCGAGGTAGCGGACTATGAGTCGGCCCTTAAAGCGGTGCTGGCTGAGTCTTTTATGGAATCCCCGAAAAAATCCTGACGCTGCTGTCAAAAGCAAACCGAACTTACCAAAAAAGCCTGCCGTATCCGGCAGGCTTTTTTCGTTATCTTAAGGAGAGAGGTCCGCTATTTGAAAAACTCCCATACTGTACGGTAAAGGGTTTTTATAGCCACTTCATCGCATTTAGTCTCGCTACCAGCCATGGGCCGGGTCACGGCGAAAACGCAGCGTCGAAGAGACGGCCTTCATTAGCTAAGTGTTAGAGAATTTCAAATGTCAACCCTCTCTCCATCTTAGTCCCATGATATTTTGTTCAATACTTTAATGCAATTACTTTTTGGTAAAAGTTGCGAGTCGCAGCGTTTTTTAATATGTTCTCACTGCATTTACGACCGGGACAGGAGTAAAGTTTGGTTAATTCGATAGGCCTTGACTTAGTTGAAGTTGCGCGAATAAGCAAAGATCTCGATAAGTACGGACGGCGCTTCGCCGAACGGGTACTAAGTGGTAATGAACTGGTACTTTTCGACAGGCGTCGTGATCGAGCGATCTTCCTGGCAGGACGTTTCGCCGCCAAAGAAGCCGTAATCAAAGGGTTGGGACACTATCTGGACGATCGACCCGCCTTCTGCGAAATCGAAATCGTTAACAACGCCTCCGGTCAACCCACCCTGAGATTACCCGCCTCAATTGAAGAAAAAATCGGAAGCTATCGTTGCCTTATATCCATCACCCATGACAAAAACTACGCCGCCGCCGTCGCGGTATTTCTGGAGGAAAAATGAATCAGCAGCAGATAATCGAACTGTTCAAATCATCAAACGCCCTTCTGACAGGCCACTTCAAACTGACATCGGGAAAACACAGCGATGTTTACTACGAAAAATTCACTTTGCTCAAACAGCCGACACTGTGCACCAAAATCTGCCAGGAGATGGCCGCGCGATTCAGCGGCAGCGGCGCGGTGACCGTCGTGGGTCCCACCACCGGCGGGATTATAATCGCCTACGACATCGCCAGATATATGGGCATCGAAGCCATCTACGCCGAACCCGGCGATGAGGGGAGAGTCTTTAAGCGCGGCTTCTATCTGGAAAAAGGACAAAAAGTGGTTATCGTCGATGATGTTCTCACCACCGGAAGGTCAGTCTTTGAAGTCATTGACCTGGTCAATTCCTACCAGGCCGAAATAGTCGGCGTCGGCCTTATGCTCGACCGGTCCAACGGTACCGTAAAATTCGACTATCCGTATTTCGCGCTCGCCACCGTCGCGGCCAACGCCTGGCCGCCCGAAGAGTGCCCGCTTTGCGCCAAAGGAATCGAAATCACACAAAGAGGTAGCCGGAAATTTTAACAGGGGCTGATACGGGTCACTGAGGACCTTCGGCTATTTGTCAGATAGCGCTGGCGACTTCGACCGGGTGCAGATGAAGAGGAAAGTCGATGCTGATCGATGTTCCCATACCGGGAGCCGAATCGATACTGATCTTACCGTGATGGCTTTCGATGATTCGCTTGCAAACCACCAGTCCGAAACCGTGACCCTTCTCCTTCGTCGTAAATTTCTCGTGAAATACTCTGCGAAGGTTCTCGGGCTGGATGCCAACTCCCGTGTCGGTGATGGTAACCCGAAACGATGTACGGTCTTCGTTGGGGGCCGCGTTCAGAGTAATCTCTCTTCGCTCGCAGTCCATCATAGCATCGGCGGCGTTATTGAATAAGTTATAGAGAACCTGCTGGATATGAACCGTATCGGCCTCGAACGGCAGCGGCTCGCTGATAGCAACCAGATTAATCGTCACCTGCCTGAATCGTCTCTGCGGCTTCAAGTAGTCGATGACCTCTTTGATGAGTTTGTCAAAGTAGACAATCTCCTTGGTTGTCGAAATGGGTCTTAAATCCATCAGGTTCGCCGTAAAATTCTTGATCTTCCCGATATTGTCGGCCATCACCGAAACATAGCGCTCTAATTCGTCATAGTTCTTCTTCTTGAGTTGATGATCCAGAAGTGAAAGATTGCCCGCCACCACGCCCAGGAAGTTGTTCAGCTCGTGCCCTATCTCGGCCGACATTTCACCACGGGTCGCCATCTTCTCCAGCTGAATGGTCTCGTCCTGAAGTTCCTTCAGACGAGTGTAAGCATTCTGCGCCTCTTCGAGAAACTCAAGGTTCTCAAGCGACATTGCCAGCTGGTGCGTCGTAAATGTAAGAAATCTCAGGCTTGAGTCCTCCACTCTGGCCGAATTCGAATCCACGCAGATTATCAGAACGCCATAGACAGATGATCCCCGGCATACCGGCGTCACCAACGCCAGCCGTCCATCCTGCTCGAGCGAAGGCAAAATGTTGTGTTCAAGATTCTGATCGGCGAGGTGTCGGAAGAGGGGGTGTTCGCTCAGCGATGACACCACCATGGGCTGATGTACATGCTCCGGCTCAAGGTGGTTTACGCCTTCCAGCCAGACCCGTTCGGGGAGTTCCGTTTCCGCGATATCCTCGCCGCTTACCGACAGAACGCGTACATCCGCCGTATTGCTGTTCCAGTAAAGGACCGAGCCATGACTCGAATTGCAGTGCATCATGGCAAAACGTAGCGAGATCGTAATCAGGGTCTTCTTGTCTCCGACAGTGAACAGCATGTGATGTAAATCCGACAGCCGGTCAAGCTGCGTATCGGATTCTCTGGAGTCGGCTTCCCTTTTGATCTTTTCGACCGCGTTATGGACAGCCTGCCGCATTTCCTTAAGCTCAAACGGCTTAAGAATATAATCGGAAGCCCCCTGCCTGAGAGCATCCTTGGCCGAATTGAGATTGGCGTAACCGGTGGTGAAAATTACGGCTATGTTCGGATAAGACTTGCGGACTTTCTGAACTAATTCGATACCGTCCATTCGGGGCATGCGAATATCAGTGATCAGAAGTTCCACCGCCCTTTCTTCAATGCTTTCAAGCGCCTCGAAAGCATCTGAAGCGGTTCGCACGACGAATCCGTCCTCTTCCAAAGAATCACGCACGAGAGATAGGACCACTTCTTCGTCGTCAACCACAAGTATGTTTATGTCGCTGTTGGCAAGCTTACTCATAAGCGCGAATCTCGGAAAGTAACTTTTTCACGACCGTCTTGACCTCGGTCAGGTCAAACGGCTTCTTCAGACAACAATATGCTCCTGCCTGCTGGGCAAGCTCCGAAAGCTTGTCGGGAAGAGAATCGGTCATAACAAACATCATGTCGGGCTTGGTCGCGGTAACCGCTCGCAGTACTTCAAATCCGTTTTTGCGCGGCATGTGAATGTCGCACAGGACAAGCCCGTAATCGCCGGATAAAGCTTTCTCAATCCCATCCTGACCGTCAAACGCGGAGTCGACCTGATACCCCAGATCGGAGAGATACTCGGTGAGTAAGTTCCTGATAACCTCTGAGTCGTCTATAATCAGTATTTTTACCACGATGACTCCTCAGGCCCCTATGGCGGTTGACACCGCCTGCAAAAGCTCTTTGATACTGAACGGCTTGGACAAAAACGCGCAGGCCCCGCAGTTTACGGACTGGCTTACGGTATAAAGACTCGAATAGCCCGATATGACTATTACCTTTGGACGCGGATCGACATCACGGGCATACTTTACCACTTCCTCGCCGGACACCTTGGGCATCTTAAGGTCAGTGATTATCAGATCAAAGTTGTTGGCCGACAACTGCTCTATGGCCTCATCGCCGTCACAAGCCATACTTATCTGATAATCCTCATTGAGGACTTCGTAAAGGAACTCCCGGATTATTTCTTCATCATCAACAATTAGAATAGACTTTTTGTCCATCAATTAGGCCGCTTACTTATCAGATTTACCCGAAACTATGTCCAAAAAACCCTTACTCTGGATATCGGCCCCCGCCTGGGCTTTCTGAACCGGTAATATTACCGTGAAAGTGGTCCCTTCACCGGGGGCTGATTTCACCTTTATCTCTCCGCCATGTTCCTTGATTATCCCGTAACTTACCGACAGGCCCAATCCCGTGCCTTTTCCGACCTCCTTGGTCGTAAAGAACGGCTCAAAGATCTTCTTGATGTCCTCCGGCGGGATTCCCACGCCTTGGTCCACACAGAGAATCTCTATCGCTCCTCCAAATTCACCCAAAGCCGGGCTGAGCCGAGTTATCAGTTTAATCTCGGTATTGGGCGGCGAAGCGTGCATGGCATTGATTATCAGATTGGTCAACACCTGCTGCAGCTGCCCGGCGTTCCCCTGAACGGCAGGCAGATCATTGGTGGTCTGGACCACCAGCGATATCTGGTTCATGCTGAGCTGATGTTCCACGAAAGTGCAGGTGTCGTTGATCACCCGGTTGATATCAACTTCGGCAAACTCACTGGTCCTTGAGGAGCGCGAGAATCTCAGGAGATTCTGGACAATTGTCTTGCACCGCCGCGCCTGTGTCTCGACATCCGTAAGATATCGAATGTAATTGTTCAACTCCCTGGCGGTTATCTGTTCTGGATTGACCTTTTTCATTTTCTCCAGCGCGAATTGCGTATACCCCAGAATTCCACCCAGCGGATTGTTCAACTCGTGGGCCACTCCCGCCGCAAGCTGCCCGATGGCGCTCAGCTTCTCCGATTGAATCAACTGCGTTTGCGCCTCCTCGAGTTCAAGCGTGCGCTCGATAATCTTCTCTTCCAGCGTGCGATTATACTGCTCGATTTCCTGACGCGATTGCTTGAGTGACTCCACCATCTTGTTGAAAGTCGTTGCCAACTGACCTATCTCGTCGTGCTGCTTGACAACAACCTGCTGGCTGAGATCACCCTGGCTGATCTGGTCGGTCGCGACCACCAGCCTCTTGATCGGCCTGGTTACGAACTTCACCAGCGATGTCAGGACCACCAGCGACAGGATCAAAATCAGCACCGTCAGGCCAATCACGCTTCTGGTGGCGTTGGCAATGGCTTCATTCACGACCTCCAGCGACAATATAAGCCTGATACTTCCGATCTTCTCCATCACGTAAGGTGGATCAATAGCCCCATCAAGATTTCCCGTAATACCCAGTGTCTCTCGATCGAGCTTCTCGGTTCGGGACAGTACCGGTACCGATATCTCTATGAACTCATTGCCTTCACTGTCCTGGAAATACAAGTGCCGGCAGTCGTTATGATTCACCTTGTCCTTGTGCTTTACTTCAGCCGATAACCGGTAACGCTCTTTTTCCCAGTATCCTATACTGGCCAGTATCTCTCCATCACTGTTCGATACCGATGCATACTGAACGAAATCGAATCGAGACAGAACATTAAGGGCGCTGAAAAGCTCGTACTTGGATTCAAACAGTACACCGCTCTCTACGTTCATCTGAAGCATTCTCACCATGGTCTCGCCATTGGTCTCCATTTCTCTTCGGAAACCATCGGACTGCTGCTCGATCAACAGGGCGCTGATTGAGACTATAACAGCAATCAACAGAGCATAAATCGGCAGGACAAATTTCGTCTGCAAATTGAGATTGCGGAAATATCCAAGAAGGTTCATCGATACACCTCCTTGGCTACGGCCACAAGCTCCTCGGGAATCGTTATGTTTATGCGCTTGGCCGTATTCTCATTATAATGAAACCAGATGACATCGGCCGAGGTGACGGCGATGCTGTCGGGGGATACACCACTGATGACTCTATTGGCGATGGCGCCGGCCTGAAGTCCCACGGCTTTGTAGTCAAAGTCCAGCGCGCACAAAGCCCCCGATTCCACCACATACCTCGAAAAACCCATAAAAGGTATCTGCTTGCGCACCGTCTGAAGCAAAATATATCTGGTGGACTGGGGCTTGAACAGATTCGGATCGGCCACCGACCACAACGCGTCAACTACCGATGTCAGCGAATCCAATGCGGCCGGAAGGCCCTTGTCACTCTCGACATTGAGAGCTACCAGCTCCAGACCCAGCTGACCGGCAACGATCTTCGCCTGGGGTATCAGACTCGCCGTGTTTTCGGTATAAAGAACCCCCAGCTTTTTTAACGAAGGGATTATTTTTTGGAAATAACCGAACTGGACATCTGTCGGAATGTCCAGCGACGCACCCGTTATATTCCGGCCCGGTTTCTCGTTGGATTCGACAAAGCCCGAAAGTTCAGGGTATTTTACGGCAGAGAAGACTATTGGAATATCTTCGAAATTTCGCTTTGCCAATTCCGTCGCCGAACTGCCAATCGTCAATATCAACGTCGGCCCGAGACTTCTTATGGCGATCACTGTGGATTGATCCTCCACACTGTCTCTGCCGATGGTGAACGACGTGAAACTTGCCTGAGGATACTCCTGAGCAATCACCTTTTCAGCGCCGGCCAAAGTCCTCAAAGTTGAGGTCGAACTGTCACTTGTCAACACCGCGATCTCTATCGGAGCGCCATAGGTCGTCGAGGAGGACACCACTGCCGCTACGGCAACCCCAATAGCGTATAAGACATTTTTGAGGCTCGGGACCATAGGATGAAAGAACTATCCTCTTTATTTCGTTACAGGATGAGCGGTTACGGTAATCGCCCGAAAAAGGCGCAATTATCCACCCTGTCTTTCGAATTATCGGATTCCTTGAGAAAAACTTGACGGTCCCGGTACCATTCATAATGGATAAAAAGCGCCTTGTTTCCTGCCTTTTTGCCCTAAAGGGGGAATAAAGATTTTTTGTGCCCTACCGATAAATTAGTAAACCGCGCCGCCCGCGCGACAGAGAGGTTTCAACAGTAACAAAATGACGCCATTTCCAAAATGCATTTGCGGAGAATATCTTTCATGCCCGAAAGCAAATTCCGTTCCCCTATAATACTGACACTGCTGTGTCTGCTCGCGGCTCCGGTAGGTGCCAGTGTTACCGGAAAAATATCCGGTGTGGTCACCGATTCCAGCACCGGTGCACCAATCGAGGGAGCCACTATTCGAGTCGTCGGCACCAATATGGTCACGGTCAGTGACGCCGACGGCGAATACTTTGTTATTGATATACCCGGTGGCAAGTACGATATCACCGCCACGACCGTCGGGTTTGAGCCGCTCATAAAAAAAGATGTAAGAGTCCTCGTAGACCTCACGACCCCGGTCGATTTCACCCTCAATGAAGAAACCGTCGAGCTCTCTAATCGAGTGGTGGTCATGGCCGATAACCCGATCATCCAGAAAGACCTGACCGCCTCAAAGGTGATCTTCACCTCGGATCGTCTAAAAACACTCCCTAACATCGTGACCGTGCAGTCGGTGTTGACGAATTATCCGGGCGTGATTATTGATCGTGAACAGGATCTGCACGTCAGGGGGGGGCGATCCGGCCAGGTGAGTTACTACTATGATGGTTTCTCGGTGCAGGATCCTTTTGTCGCTAACTCCGGAATCCACATTATTCCGAACGCCCTGGAGGAGTTGACCCTTACGTCCGGCGGGTATGCTGCCGAGTACGGCGAGGCTCTCTCGGGGGTGGTTAGTGCCGTCTCGCGCGAGGGTACCTCGGAGTATCACGGCGGCATAAAAACTTACCAGGGCTACACGCACGCCTATGATATAAACTCAGCCGACTGGAGTGATCTGAGGAATGTGGGCAATAGATCCGTCTCGGCCCACCTTTCAGGACCGCTTCCGTGTGTCAACTCCAGACTTTACACCTTCAGCGTTGCCGGAGAATATCTGCACGACCCCACTGACCTGCCTCACAACGGCCAGGCATCTTACACCGGAACGGCGAAATTCTCGGCACAGCCGTTTCAAAAGGTCAAGCTGGTATCGAATCTGACATATTATGAGGCGTCCGGAGAAAAGTTTGACCACCGCGATGTCAACAATGTCTCCTATGATATGAATCTCGATGGACTGCCGGTCTTTGAGAAACAGTCCTATTTGCTCGGACTCTCCGGAAACTACTACTTCAATAAGAAGTTCGTTGTCTCAACAAGATATAACCGGTTTTACACCTACACCAAGTCGGCCCCGCAACATCTGTTCAATGTCTACTGGTCCGATTGGCCCGGTTACTCCGAGGATTCCACCGGCACTTATAATGGCACTATCGATGATGACAATTATCTTAACGATGTCGATTGGAGCGACCCAATGCAGGTCGTCGGCTTTACTGACGGTGATGACTACGAACCGAGTTTCAGACTTCGCGAAACTACCTATGATGCCTTGCACCTGAGCCTTATCAATCAGTTCAACAAGTCCAATGAACTGAAAGCCGGCCTCGAATACCGAAAATACAATGTGACGTGGGACTTCAAACAGTTTTACAACACCCGACCGTACGGCGAAAAATATATCAGCAAGCCGACCTACGCGTCGCTCTTCTTACAGGATAAAATGGAGTATGACTATTTCGTTATAAACCTCGGACTTCGCTATGATTACCGCAACACCGATGTAACCTACACCGCCTGGACAATCACCGAAAGCGGTGAACCTGTGCCATATCTCAAAGAGGCAGAGTCCAAACAGCGTCTGTCCCCCCGCTTCGGTATCTCATATCCGATTTCCGATAAAAGCGTAATGCACATGAATTACGGCGTCTACTATCAAGTGCCGCAATTTCTGTATCTCTATACCAATATGAGTGGCGATGTTTCCAGCGGTTATCCGTTGGTCGGCAATCCTGACCTCGAGCCTGAACGCACCACCTCGTGGGAAATTGGTCTCGATCATCTGATAGGTGAGGCGGTAAAGTTCGATATTACCGCCTATTACAAAGATATAAATGACCTGGTAACCACCCGGTCGTCATTCGAAGTCGCCGGGAATTCCGTGACCTTCTTTGTAAATGAAGATTACGGTTCCGCCAAGGGAGTCGATATAAGCGTCGAGAAACTCCCCGCCAACGACTTCATCACAGGTTCACTATCCTATGGATATATGGTCGCTAAGGGCATTGGCTCCGATGCTCTCGAGCCCTACTATACTTACCTCACGTCGCTCGAAGATACCCTGGCGCCGCTGACCGAATACCCGCTGGATTTCGATCAGCGCCACACCTTGACCGCCGTAATCGACTTCCGCGTTCCGTACGATCGTCACTTGAAAGTGGCCGGGCTCGCCATTCCGGGAGGATGGGGAATAAACACGGTCGGTCACTATGGTTCCGGTCTTCCATACACGATGACCGATGTTGACGGCAACAGGCTCGGTGACCGCAATTCCGGCCGCCTGCCGGCATATTATACCGTCGATATGCGCTTCAACAAAGATTTCCGCATGTCGAGAGGCGGTTCTATTCTTAGCTTCTTTGTGGAAATCGATAATCTCCTCAATAGACGCAACATTATTAATGTTTACTCCCTGACGGGTTGTGCCGATGATGATGGTTTCAACCAGACAGCCACTCTGGCCTTGAGTCAGGAAGAATTGGATAAGTGGGACGCTCTGTATGATCACGATCCCCAGAATTATTCACCTCCCCGGACTATCAGAACCGGGTTAGAATTACACTTCTAAGCCGGAGATAAGATTATGACACGCCGAAAGAATACTGAAAAATGTAATATAGCCATCGTGATGGCCCTTGTCCTGTTCGCGGCAACTGTTGTGGCCATGCCGCCGCTCAAAAACGATCCGAATCAGAAAGATCCCGCTACGTTGTCGCTGTCCCCGGAACCGACCACGATCGATCGGGTGACGCACAATGTCGGCAATATCGTCACTACCGTCGACAACTGGGGGCTGGTAGGTGGATATCCGGGATATCTGCCGTCGGGAGAGTGGCCGCGTAATTCCGGACACGATTACCTGGCTGAAATACACTACTGGATGGGCGCGGTGCTCCCAACCGGCGACACTCTGGTGGCCAACACCGCAGACGACTTCCAAGGCATGAGAATGCCGGTGAACGGTTCCGACGCCTACAAAATATATCTCTCGACGGATACCAATCGCTACTATGACTTTGACCCCGCCGATACGGTCGGTCTCAGCGAAGGCAACCCGGCCTTTGGCTGGCGTATATGGAGCGCTAATCTGGAGACTTTTGAGTACAACACCAGCTACAACTCCCTCACCTCGAGTTTCAACGCCGGTGGTCCGACTTCACTTCAGGATTCGCACTACCGTCTCAACGACGCCGCATCGGGATCATCGCTGATGGGTCTGGAACTTACCCACTCGATTATGCAATGGAACTACTGCTACAATGAAGATTTCATGTTTATCGTTCTCGATATAACCAATACCACCGCCATCGACTATTACGATTTCGCCTTCGGTCTCTATGTGGATATCGATGTCGGCGGCCTCGATGGCACCGGTGGCAACGGCAACATGAATGACTCGGTCGTCTACAGTATCGAGGATAACTGGGCATACATCTTTGACGTTGTCGGTATTGATCCCGGATGGGGACCGACTGTCAAAACCGGAGTTATGGGAACCAAACTCCTCCAAACGCCGAACGATATCGGTGTGACCGCCTTCAGAACCGATGACTGGTCGTTCTTGCCGACCGATGATGTTGGTCGCTTCGAACTGATTAACAGCACCCGGTTCGATAGCCCGCTGCCTCCGACCGACCAGTACTACGTACAGTGCGTCAGAGGCATAACCCTCGGAGCCGGCCAAACCGTGCGCGTTGTTTACGCCTTGATAGCCGGAGCCGATCACGACGAGTTTGTCTCCAATGCCGCTATGGCGCAGACGATGTACGACAACTACTATGTCGGTCCTGAGCCGCCCCCGACACCATCGCTGGTGGCCAGGGCGGGCAATCAAAAAGTGTACTTGAGTTGGGGTGACACGTCAGAAGCTGCAATCGACCCGCTCAGCGGCCAGGCGGATTTTGCCGGATACAAGTTGTACCGTAGCGACGATCTCGGAAGAACCTGGGGCAACGAAGACAGAGACTTCGAAAACGACTGTCTCGATATCGAGTACATACCGGTTGCCACTTACGGCGTCACCGAGCCGGGCGATCCGATTCCGCATACCTTTATCGATAATGACCTCATCAATGGCGTCGAATACTGGTACTGCCTGGTCGCTTTCGACCGGGGAGACGAGATAATTGACCCCTTGCAGTCCGGCTACGGAATAGCCGGCGAGGCCAAAAATGTCGTTTCAATAAGACCCGAATCCGAACCGGCCGGCTATTATGATGCCGCCTCGACCGTAGAGCACATTTATACCGGCAGCGACCACCCTTCCGAGGGAGCAGTTACCCCATACATCTTTGACAAAAACGCTCTCACCGGCGCCGAGTTCAGTGTTACGTTCGAAGACGCCGCCTCCCGGACTTACTGGCACCTGCTTAACAACACCACCGGGGACACACTTCTTGCAAGGCAACGACTCTACAACGCCGATCTGCAGGATTACAACACCGCCGAAGGCATTCAGGTTATGGTCACTAACCCGGAAATTGAGCCGACCGCCTGCTCACAAACGGCATCGGTCAGCGGCACTACGACGATAGAGATTGCGCACTTCGATGGACCGTGTCTGGTATACTGGTACGGTATTCCCGACTACGCCTTCGGTTACGCTCAGTATCGCGCTACCTACGAATTGCGCTTCACCGAAGATTCCACTCTTGCCCCGTGGATGTGGGAATACTGGGAAACAGGTCATTTCCCGGAGATACCAATTCCGTTCGAGGTCTGGAACATGTCCACCAACCAGCGCGTCTCGCTCGCTACCGATGAATGGGACTACGACGGACAATGGCAGCCCGGCGATGGACTGATTATCGTGGACTATTTTTACGATCCCGACAGCAACCTGACCGAATTGGCATTCCCGCACCACTACGGGTGGCGCTTCACAATCGACGACTCCACCTTCAATCCCGTCGTTGGTGATGTGTACACCATCGAAGGAGCCCGGTTGAACGGTCCGGACGATGTCTTCCGGTTTACGGTCGATGGAATCGACGCCTCCCTGGCGGGGCAGGAACTCAAAGATATCAAAGTCGTGCCCAACCCGTATTTCGTCCAGTATTCGTCGCGGGTGGAGACAGTTGAGGGACAATCGATGTTGTTCTTCAACAACCTTCCGAACAAGTGCACGATCAGAATATATACGCTTGCCGGCGATCTCGTCAGAACCATCGCTCACGACGACGATACCGGTTCCGAAACATGGGACCTGTTGTCCTCGAGCAAACAACTGGTGGCCGCCGGTCACTATATCTTCCACGTGGAATCCGAATATGGTGAACACATGGGACGATTCGCGATAGTGAAATAAGGAGACGCCGGGATGAGAAAGATTATTACAGTAGCGATCTTGACGGCTTTTCTGGCCGGCTCCGCGTCCGCCGAATTTTCCAAAGTAGGTTCCAGCGGCGCGCAGTTTCTCAAAATCGCCGTCGGTTCCAAATACCAGGCGATGGGCGAGGCTTCGGTGGCGATGGTAGATGATATCTACGCCACCTTCTGGAATCCCGCCGGTCTGGCCGCCATTGAGAATAATGCCGTCAGTTTCACCAATGTCGATTACCTGCTCGATATAAATCTCAACTATATCGGTTTTGCCCGCAATTTCGAGGATATCGGCGTCTTTGCTGTTTCCGCCACTTTCCTTACGATGGATGACATGGAAATCACCACTCTCGAAGAGCAGGAGGGCTCGGGAGAATACTACAGCGCGGCTTCCTACACGGCCGGAATATCGTACGCCAAGCAGCTCAACTCAAAATTCGCCTTTGGTGCTACCTTCAAGTATATCGGCGAGCAAATTCACAATGAGCGATCCGAAGGTTTTGCCTTCGATTTCGGAACCATGCTTCGCCCCGGCGTCAGCTCCCTCAGGCTGGGCATAAGCATCACCAACATGGGACCGGAACTGACCTTCTCCGGCTCGGACCTGGTGGTGCAGTACTACGATGAACTCGATGAAGACGCCAACCCGGTCAGCGCCGAGCTTCAGACCAATCCCTATGACCTTCCGCTGGCCTTCAGAATCGGCGCCGCCTACGATGTCGATTTCGCTTCGCACTCCGTGCTGACCCTGTCCAGCGAACTGAAGCACTCCAACGACAACGATGAAAAAGGCGCGATTGGCGCCCAACTGGGTTTCGATGAAAGGTTTTTCCTGAGAGGCGGCTATAAGATCAATTACGATGAGGAAGGCCTCACGGTGGGCGGCGGTATCAATACCGGCCTGTCGTCAAGCACCCGCCTGATCATCGACTACGCCTGGCAGGATTTTGGCCGATTGGAATCAACCCAGCGGTTCTCCATCGGCTTTACGTTCTAAGTTCTTCACCTCCCAATTGAGGCCCCCTCGCGGGGCCTTTTTTGTTTCAGTCATTTCTGGACATCGATTGTAGAAAGCCTGTATATTAACCCCACGAACAAAATTACAGGAGAGTGGCCGTGCCCCGTTTGATTCGTTTCCATTGGCAAAACCTCATACTTGTCGTTTTTGTATTCTTTTGCGGCGTTGATATCGCGAAAGCCGAAAGCGGCACCGCGATGCTTTCGGAGTATTTCGATCTGGTGATGTCGGGCAATTTCGAATCGGCCGAGCAGTACTGGACGCCCGAAAGCAAAGCAAACGCCAATCGCTTCGGCATCGAGTACATAAACATACCCCTCAAAATTGACTGTACCTCGCCCGCCGTGAGAAACCCCGGCCTGCTTCACCAATTCCCACCCCTGGCCATGAGCGAGGGAACCGCTCTCGCTTCCGATGAGTACATGCGCTTCAACGTGGAATTCACCGCGGGCGATGGGAAACTGGAGCATCACTATTTGACCTATTCGAAAGATGGCTACTACTGGCTCATGTTCCCCCAAGACTATTTCAGCAGCGGCTGGCCGGAGATTCAAACCAAGTACCTTCTTATCAAATATGACCCGGCTACCGAAACGGTCGTCAATACGTTGGCGCTGGATGAATTCGACCGCTATATCACCCGGGCGGCCGATTCGCTCGGTCTGTCTCAAGATGACATGAAGCATCTGGAGAAGGAAAAGCTTCGCTATTTTCTCTGCCAGAACGAAACGCAGGTCAAAGACATCACCGGCTATCTGGTCAAAGGGACCTACGATCTGGCTTCCGATGATATCATCTCGTCGTTCTTCCCGCACTTTCACGAAGTCACCCACTTCCTCGTGAATTACAAACTTCGCAAACTGCACCTGTACACGCTGCCGATTATGCGCGAGGGTGTCGCGGTGTATCTGGCGGGACGATGGGGTAAAGCGCCCGCTTCGCTTCTGGCGCTCGGCGGCAACCTCTACCAGATGCAAATGGTGGAGCTCGACTCCATTCTCACCATGCAGGGCTTCGAGCAAAGCGCCGGCTCCGATCTGGCCTATCCGCTCGCCGGGCTGTTCACGGCCTTCCTGCGAACGAAAATCAGCTTCGCCGACTATCTGGAGTTGTACCGGTACCTGTCCGGCGAATTCGATGACCTTTATAAACTATCGCCAGATGACATCAAAACAATATTCGCCGAAGCGCTCAGCGAGCCCGACTGGGATACCGTCCGCGCCGGTTTCGATCGCTTCGTGGCCCAATGGCTCGCCGGTAATGCCGGCATCTATCCGGGTGATATCGATGGCGGCAAAGCGCTCTTCGAATCACCGGCCATAAACATCACCGAAAAAGACGGCTGGTTGTCGCTCACGGTCAAAGACACAACCGGATCCCCCCAGGGCAATATCCTTGTCGGCAAGAACAGCGCTCTCGATGGTAAGGTCTCGTCGTTGTTCGACGAACAGTATCAGGCCAGAGAAAAACTCGATAGCCACCGCTACGGCATCCGCTTCGACCGCAATGAGGCCGGTGTCTATGACTACGCCACCAATCACCTAGTGGCCAAATACATCTGGGGCATCACCCCATCGGAAAACTATTACAGCGATACCGACAACACGCTTCACCTCAGGTTCAAAAAAGATCTAATCGGCGGCGCCGATATCGCTCCGGATAAAATCAGAGTGCTGCCGCACTAACAAAGCGCGAGGGAGAAGGTTGGATACTCTCACAACGGTAATCATAATTTTTCTGGCAGTCAATCTGCTCCTTACACTCTGGCTGATTGTCAGCTGGCGACGCCAAAAATCTGCCGACCCCCGTCAGGCTATCGAAACCGCCCTGGCAACCCTCAAGGCCGATTTGATCGCCAAGCAGATGGATGGCCTCATCTCGCTTCGGGAATCGCTCGACTCAGCCAACCGCCTGCTCAACGACCGCCTCGCCGAAGGCACCCAAACGCTCGACCGACGCATGTCGGTCATCAACGAAATCGAAAACAAACTCGGCAAACTCTCCACACAGACCAGCAACATCGAAACAATCGGCAAAAACATCCAGTCGCTCTCGGAACTGCTGAAACCGCCCAAACTCCGCGGCAGCCTCGGCGAGATTCTTCTGGAAAATCTTCTCGGGCAGATCCTCCCCAAACAACTGTTCGAGATACAGCACAAATTCGATGATGGCGCCCGTGTCGATGCTGTCGTTAAACTCTCCGACAAACTGCTGCCGATAGATTCCAAGTTCCCGCTGGAATCCTACAACCGGATCGCCTCGAGCGACTCCGACAATACCGCCAAATCCGCGCGCAAGGAGTTCGCCACAGCTATAAAAAAACACATCGATGATATCGCTTCCAAATATATACGGACCGGTCAAAACACCACCGACTTCGCCGTCATGTACATCCCATCCGAGGCGGTCTACTACCAACTGGTCGCCGGAGAGAGTCTCGATGAATTCGACTATGCTATGGCGCGCAAAGTCATCCCATCATCGCCCGGACATCTGTACGGCTTCCTGGCCTCCGTCGCGGCGGTCTATTCCGAGGCCGGGTTGGGGTCAAACCGGCGGCTTTTAAGCGAATGTCTCGACAGCATCACCGCCTCGATAGAAAAACTGGCCCATCTCAATGAGCGCATGAACGGTTCGCTGAGAGCGGCCTCGCTGAGCCTGGAGAAATCGCGCGACGAGGTAACCTCGATGACCCGTCACCTCGAACGCCTCAAACACCCCTCCGCCGATTCCGACACAAATTCGACCCTTTTGTGAACCAATGGCCGCCCGCGGCTGTTAGTAGCGAATACACGAGCGCTTTTGATAGATAACTTTCGGGAGGTGAATCCCATTGCCTGATAAGAAATACGATCTGGTCGTTATCGGCTCCGGCCCCGCCGGCGAGAAAGCCGCTATCGAGGCCTCGCGCATGCGCAAAACCAGCGCCATCATCGAACGCCACTCCGTGCAGGGGGGAGTGTGTATCCACACCGGCACGATCCCATCGAAAACCCTCCGCGAAACCGTCGTCTATATTTCCGGTCTTCGCCAGCGCTCTGTCTATGGCCTCATGGGCGGCGTCAGGCCCGATGTCACCGTCAAGGAACTCATGTACCGCAAAGGGCAGGTCATTCAGCAGGAGCTCGATGTTATCCAGCAGAACATGGCCCGCTACGGTATCGAGGTTATCCACGGCACCGGCGCTATCGTCGATCCCCACACCGTAACCGTAACCGACCGGGAAGGCAACATCGAGCATCTGAAAGCCGATGTCATCGTGATTTCCACCGGCACGCGTCCGTATCATCCGCGCCAAGTCAAGTTCGACAACAAATTTATCTATGATGGCGAGTCGATACTTGATCTCGATGTTCTCCCGCGCTCGCTCACCATTGTCGGCGGCGGGGTGATAGGCTGCGAGTATGCCTCGATCTTCGCCCACATCGGCGTCAAAGTCACGATTGTCGATGACCGCGAGAGGCTTTTGTCTTTTCTCGACCACGAGATCGGCGACAACTTGATTTTTCTCATGCGCAAGTATCGCATTTCGCTGGTGCTCGGCGATGGCGCCAAGGATATATTCGTCGAAAACGACCAGCCGGTCGTGGTCACCAAAAGCGGCCGACGGGTTGTCTCCGACAAGTTGCTTTTCGCGGCCGGGCGTACCGGCAATACCGAGAATCTGGGCCTCAAGCAGCTCGGTATCGAGACTGATAAGCGCGGCAATATTGTCGTCAACGAACGATACCAGACAGCCGTGCCGAATATTTACGCGGTCGGCGATGTTATCGGGTTTCCATCGCTGGCGTCGGTATCGATGGACCAAGGGCGGCTGGCCGCCATTCACGCTTTCAAGCGCGGGGATACCTCGTGCATCAACACCCTGCTTCCGTTCGGTATCTGGACCATCCCCGAGGTGTCGATCGTGGGCGAGTCCGAGGAAACGCTCAGCGCCGCGGGCCAATCTTATGAGGTGGGGGTGGCTCGGTTTTTCGAACTGGCGCGGGGGCAGATAATTAACGACCACGATGGTATGCTCAAGTTGATTTTCGACCCGAAGTCGAAGCGGGTTCTCGGCGTGCACATCGTGGGGGAGAGGGCCAACGAGTTGATTCACATCGGTCAGGCCGTGATGACACACGGGGGGACGCTTGATTATTTTCTCGATACGGTTTTCAACTATCCCACTTTGACTGAGGCTTACAAAGTCGCCGCTATGGACGGCCTGGCCCGCCTCGAACGCCGCGTTTGATTGGCGAAAATGTTTCATTCCATTCTTTTGTAGGTCAAAACCCCTGCCCGGCAGGGTTCATCGTCAGATGAAGGTTTTGACATCCTTCTGTCAGACGTCCCGTCTGACGGCTTCCTTGCGTTAATGTTCGTGCCCGATGGATCTTCATACCTCGTGCCCGGTGAATCTTCAGATTCACCGGGTAATCCGAATTTGGCTTCGTTTCCTCATTTTTGTATGTTCCACCAATGTTGTGCCCGGTGAATCTTCAGATTCACCGGGTATCCCCTCACCCCGACCCTCTCCCGGAGGGCGAGGGGGAAGGAGGCCATTCCCGTTCGGTCAGGTCTTGTCCCGACGGTGTCGGGATGTGACCTGACCGCATGGCTGCCCCGACGCATCCGCTACCCTTCTTACCCCCCCCGCTCGCAATCACCACCGATCTTGTATGAAAACCGCCCCGATGACCAACCAAACCTGTCCGGTCAAAGTCATTCCCCTCCCTCTAAGTCATTCCCTCCCCCCCCACTAAGTCATTCCGTTGAAAAACGGAATCCAGTGTTCGATTTTCTCTCGTATTCCATTCGTTCTCATAATGTTGGAGCGATTTGGCTTCGTTTCCTCATTTTTGTATTTTTGCGCCACCCTCCGTCATTCCGTTGAAAAACGGAATCCAGACTTCCTGCCCATTGTTGTGCCCGGTGAATCTTCAGATTCACCGGGTATTCCCTCACCCCGACCCTCTCCCGGAGGGCGAGGGGGGAAAGAGGCGTTTCCTGTTCGGCCAGACACGATCGGCAAGATCGGGTCATTCCGTTGAAAAACGGAATCCAGTGTTCGATTTTCTCTCGTATTCGATTCGTTCTCATAATGTTGGAGCGATTTGGCTTCGTTTCCTCATTTTCATTCTTTTGTAGGGCAGTGACCCCTGCCCGAAAGGGTTTTCGCCGAAGGCGGAAAGGTCCTGCCATCTTTTCTCGACGGGTGGCAGGCTCAAACTTGCTTTGGGCCTGACATGTTTTGTGCTGTCCCGCCGATGGCGGGTCCTCGTCTGACGGCAACCTCACGTCAATGTTCGGCCGGGTCTTGTCCCGACGGTGTCGGGATGTGACCTGACCGCCTGGGTGCCCCGATGCATCCGCTACTCTTCTTACCCCCCCCCCGCTCGCAATCACCACCGATCTTGTATGAAAACCGCCCTGATGACCAACCAAACCTGTCCGGTCAAAGTCATTCCCCTCCCTCTAAGTCATTCCCTCCCCCCCCTCTAAGTCATTCCCTCCCCCCCCCTCTAAGTCATTCCCCTCCCTCTAAGTCATTCCCTTCCCTCTAAGTCATTCCCCTCCCTCTAAGTCATTCCGTTGAAAAACGGAATCCAGTCACTCGCGCCCGAACTTGCCCGTTCCGCCAGTCCCCGTAGGGAAGAACCCTCTTCCACAAGAGACTACAATCGTGAGCGGTTCTGCCATTTTGCGTTCCGTCGGGTCTTGAGCCCCCTGGCGTCCGGGTGGCAGGCTCAAACTTGCTTTGGGCCTGACATGTTGTGCCCCGACGGCCGAATTCTTGACATCCCCTGCCCGTTCCGTCGGGTCTTGAGCCCCCTTGGGGGATTGTGACCCGACGGTCTTCCCATTTGACATCCACACCCCTTGTGCCCGGCCGGTCTTCAGACCCTCCGGGTTTGTGCCCGGCGGGTCTTCAGACCCGCCGGGTACATCCTTGACATCCCTCATCGATTCTTTTATCTTCTTTGAAACGCTTAACACCATTGACCCAACATCATCGCGCCCGTCGACACACCTCACGGTCTCGACACCATCTCAGGGGAGCGGTCAATAAGCGGGAAGGGAAGAAATCTTGGTCTCGACTCTTGGAATTTCCATGGCTATGTTGGAGAATAAATACGGAGGCAAACTATGAAGCGCAACTACGCATTGATGGCGCTGCTCGTCAGCATTCTTTGCTGGAGCGGCTGCGATCAAGACGCATATACAAGGGGCTACGACAGAGGTCACACAGAAGGATATCAGAGCGGTTATACCGACGGTCATCGCGAATCGCAGACTCTGGCGGTTGACAGCGGCTTTGTCTTGGGGTACTCGTCAGGCTATTACGACGGCAAGTCCGGCAAGCCAAGTCTCATTGAGGATAATCGTCCTGGTTGGAAACGACTCGGCGTGTATAATATCGTGATCCTGATTTTACTAGATGTCATGTGGTTTGTTTTGCTGGCAAATTTCATAGTCGCGATGCTTTATGAAATGCGTGGTGCGCCTGGAACATCCCAGTCAATACTACTAATAGCGCCGATCGGTCTGGCCGCATTCGCATTTCTGCTGCTATTCGTCGTGCTGGAAGTGAGATTAGTAAATCTGCTGTCTCAGCTGTCTATATACGGTGTCTATCTGGTTTCCATTGTCTCGGGAGTCTGTTCGGGGTTTATTGTATGGTCGGCCTATAAATTAAAGAAGACGAAAATAGACGTCCTGGGACAGGTGATTACGCTGACGGTACTGTCTTTTATCACATTTATTTCCGTCAAACTTGGTTGGGATGCTTATGAGCTTACCGGTGGTATAGTCGAACAAGAGCCTGTCTCCGTGCTTATCCTGTGTCTGGCTATTGGTAGCCTACTGGCGATAATTGCGATCGGGTTTAGCATTTATTCAGACGGGAAGAGACTGTACGCTGACACAAGTAGGACACCACCCAAGGGGAGCGGTCAATAAGCGGGAAGGGAATGATGCCGGATATTAGATTCATACATTGCGCGGATCTGCACATCGACACACCATTTAAGGGCGTCAGCCGACTGCATCCTGAACTTATGGCCTTGGTACAAACCCAGAACATAGGTTACAGTTTAGACTCATGACATAGGTAACACTTATAATACGGTACAAATCAAGGAGGATTGGTTGTGCCGTGGAAAGAGAGCTGTGTCATGAACGAACGGATGAA